>VGXE01000003.1 GCA_016873455.1 Nitrospira sp. | reverse complement strand
GTCGCCGCCGGTGTGCCGTTCAAGGATGGGAAAATGAGACGGTCAGGAAGTGTGAACCGCGACAGAAACGATCAGTCCGAGAGGACCGCCGCCTGAACCTCATTTACACACCTATTGACAAGACCTCCTCCACGACCTCACCATGCGGTTTTCCGCAGAGGATGCCATCCGCTCCTTCATCAATGCCTTTCCCGAGCAAACCCTGCGTACTCTGTCCACATGGAGTACAGACCAGCACTACCATGTCCGCCGACTCTGCAGCGAAGGAACACGCCCCACGCTTCCGTGGTCGAAACGGATCGTCATCCCCATCGGCGCGGCGATTCCCATCCTCGACAACCTTTTCTTCGACCCGACCAGGTTTGTCACCCGTTCCGTAGCCAACCACATCAACGATCTCTCCAAACGTGACCCTGACTTGGCGATCGCGACGCTGTCACGCTGGAAACAGTCCGGAAAGCAACGGCCCAAGGAAATGGGCTATATCATGAGACACGCGCTGCGCACACTCATCAAGATGGGACACCCGAAGGCCATGCGGTTGTTAGGTGTTCCACCCAATCCGCCCGTACGCGTCTCAGACTTCACCGTCCCCAAGCAAGTGAAGATGAACCACGCGCTTGAATTCTCGCTAACGCTGCGGGCAAGACAATCCGTGAACATTGTCGCCGACTATGTCATCTCTTTTCAGAACCATGCAGGGCAACTAAACGGCCGGAAGGTCTTTAAGCTGAAAACTCTCCGACTGCAGAAAGCGGAGAGCATGACGCTCACCAAGCGTCACCTACTGCGCAACGACATGACCACTCGCAAACTCTTTCCCGGACGGCACGAAATAGCGATTCAGATCAATGGCAACCGTTTTGCCAAAAAACCGTTTTGGATACGTTAAGACGATAACCCTATACCAGGAAAGAGCCCCTACCGGGGCAATTTGAGCGCCCAGGTGAGCACGGCATCAGACAGCCGATCGGGAAGCAGCTTGATCATCACGGCTCGGAGTTTGGCATCCGTCCCTACAAGATACCGGGTCTTCGGACGAGATGCCGTCAGCGCATGTTCCACAGCGTGCGAAACAGCATCGGTGGCAATAGCCCGTGCGGACGCTTCCCCAACCACCGTTCTGACCGCAGCCACGAGTGTGGCATAGAGGCTGCGCATGTGCGTCGGCATGGCTATTTCTAAAGCGGCGGCATCCTTCCCGGACTTCTCCCAGATCGGCGTCGCAATCGCCCCGGGCTCCACAATCGATACGTGAATTCCCCATTGCTGCAATTCCAATCGCAAGGCATCAGTCATCGCTTCCAGCGCGAACTTCGACGCAGAATAGGGTCCCATCAACGGCAATGCTCCACGGCCTGCGATTGAACCCATGTTCACGATCCGGCCGCGGGCCGTCCGTATCAGCGGGAGAAATGCCTGCGTCACGGCAATTTGTCCGATCACGTTGATCTCCAGCTGCTTTCGCAAGTCTGAAATCGGCACGCCCTCGAGCGGACCAACCACCGCAATGCCGGCATTATTCACGAGTCCGTGAACTCCGTTGCTTCCAACTCTCTCGGCAACGAGCGCGTGTGCTTGCTGAATGAGCGCCCCATCTGTGACATCGAGCAAGATCGGGATGAGCCCCGTCCCTTGTTGTTGAAGCGCCGTTCCGTCTTGGATTTTCCGTACACCGGCAAACACCAAGAAACCCAACCGATCCAGATGGACCGCACAAGCTGCGCCGATCCCGGTCGAGGCTCCAGTGACCACCACCGCTCTGCCATTGCCAATCGACATCATATGCATCCGTGAATGAGGAACCCACCTTAGCAGGTTTCTCCTCCAAGATCATGGAAAGATCCCGCCACTGTACCGACTTACGCCAGGTGGACAGCGCTGCTGTTCTTCGGCTATGATCAGCCACGTTTTCCGCCCGCTCGTCACCGTGGCGGTGTAGCTCAGTTGGTAGAGCAGCGGACTCATAAGCCGCGGGTCCCCCGTTCAATCCGGGGCACCGCCACCAAACCACATTCAGCCGTCACACACCATGATGCAGCTGACCATCAAGCATTCAGCCAAACACCAAGGCAAGACACTCAAGATCGATAGTGCGACGGAGACTCTGGCGGTAGTCAGCCCGTCCGATGAACATCTGGGGACGGTCCCGTGGGATGCGATTATCGACTTCATCAACAGTTTCAGCAAACCGGATCGCACGCCTCGGCCAGTGCGCAATTATCCCCGCAGTCAGCTGGCCGCAAAGCTGTGCTACGCCGCGTCAGGCCGTTCCGACTTTAACGGCGTCACCTGCGAGATCGGAGGCGGTGGAATTTTTATCGAAACCACTTCCCCGCAGACGATTGGCACGGATCTCACCCTGGAGCTGGTCTTGCCTGACGATCACACCCGGCCGATTGTCGCGCGAGGGAAAGTGGCGTGGATCCGACCACGAGAAGAACGGCACGTCTTCTATCCGGGAATGGGCGTCCAATTCACCGACATCTCCGATGACGCACGGGCGCGCATCGTAAACATGGTCGCATCGCTGGATAGCTCTCGCAGCCGATCCTAACGATCGCCTCGCCGCTTCTTTCCACATCGCATCGCAGCATGGGGCGTTCTGCCACAGAGACAGTTCCGCTAAGGGGTTCCCCCGATTTCCCTTCTCCCAACTTCGCAATACAATTTCCCTGTCGATCCTACCGTTCAATGCAGCGGTGAGGTCCGTATGGATCACCGAACCGCAGATCGCAACCTTCTCAATCTCAATAGGTCTGACCACGCAGACCACCCTCAACCAAGGAGGACGCCATGGATAGGACCTGGCTCTATCTCGGCAGCATTATTGTCGGAGCAGCCGTGTTCATTTATCTGACAATTTCCTTTGTGAGCAGCACCAATCCTCCAGCCAGTGATCTTCGAGCAGCCTACGAGCATAATAAGTAGTCGCTGCTTGTATGCGGCTGGATGGTCCTGTACGGAATGGGTGTCACGTGCTGACCCTATCGGTGCGGTGTGAATGAATCCGGCGGCGTGGATGTGTGCCGACGAGGAGTGGGTGTCAGGAAACCTCTCCCACGTTGGCACACATCGCGACAAACACTAGTCGTATGCCCGCATCTGTGAAGCGGCCACGGGATTGCCCTGTGCCAAGACACACCGACTACCGCCACGGTGCCGATGACGGCTTATCGAGGTAGGTCATGACGATAATGATCCCAAGGCCGACTATTACCCACACGCACCCGCTTTTCCAGTTTCGCTGACTAAACGAAAACACTGCCAGCAGAAACACCACGGCCCCCATAATACCAATGAACATTGAGCCGGTCGCACTCATCGCCTTCTGAATCGAATAAGGGACATGCCTAGTCGTCCCTCAGCCCTTCAGCCACCGGCTGTTGCGCAGCCCATCGCGCCGGGAACAATCCAGCGACAACGGTGGCCCCCCCCGCCAGAAGA
This sequence comes from Nitrospira sp., assembly GCA_016873455.1. Taxonomy (GTDB): domain Bacteria; phylum Nitrospirota; class Nitrospiria; order Nitrospirales; family Nitrospiraceae; genus Nitrospira_D. Next base: position 85,290 of record VGXE01000003.1, on the reverse strand, counting down.
ACCGCCTGCGCGAGGCCTCCCCAAGGAATGATCATGTGAATGGTCCAACCGAATGATTGTTTATTGATGACGTTCACCAACAACAGCGAGAGCGCTCCGCCTCCCACAAGACCCAGTCCGATCCCGACCACCCCCAAGTAGACCGCCTCCCACAGGACCAATTGCGTCACCTGTCCTTCGCTTGCCCCGATGGCTCGAATCGTCGCAAACTCCCGGCGTCGTTCCAGTACGGATGTCACCAGCGTATTGATAATCCCAAGCATCGCGATGATGACCGCAATGGCTTCGAGGACATAGGTCATCAGAAACGTTCGATCGAAGATCTCCAAGATTTCCGTTCGTAGTTCGGCATTACTGATCAGCAAGGGAGGAAACCGGCCGCCTCCCGCGTCCTGCAATCTGGCGGCCATCGTATTCCTGACTCGATCCAGATCCACACCGGCGGCCAGATAGACCGGATAGACCGTCACCAACTCGTCATGCCACAGCGATTGGTACAGCGCGCGATCCATCAGGATTTTTCCGCCGTCGGTGGCGTAATCGTAGAATACCGCCACGATGGGAAACTGCTTTCGTCCTTCCGGCGTCACGATGTCAAGACTGTCACCTTCCTGCACTCCAAGTTTCCCGGCTAAGATTTCAGATACCAACACCCCACCGACGTCCGCTGCATGGTTGAGTTGCTCCGACGAGTCACCCTGGCGCAACAGATATCGGCTCATTCGCGCATGCAGGCGCAAATCGCGCGAAACGATGGCGACACGCTGGCCATTGACCACAACTCGCACGTCACGGTAGGTATCGACCGCCGAGACTTCCGGGATCGATGCCAACACGGCCGACCAGGATGAGGGCAGGCTTCGGCCCACACTTCCCGCCTCCGTTCCGCGTAACCACAGCGAGGGAGCCACCACAACATCCGCGATCACCGTCTCGGCCACCCAAACTTCCACCGTATGCCGGAAACTTCGGACCATCACCAAGACCCCGATCATGATCGCCAAGCCAACCATCAACGCAGACACCGTGACCCCATTGCGGCCTGGATTCCGTGAGGCATGATCGATCGCAATGTCACGCATGACCCCTTGCATCTCGGGATTGAGTCCACCTTGCCGCCTGCTGCGGCGCCATCCGGTAACACAGATTGGTGCGAGACACGATAACCCGGCCAGTAAACAGAGGGTGGCCAGATAGCCCGGGAGTGGCACGCCATCCACCGGTCCAGCGAAACTCAGCGCTCCCGTTACGGCAAGCAGCCCCAGCCCAACAAGACTCAAGCCGGCCACTTGTAACTGATGCCCCGCTTCATAATCCCCTGGTGCCAACGCGAGAGCCGGTGCCGTTCTGCCCGCATCCAGGCTTGGGCCTATCGCGCCAATCATTGAGACGAGACACCCAACGGCAAGACCTTCGAGTGTCAAGGTCCAGAACCAGCCGGATTCAAGCACATGCCCGCCACCTGATCCTACAGGCACGTAGAGATCCGAAATGGTCCGGCTCAGGAGTGCCGTCAACTGCTGGGCCAGCACAAAGCCCGTCACACTTCCTAGCGCACCTCCGATCAATCCCAGTACTGCGGCCTCAAGTAAAAACAGAACGGCAACACGTGTTTGCGTCATCCCAATCGCACGATAAATCCCAATTTCTCGCCTGCGTTGGGCCACCGCGAAGGCCATCGTGTTATAGATTAAGAACATCCCAACCAACAGCCCCACCCAGCTCAGCACGGTCAAGTTCAGCCGGAATGCCCGCAACATCTGCTCGACTTGGTTGGTTCGGCTTGCCGGGCGCTCGACGGTGACGTGTGGCGGCACGATTGCCCGTACGGCCTCCGCAATGGCTTCAACCGATGTTCCTTCTTCAGTGATAAGGTCAATTCGATCCAAACGGCCCACCATGGCGAATGTCACTTGCGCCGCAGCAATATCCATGACCGCCACACGATCCCAGGATGAGGTCCGATCTGCAGCATCCTCCAGAATCCCGGACACCCGGCATGTCACCACACCAGGACCGACTAAGAGGTCGACCGTATCGCCCATCGACACATGCCAGTCCGCCGCCTGCTTGCGACCCAGCAGCACCGCATTGGAATCAAGCATGGTCTCCCAGCGTCGCTCTGCCGGCTGATGGCCGACACGAAACCCTCGCGAGTCGATTTCCGCAAGCAAATCCAGACCCAGGACCTGAACAGCCTGGCTTGTCGCTCCGTCACCCGCCTTCACCGCCGTCTGAAGAATCACCGGAGAAGCCGCCGTGACACCGGAAACGTGACGCACGGCCGTGATCAACCGCTCATCTAGCCCCACTTCTCCTCCGGAAATTTCCAAGGTCGTCGGTCCCGCCACAGTTAAGACCGTCTGTTCAAATGAGTGGAGGACATCGACGTTCGCGGTGCGGACCGCCACGGAGGCAGAGACGCCGAGCGCAACCCCGGTGATCGTCAGCAAGGTCCGCAGCGGACGCTGCGTGACATGCGCGAGAAGAATCAGTGATAGGGCTTTAAGGAAGGGAACCATCGGCCTTTACACACGTCCAGGAATGCACGAAGAGAGGGCCCTGCACAGATCGCCGGTTTCGTTTACAGCTTGTGTATCCCTTGTTAGACTCGATTCCACACAAGGCAAAGGAGCACAGGATGGCGAGAACCAGAGGCAACACGGCACTTCAGCTTGAACCGGGCCAGCGCAACCATAAACCGGCACGCCACATCACCACGCGAGAGTCTCAGATCTTAAAACGAGTTGCCAGGGGCCGCACGAATCGCGAGATCGCCGCTTCGCTGGACATCAGCGTCCGCACCGTCGAAGTGCATCGTTTCAACATGATGCGACGGCTCAATGTCCGCAATGTCGCCCAACTTCTTCGCCAATCCATGCAACTGGGGTTATTGCCGCGCGACTTCGGCCCACGGTAATCCTACAACTCTTTGACTGTCCCCAGGCAGTCCGCCAGCGAGCGATACCCCTTCCGTGCCAGCACAGTCGCCAACTCATTCTTAAGCCGGTCGAACGCTCCCAATCCCTCTTCCACCAACACAGTGCCAATCTGCACGGCAGAGGCGCCGCACAAGACATGTTCGAACGCATCCACCCCATCCACCACACCGCCCGTTCCGATGATCGGAATTCTTCCCTGGAACACCTTGTAGAACGCGCGGACGTTCGCCAGCGCAACCGGCTTGATGATGCGGCCGCCTAATCCGCCGAACCCACCCTTGGGCTTGATGACGACGGCTTCCCGCTCCGGATCGACGACCAGGCCGTTGCCCACCGAATTGATCATATTCAAAAAATCGATCCCATGCCGTCCGATGACTTTTCCCATCACCTCATGATGAGCAGGATCAAAATACGGCGGAAGCTTCAGACCCATCGGGACCGTAATGAGACTCCGCACCCGCTTGATCACCCGCTCGGACGCATCTGGGTCATACCCGATTTGTGGTTTACCTGGAATGTTCGGACACGAGAGGTTCACTTCGATGAGATCCGGCTGTGCGGCATTAATAATCGCCGCAATGGTCGGAAAATCATCCTCGCAGAGTCCCGCCACGCTGGCAATGACCGGCTTGCCGTATCGTTTGAGGTCAGGGATCAATTCGGCATAGGCCTGGTAGCCCAGATTCGGCAGGCCCATGGAATTAATCGACCCGCCGGGAAACCCATAATAGCGCGGTTCAGGATTCCCCTGTCTCGGTTCGACCGTCATCGACTTGGTGACGATCGCCCCCGCACCGGACTCCCCAAGCGCGACCAGTTCGTCTCTCGTGACACAGAGGGCTCCCGCCGCGTTCATGAAGCAGCTGGGGAATCGGACGCCGGCAATCGTGGTTGACAGATCCGTCATAATGGCACCGGTTCGGACATCTGCACTGTACGCTCGACCAATCGCCCATCCTGCATCGTCCACGTATAATCGGCAGCCTGCGCCGCCTGTTCACTATGTGTGACGAGCAGCACCGTCTGCCCGCCGGCCTTCGCCAACGACTTCATGAGCGCCATGATGTCCGCTCCCTGATGCGAATCGATATTGCCGGTGGGCTCATCCGCCAAGAGCAGCCTCGGCTGATGCACCAAAGCCCTGGCGATCGCCACCCGCTGCTGTTCGCCGCCGGACAACTCGCCGGGCCGATGGCGCTTCCGCCTGGTCATCCCCACCATCTCGAGCAATTCCTCCACCCGTGTCGCCGCCCCGCGTCCCCCCTCCCCGCGCAGAAGCAAGGGCAACGCGACGTTTTCTTCCGCCGTCAAGCCAGGAACCAAATGAAAGGCCTGAAAAACAATCCCAATCGTTTCGCGCCGGATCTTCGTCCATTCGGCGCTAGTCAATTGACGAGTGGATCGGGTCTCAATCAGGACCTCACCAGACGTCGGCTGATCCAATCCCGCAATCATGTTCAACAAGGTACTCTTCCCGCAGCCGCTTGGCCCGACGAAGGCGCAGAACTCTCCTCGCCGGATTTCCAGACTGACATCGATCAACGCGGAGACGGTCGTCTCGCCACGCATATAGGTTTTGGACACTTGTGTGAGTCTCACCATCGGAACGACGCCCCATTCTCCACCTATACACCATGCGGGTGGAGCCCCACGGCTTGACAGCCGTGGCCCCATTGGGGTCTTCGGCGACACCTCGCCGAAGCTTGTCCACCTTTGCCAAGGCTTCTGAGGACACCCTCTGCGCATTCCTCCACGGCTTGACAACCGTGGCTTCCTGCGTAGGCGGGTGAATGAGCCCGGCACGACGCACTCGCTCTCGTATAGCACAACCGCTCAGAACGCGACAACCTTGACAGACGAGGCTCGTCCCCCTAAAGATGCTCTCGACGCCACTCCCGTCTTAGCAGGATGCGAAAAAGTCCGCCAGCGGCGTTCTCGCATCACTCAGAGGCTAACGTACGGCACAGAGTACGATTCGCCTCTTCGCTCGCTACGGCCTTGCTGGACGGCCTTTTTTGCGCATCCTGCATGGCTGTTCAGCGCCGTCTCAAACCTCGATGCCCGTGATGGCTACAGAGGTCAGAATGAGTTTTTCCGCAGCCTGTTAGAGGTGCCGCGATGACCCTCCCCATCTCAACATCCATCCCGGGGCTACTGCGTCAGGCTGTCCGATTTCTCCTCCCGGTTGAGTGCGCGGCTTGCCACACGCCCTTAGCTGATGATCCGATACCGTACTTCTGCGCCACATGCTGGAACACCATCGCACCGCCCAGTCCCGCACGATGCGCGCGTTGTGACCGTCCATTCGTTTCTCCCGTCGCTACGACCTATAGTCCACGGCATCTCTGCCAATCGTGCCACAAACGCCCCCCCCTCCTATACCAAAGCCTGGACGCTCTATCCCTATCGTCCCCCTCTACAAGATGCGATTTGCCTGTTCAAATATCGCGGCAAAGTCTCGCTGGCAGATCCGTTAGCCCGTCTCATGATCGACCGGCTTCCACCACTGGAGGACATCGACCTGATTATCCCCGTCCCGTTGCACGCCGAGCGGCTGCGCGAGCGGGAATTCAATCAATCGCTGCTCCTCGCCGACAGGATCGGCCGGCATCTCACCATCCCGGTCTCTGGCACGGCGTTGATTCGGATTGCCCCGGCACCGCCTCAGACGTCACTCTCCCGGAGAGAGCGGCTGAACAATCTCCGCGGTGCCTTTGCGGTACCACGGCCCGCATCCATCGCAGACAAACGCATTCTATTGATTGATGACGTCCTGACAACCGGCACGACGGTAGACGTCTGTGCGAAAACCCTGCGCAAGGCTGGCTCCAGCCACGTCTTCGTCCTGACGCTCGGCCGCACTGTGGACGCGAATCACATTCCCGACCGAATATTCGCCCAACGAAAACTTCAACTCTTGTGACCTGCGTGAGGAAAAACATGCCGATTTATGAATATCGCTGCCACGACTGCCGAGCACGAAGTGCCGTACTGATTCTCAGTCTCCGCAACCAAGCGCCGGTAACCTGTACCCACTGTGGCAGCTCTCAGATGGACCGTCTCCTGTCACGATTTTCCGCACCCAAATCCGAAGAAGCACGGCTTGAATCGCTGGCGGACGCCGACAATCTTGGTGGATTGGACGAAAACGATCCACGCAGCATGGCTCGCTTCATGAAAACAATGGGGGAGGAGATGGGTGAGGATGTTGGTCCCGAGATCGAGGCCATGATGGATCAGACTCAAGACAGTGGCGATGCATCAGCAGGCATTGACAGTCAGTGACAGGCATTGTCATATATTTTCCTTGACAATTTTCTACTGATCCCTAGAATACGCTCACGGTCGGGAGCCGTATGATTCGATCTGGTTGCAATGATGATCTCTGGTGGCGCGATGGGGACGTCCCCCAAGAGCGAATTAATGACCCTGGCGGAGACGTGCCAGTATCTCAAGATCACACCACGCACGCTCTATCGCTACTTGCAGACCAGGCGGCTGCCGGCGTTCAAGCTCGGAAAAGAATGGCGATTTGTGCGTACGGATTTAGAACAGTGGATTCGCGACCAGACCCGGTCCGCCACCGACATCTAAACTAGGAAACCCTCCATGTTTGCTGGCGAATACCTCTGTAAGATGGATGAGAAAGGACGATTCATTGTCCCCTCGCCCATTCGCGAACAGATCGAATCTGGGGGGCAGGCTGTCGTGTTCCTCAAAGGCCCGGAGCAGTCGCTGCTCATCTATTCCACCAAGGAATGGGAGCAGGTGCTCGAACGGACCAAGTCTTCATTGGATGAAGACCAAAGCCGCCTCTTCATGCACTTCGTTGTCTCGGAAGCCGGAACCTCTGAACTCGATAAGGCAGGGCGGATTTTGATTCCAGGTCGCTTGCGGAAAATGGTCCCCGTCGATGAAGACCAAGAAGTGATTTTGGTCGGCCTGTATCACCGTCTGGAACTCTGGAACCCCAGTGAATGGCGCCGTTATATTGCTCGGACGGAAGACCGTTATGAGCAAAATATGTCGAAGATCATGAATTTGTTATAGTGCGGTTCATGCCCTCGCGCCACCGACGCACAGGTGTCCGGTCCTCAAAGATCCCAATTCGCCTGACCTCGTATCGATCTTTCCCCAATCAACCGGCTGCGCCCCTCCCTGCACCATTGAATGCAGTGAATGGCGCCATTCCGATTACACCACGCCGCACTGCTCGAAGAGTCGACATCGGACAGCACGCACCGGGTGGTCCCACGCTGGTCACCGCGGATCGACTCATGCTGACCTTGCCGATTCCTCCCAGCATCAACAAACACTATGCCACGGTCAATGGCCGGCGACTCTTGTCTGCTGCCGGACGCACGTACAAAGCAGAGGTGGGTCGGCAGGTCTGGCTCGCCCTGGCGCAATCGCCTGCTCGCGTGCCTCTGATGGAGCGGCTGCAGTCCGGCTTACTCGCCTTTTCCGTTCGGTTCTTCTTTACGACCGTCCTTCGGCGCGACCTCGACAGCGGCCTCAAGATCACCCAGGACGCGATTTGCGAAGGGCTTGGGATTAATGACAACCGGATCGTCGAAACCCATCTCTATAAGACGGTGGACAAGACTAACCCGCGCATCGAAGTCTCCCTCTCATTGGCTACTGATCCTGCCTAACACCGCACTGTGGTCTGCTAATAAACACACGCGCCCTGCGTACCATCGAATCCGTCCTTGACACGCCACAGGTAACGTAACCGATCATCCGGCAGGACGTTACTCATACCGTAACGCGTCGATGGGATTGAGTCGCGCCGCTTTGTTGGCTGGGTACAATCCAAAAAACAGCCCGACGGCGACAGAAAACGCGAAGGCGGTCACAACAGTGTCCGGTGAAATGATTGTGGGCCAGCCGGCGATCACGGACGTCACCCGGGCTCCTACGACCCCAAGGACGATGCCAAGGCAGCCTCCCAGTAAGCTGATCGTCGTCGCTTCAATCAGAAACTGCGCCATGATATGTCGCCGTTTGGCCCCCACCGCCATGCGCACCCCGATTTCCCTGGTCCGCTCCGTGACCGACACCAGCAAAATATTCATGATGCCGATGCCGCCGACCAAGAGCGAGATTGACGCAATGGTAAACAGCATGAGCGTCATCGTCTCACTCGCCCCTTCCTGCACTTTTCCGATATCGACTTGGGTGCGAACCATGAAGTCGTCTTCTTGCCCCGGCTGAAGCCGATGCCGCAGCCGAAGGACTTCACGAATCTGCTCGACCGCCGGTGCGAGATCCTCCTGTCGTTCCGTCGAGGCAAACACCGCTCCAACGGACCCGAGAAATTGCGTACCGAAGATTTTTCGCTCCGCGGCGGTGAACGGGATAAAAATAATGTCGTCTTGGTCCGATCCTTGGGCCGATTGCCCTTTGGGCGCCAGGACGCCGATCACGCGAAACGGCATGTTCTTGATGCGGATGACCGATCCGACCGGCTCTTCCCCTGCGTCGAACAGATTGTCGACGGTCGTCTGCCCCACCAGGGCCACAGACGCAGCGGTGTCCATATCCTGTTGTGTAAACGCCCCCCCGCTGGTGAACGACCAATCCCGGATCGTCAAATAGCTCGGCGAGACCCCGTTGACTGTCCCATTCCAATTCTTATTCCCATTGACGATCTGCATGACGTCCCGCTTGCCCCAGCCCGTCTCGTGCAGCAGCGGAATACGTTTCTTGAGATCCAGGGCATCCGACACCGTCAACGTCACTGCGCCACCCTGTCCGCTTCGTACACCGCCTGTCGTCATCGCACCAGGAAAGATGATGATGACGTTAGTGCCCATGCTGGCCACACGCTGGGCGACGGCAGCTTTCGCCCCTTCGCCAATACTGACCATCGCAATGACAGCACCAACACCGATCACGATTCCGAGCATGGTCAATCCGGCTCGAAGCCGATTCCGTCCAAGAACCCGAACGGCAGTCCACACGGTGAGGAGAATGAACGCCGGCATCACGCCCCTGACGGCGACGGTCGCGCGCCCGCCTGAGTGTTTCGGTCTAACAGTACTCGTCCATCCTTGATGACAATTTCCCGATCAGCATAGGCGGCGATATCCGTTTCATGCGTCACGAGAATGATCGTCATGCCTTGTTCTTTGTTCAAGGCATCGAGAATCGCCATAATTTCCCGGCTCGATTCGGTGTCCAGATTGCCGGTAGGTTCGTCGGCCAAGAGGAGAGAAGGTCCGGCCACCAATGCCCGCGCAATCGCGACACGCTGCTGTTGGCCCCCTGAAAGCTGTGTCGGGTAATGCCCCTCCCGCCCTTGCAGGCCGACACGGCTCAAGGCACTCGTCGCCATTGCCCGCTGTTCACGCAGCGACATTCCACGATAAAACAGCGGTAGTTGTGCATTCTCCAGCGCGCTGGTCCGGGGAATCAGATTGAAGCTCTGAAAGACAAATCCAATCTGCCCGTTTCTGATCTCGGCCAACTGGTCGGAGCGCAGTCCCGCCACGTCGACCCCATTCAAGGAATAGCGTCCTCGAGTGGGTTGATCAAGGCAACCGAGGATGTTCATCAGGGTGGATTTTCCAGAACCCGATGCTCCCATGATTGCGACAAACTCGCCCTGTTCGATGGACAGGTTCAATCCACGGAGCGCCTGAACCTCCACATCACCGAGACGATAGATTTTCCACAGATCCTGGCATTCGATCAACATGGTTTTCCGCCGCGCAATTTTTGAGCATGCTCTGTGTCAGAGGAAGGAGTACCTAGAGGCCCCGGTCTCGCGAAGGCCGCCGTTGTCCGCCGCCGCCACCGAAACCTGGAGGGAGTTCGCTGGCTCGCCGCTCACCTCGCGGTGAATCGATTCCGATAATCACCTTGTCACTTTCAGCAATCGGGCCGGCCATGACTTCCGTCCACATGCCATCTGAAATTCCTGTTTGAACCGAGAGTGGCTCCGGCTCTCCTGTCGTTCCCATCTTCCAGATCCTTCTCGGTGGCCCGTTGGATTCCGACGAGAGGGCGACGGTTCCACCGCCAGTACGCCCCGCGTGTGTATCACCTGTTCCCTCACGGGCATGGTTTTCTCCCCCATCACTCGAGGGTGGAATAAACCGCAACGCGGCATTGGGGATTTTCAAGACCCCTTCTCTCTGGGCAACCACGATTGAAACATTGGCCGTCATCCCAGGCTTCAGGCGAAGATCCCGGTTGTCCACCGCGACGACCACGTTGTAGGTCACGACATTTTGTACATTGATCGGCGCCAATCGCACCTGCCGAATGGTGCCTGCAAATTGGACCCCCGGATAGGCATCGACCGTGAACGTGGCGGTTTTTCCTTCGGCCATACCGCCGATATCCGACTCGCTCACATTGGTATCCACCTGCATTTTGGTCAGATCCAGGGCAATCAAGAAGAGATTCGGCGTAGCAAAACTGGCTGCGACGGTCTGTCCCACTTCCACATTCCGCGCGACGACGATCCCATCGACCGGCGATCGGATGACAGCGTGCTTCAGTTCCAACTCAGCAACATTCAATGCAGCCTCAGCCTGGCGCACTTGAGCTTCCGCGACCCGCAGTTGCGCTTCTGCGCTCTCATAATTTGTGACTGCAACGTCGACGTCGTTCTGGGAGACGAATTGCTGCTCCACTAACGGCTGCACCCGGTCACGTTCCCGTTTCCGTTGCGCCAGATCCGCCCGGGCACGTGCCACACTCGACCGTGCCATTTCAAGATTGCTGGCCGCCTGCTCACGCCGGGCCTTGAATGGCTCCGGATCGATGACCGCAACGATGTCTCCCGCCTTGACCCGCGTGTTGAAATCCGCATGCAGACTCTTGACCATCCCAGACACCTGGGTGCCGACCTGAACCGAAACAACAGGATTGATTGTCCCTGTCGCGCTGACCACGGAAACGACCGCCCCCCGCTCGACTCCCGCTGTTCGAAATCGCACCGGTGCTTTGCGTTCTCCATTGAAGAACACATACCCGCCGATGGCCAACCCAATGGCCACCACTCCAAGAAGAATCCCTACCCGCTTCATACCTTCATCCTACAACGACATGCCTTCACAACGGACATTTTATCAGAATGCCTGTGGGGAATCACCCGGCAGAGAGCACGATCATACCGAGCCGAAGGGAGGATCTGAGAGAGAACTCGAACAAGAATCAGCGTGAGGCTATCGAGCCAACAATTGCTCCAAGAACGCCGTGGAGACATGGCCCTTTTGGAAATCGGCGTCGTCGAAAATTCTTCGATGGAGCGGAATCGTCGTTTTAATGCCATCGATCACGAATTCGTCGAGTGCGCGCCGCATGCGAGCGATGGCTTCCTGGCGGTCCCGTCCATGGGTAATCAGCTTGGCGATCATGGAATCATAGTGCGGAACGACTGTCGCCCCGGACTCCATGGCGGAATCGACTCGGACTCCAAACCCTCCGGGAGCGCTATACTTGGTGATCAGACCGGGCGATGGGGTAAACTTCTCAGGGTCCTCCGCATTGATCCGGCACTCGATGCTATGCCCGTTCATCGTGACATCCTGCTGCCTGATCGTCAAAATCTCCCCTGCCGCAAGGCGAATCTGTTCTTTAATCAAGTCGATGCCGGTGACCATTTCGGTAATCGGATGCTCGACTTGAATGCGGGTGTTCACCTCCATGAAGAAGAAATTTCGGTCTTTGTCGAGCAAGAATTCAACCGTCCCAACGTTCCGGTACTGCACAGCCTTGACGGCCTCGACGGCAACACGGCCGATGTCCCGTCGCAGCTTGTCATCGATCACAGGAGAGGGGGTTTCTTCCACCAGCTTCTGATGCCGCCGTTGGATCGAACAATCACGTTCGCCCAGATGAATGACATGGCCCCGGTGATCGGCCAGCACTTGAACTTCGATATGGCGCGGTTCCAGAAAATATCGCTCCAGATAGACGCCTTCGTTACCGAATGTGGACTTGGCTTCGGCTTGCGCGGCTTGAAAGGCCCGGCCCAAATCTTCGGCCTTGTTCACCACGCGCATGCCGCGCCCTCCGCCTCCTGCAGTCGCCTTGATAATGACGGGAAATCCGATCTTGTGCGCGGCCTGCAATGCGTCGTCTTCGCTCTTCAGTTCTCCGAGACTCCCGGGTGTGACCGGCAGTCCCCGCTTGGCCACCACCTCACGGGCTTTGGCCTTATCCCCCATCATGGCGATGTTCTCAGACGTGGGCCCGATGAACTTGATGCCGATGGACTCGCACACCTCGGCAAAGTGCGCGTTTTCCGACAGGAACCCGTAACCGGGATGAATGGCATCCACGCTGGTAATTTCTGCGGCGCTCAATACATTGGGAATATTGCGATAACTTAGTGCAGCTTCCGCAGGACCGACGCACACTTTTTCATCGGCCGCTCGCACGTGCAGACTTGCGGCATCGGCTTCAGAATGAATCGCGACGGTCTTGATGCCGAGCTCTCTACAAGCTCGAATCACCCGCAGCGCGATCTCTCCGCGATTGGCAACGAGAACTTTCTTGAACACGCGTTGGCTCCGGTACGGCGAGAACGAATTACGCGGTGGCTTTAGGATCAATCAAAAACAAGGCCTGACCATATTCAATCGGCTTAGTGCTTTCCGCCAAGATCTTGACAATACGCCCGTCCGTTTCGGACTCGATTTCATTCATCAGTTTCATGGCTTCGACGATACACAGCACCTGCCCCTTCTTGACGAAATCTCCCTCTTCGACATAGGCATCCGCGTCTGGAGACGGAGATCGGTAAAATGTTCCGACGATAGGGGATGTGATGGTCACCAATCCGGCCGTGTCGTCCGGGGGCGAACCGGCGGCCGTCGTGGGCCGTACCGCAGGCTGAACGGCGCTCGGAACTGCGTCCTGTGCGGATACCGTCACCGCTTTGGCCCCAGCTTCATGCCGAACGCGGATCCGGACGCCCTGCCGCTCAAGCTCTAACTCCGTGAGGTTGTTTCTGCGAAGAAGATCGATAAGATCTTGAATCTGTTTGGTCTGACCACCAGTCAGCAAGAGGTCCTGGGCCTCAGAATTAAAGGCGGCCGGGAGGATGATTGCACGAGGCTTCTTCTTCGACGGGGACGATCGACGCTTGCTCACCTGACACGCTCCACATAGGACCGAGTGCGAGTATCAATTTTGATTACCGTGCCGACTTCTAAATAGAGCGGCACTTTGATCGTCGCGCCGGTTTCAACAATCACCGGCTTGGTGCCTCCTGAAGCGGTGTCTCCCCGCACACCGGGCTCTCCATCGACGACCTTGAGTTCAATGAAATTGGGAAGTTCGACAGTGATCGGCCTATGCTCATAGACAAGAATATTCACCGTCATATTCTCTTTCAACAGGTCCGCATTCTCGCCAAGCTGATTTTTTTCAAACGTCAGCTGTTCATAGGTCTCTGTGTCCATGAAGGTGTACGCGTCTCCGGTGGCATACAAAAACTGCATCTCTCGTTCTTCCAAGTCAGGCTCGTCAAACCGCTCTCCAGACCGGAAGGTCCGATCAAGGACATTCCCGGACAGATAGCTCTTCAGCTTGGTCCGAACGAACGCACCGCCCTTTCCGGGCTTCACATGTTGAAATTCGACAATATAAAATGGCTCACCTTCCACCATCAGGCGAACACCGTTCCGAAAATCGACAGTCGAAATCACTCTATGCCCCCTTCATCCATACAATACGTCTTGCCATGTTCACGACTTGCGCGTCTTCGCGCCCCGTCCCGATCGGCTCCCCGTTCGACCCAATTTGGGCTTACTCGATGACAGATGTTCGCATAATCCTCGGAGTGCGAGTCCGTAGCCTGCGGGGCCGAGTCCGGAAATCTGCCCTAACGCCACTCCTGACACGTACGAATGCCGGCGAAATTCTTCACGCCGATAAATATTCGAAAGATGGACTTCTACGATAGGCATGTCCACGGCTGCCAACGCATCCCGTATCGCCACGCTCGTATGCGTGTAGGCCGCCGGGTTGATGATGATACCCTGATAGGCCCCGCGCGCCTCCTGAATCCACGTGACCAGTTCTCCCTCCAGATTCGACTGGCGAATGTCTAGCGTCACCCCTAGTTCGCCGCCGAGCTTCCGCAAGGAGGCATCGATATCCCGAAGCGTCGCCGTACCATAGATCGATTCTTCACGGCGTCCAAGGAGATTGAGATTGGGCCCATGCAGGACCAGCACACGCAACATAATCGGATACGCGCCTTTGACGAGGTCCTGACCGCCTTCACCCCTTGAGCCAAAAGGCGGCATTCTAGCAGTCCAGACCAGGATGGTCAAACTGTTGAACTCATTGGCAAGTTTGCGCCATCAGTCAGCCGGAGGATTGCGGTCACGCCGATTCAGCTCGATATTCCCAAGCCATCGCCGAAGCTGAGCGACGTCCGCTCTTTCTTTTGGAGAGAAGCCTGCCTCTGCGTTTACACCGACCGGAGTACCTTGTACCAATAGGGGAATTTCCGCAGCCGCTGCTTGGTGATCTACCGTGCCGACCGAGACTTCGACCGGTGGAACCACTGTCGCAGCCGCGACATTCGATGGTGCCGGGGAATCTCCAACGGCGGGTGGCTGAAGTTTGGCACACAGCGCCAAAGCTTCTTGATCTTGGTGATTGGCGGCGAGAATAGCCCGACAGGATTGCAGCGCGGCTTCTTTCGCTCCTTGAGCCGTATAAATCTTCGCCAAAGTCCGGTGCGCACGCAGATTCTCCGGACTCAATTTGACGGCCTCTTCGAGAATCGCCACGGCTTTGACAGGCTGATTCAGCTGATCATACGCGCGCCCCAGCGCGACCATGGCCGTAATGAACTGCGGGTTGAGTTTGAGCCCGTCCTCGAGCACACCCGCTGCCTCATCCCACATGCCGGCTTTGCCATACTCTTCCGCCAGGGGCAAAAATGCCTTTGAGCCTGGTGAGGTGGCAACCTCCAGGGCCAATCGATCGATTTCCGCTGCATTCAAGGATTTGTTGGCGCCGGATCCCATACCTACTCCGTCGTGAGAGAAGAGGGTTGCCCCATTGATTGCAGGTGCCGGACTTCGGTTAAAATAGCATCAGCGAGCCGCCGCTTTGGCATGACCGCGAATTCTTTCTGTCCTCCGGAACGTGTGAGGATCACAGCAGCATTGTCGTCGCTGCCGAATCCCGCACCTTCCTTCGTCACATCATTGGCCACGATCATATCCAGCCCTTTGGCAGCCAGCTTTGCCGTTGCATGCGCGATCAGCCGTTCGGTTTCCGCCGCGAACCCGACGAGAATTTGGGTCGTCCGTCGGGCCGATAACATTGAGAGAATGTCCGGAGCCGTCTCCAATTCAAGCGCGAAGGCCGGAGAGCTTCCCTTTTTGAGCTTGTGACCGGCCTGTTGCTTGGGGCGAAAATCCGCAACGGCTGCCGCCATAATCACTACTGTGGCCCAGTCAAATTGCCGGAAAAGCGCATCGGCCATCTCATGGGCTGAGACCACAGAAATGACCTTCACACCTGAAGGCGGGGCCAATGCAGTCGGCCCGGTCACCAGAACCACTTCTGCACCTCGATCACGAGCTGCTTCGGCAATCGCGTAGCCCATCTTCCCCGACGAACGATTGGAAATAAATCTGACGGGATCGATCGCTTCCTGGGTCGGTCCTGCGGAAACCAGCACCCGCTGTCCCAGCCAATCGGCCTGTGAGGCTACGGATGCCTGCAGCGCTTCAACGATTCGTGACTCAGCTGCCAGCCTTCCCTGTCCGATCCGCCCAGACGCCAGAGGACCGACGTCAGGATCCAGCACAATGACCCCACGAGATCGAAGCATCTTGACATGTTCAACAACGGCGGGATGCTCCCACATACCTCCATCCATAGCCGGCGCAACGATCAGCGGACAACGAGCCGTGAGCAGCATGGTGGAGAGCACGTCATCCGCCAACCCAACCGCGGCCTTGGCCAGGACATTCGCGGTCGCCGGCGCAACAATGACAGCGTGGGCGTGCTCGGGCACCGTCAGATGCTTCATCTCCTCGTGAGCCTGAAAGAGATCGACCGTTACCGGTTCGCCGGACAGTACTTCAAACGTCAGTGGCGTCACGAACTTCGTCGCGCTGTTCGTCATTACGACCGAAACGGACGCGCCATGTCCCTTCAATGTCCGTAGCAGACCGACCGCCTTAAAGGCAGCAATACTGCCGGTCACGCCCAGCACAAGGCGCTTGCCATGCAGAAGCGCGGTCGATTGATCGGCACCCACACGTTACTCCTCGGCCGGAGCGTCGGCTGGCTTCGCGGTATCGTCAACGTAGACGCTCAGCTCTTTCTTGATTTCTTTGGCGTCTTCTCCCGTCATCATCGCGATGCGCTCGGTCTCGCCTTCTTTTCCTCGCTTCGCTTCCTTTGTCGCGTCCCGCGCTTCTTCTCCAACCAGGTAGGAGACCTTTCCACGCAGAACTTCATCAAGCGCAGCGGTCGTTTCTTTTGTGAACCGAGATGGACCGGCTGCCTTTGCTCCCTGGGTCAAATGTTTAGCCCGCTGTGAGGCAACGATCACCAGCCGGTGGCGTGAATCGAATTCATTGTGCGTGTACTGTGGCAACAGGCTCAGCATATCGACCATGATGGCAAACTCCTGCTTAGGTGGTGGTTGATGGATCCCGTGGAAGTGGCGTAGGATTTCTGTCTCGAATGAAATTCTGCTCGAACCAGTTCATATCAAGCCGTTTCGTCTTTAGCTGCTCTGCGAAGAAAATGCTCTGCAACTCGCGCAAAGATTGTTCCAAGTCATCGTTTCGAACGATGTAGTAGTATTCCCTGAAGCTCCACACCTCTTCCTTCACTTTCTGAAGGCGGCGTTGGATGACCTCCTGAGTGTCCGAGGCGCGGCTCAACAGTCGCTCACGAAGCGCCTCCAGTGACGGGGGAAGAATGAAGATAAACACCGCATCGTCGAAGGTCTTCTTAATTTGGAGCGCACCCTGCACATCGATTTCCAGTAGCACATCGACGCCTTGCTCCAGTTTATCCATCAAGGCTTTTCGCGGCGTGCCGTACCAATTGCCGTACACGTGCGCATGCTCCAAGAACTCGTGGCGTGCCATGAGATCCTGAAATGCATCTTCCTCGACAAAATAATATTCGCGCCCGCCTTCTTCTCCCGCGCGCGGTTTTCTCGTGGTATAGGAGATGGAATGCCATAGCCCTGGCATGGATGCCACAAGCTGTTTACAGAGGGTCGTTTTCCCCGCCCCGGACGGAGCGGACACAATGAAGAGTATCCCCCGGCGTCCCTGCACGGACCGCCCATCGGCAGTTGCAGCATCTGATGGAATCGTATTGGACGCCATACTCCTCTTCATTCCACGTTCTGGACCTGTTCACGAAGACGCTCGAGTTCGGCTTTCATCTGAACGACCGTAGTAGCCACAGCCGTATCATTTGATTTCGAACCAATCGTGTTGACCTCTCGCCCCATTTCCTGAAGGAGAAAATCTAGCGTTTTTCCGACTGGTTGAGTGCTCTGCACTGTCTGGCCAAACTGTACCATATGGGCATCCAACCTGACCAATTCTTCCGTAATGTCAGATCGATCGGCATAGAGGGCCAATTCCTGGTGCAAGCGAGGAAGGTCTGGAACGGGTCCTTCCAATAGCTTCTCGACTCGGCCTTTCATTCGGAGGAATGATTCCTGGACCAAAGCCGGTGCCCGTTCGGCCACCCGACTTTTCAATCCACCAAGTGTCTCGAGACGCTTGGTGAGATCCTGGGCCAATAGTGCCCCTTCTTTTCGCCGCATCTTGACCAGGTCTTGTATCGCCAGAAGGCCAAGTTTCTCCACAAGTTTCGCGAGCTTCGGATCTTCAACCGGCTGATCCGATACCGTGAGCACGTCGCGAAACCCTGCCACAAGCCCAATGTCGATGGAACCTCTGAGTTTCAAGCTGCGCTGGAGAGTACGGAGCGTCTGATAGTACTGTTTCGCCAGCCCAGCGTCAAGCTGGAGAGACCGTGTGCCACTACGGTTCCCCTGCACAAACACCGTACACTCAACACGGCCACGAGCGCACTGTTCCTGGATAGCTTTCTTGAAGCTCTCCTCAAGCCGTCCGATCGATTTGGGCATACGAACGGACGCTTCCAAAAACCGGTGATTGACCGAACGAACCTCGACAGCCACCGTCCCATCGTCCCAGACACCTTGCCGTCGGCCGAATCCCGTCATGCTCTTAATCATCGATCGTGTTTTCCTTTCCACCCGCACAGGTCATACAAGACGCAGTCTTCGCACCGAGGCCTCCGGGCCAGACATACATACCGTCCATGCAGTAACAGACGCTGTGACACAGCCGTCCACTGACGCTTGGGAAATGCGTGTTGGAGGTCCCGTTCGATCTGTTCGGGATCGTCCGAATCGGCCAAGTCCAATCGATTCGCCACCCGTTTCACATGCGTATCGACCACGACCGCCGGCTGGCCGAATGCCGCGCCTAATATCACATTGGCTGTTTTTCGTCCCACGCCTGGAATTGACGTTAAAGCGTCCATCGTCGCTGGGATGTCACCATGAAACCGTTCGGTCACGGCGCGCGCGCAACCGATCAGATGCTTTGCTTTGTTCTTGTAGAATCCAGTCGATTTGATCAGAGTTTCCAGTTCCGCCGATTCCGCCTGAGCCATCTCATAGGGCGTGCGATACCGCTTGAACAGGGCCGGCGTCACCTGATTTACCCGCTGATCGGTGCATTGCGCGGAGAGAATCGTTGCCACTAGTAATTCCCACGGAGAGCGATGGACCAGTTCCACCGGTGCCACTGTCATGGACCGGAGCAGAATCTTGGCAATTGTCGATGGAGCGGTTCCGGCCTGTGCTGTCCCTGAGATTCGAGCCTTCATTGCAGTGGAGCGATTGTGCAGCGGGTCATGGGCGAGATGCAAGGGCCGCTTCCCCGTTCTGAGGCTGACTTGGTACATCTCGGGTCGGTTCTCGCGACATCCGACTCACGTGGGCATAGAGTTCTGCCAGCAAAGGCCGCAACGTATCTGGCTGTATGGCGGAGATCCCGATCGCCTGGTAGCGCCTGCACAGTGGCCCAACCTGATCCGGCGGAAGTCGATCGCATTTATTGAGCACCAGCATGCGTGGAATCCCTTCCAGACCAAGGTCACGCAATACGTCAATCACCGCGTTGATTTGCACGTCAACATCAGCGGCTCCCGCGTCGACAACATGGAGTAGAAGGTCAGCCTCATGCAGCTCTTCGAGCGTGGTCCGAAAAGCACCGACCAGTTCCTTGGGAAGATCCCGGATGAACCCCACGGTGTCGGTCACGATGATCTCACGATCTTCGGGAAAGCGCAGCCGGCGGCTTGTGGTATCCAATGTTTCAAACATACGATTTTCCGCCGAGACCTGACTCTTGGTCAGTACGTTGAGCAACGTGGATTTTCCCGCATTTGTATAGCCGACCAACGAGACGACCGGAAGACCGTGGCGGTCTCGGCGGGCCCGGCGCTGGCCCTGATGCTTGGCAAATTGCGCAAGATCCCGTTCCAGATGGGTAATGCGGTCATGAATCCGCCTGCGGTCCGACTCCAACTTTGTTTCACCAGGCCCTCTGCTTCCGATCCCTCCCCCAAGACGTGAGAGCTGCGTGCCTTTCCCCAACAACCGCGGCAGGCGATACCGTAACTGCGCGAGTTCAACCTGCACCTTTCCTTCCCGGCTGTGTGCGCGGCGGGCAAAGATATCGAGAATAAGCTGTGTCCGGTCGATGACCTTGATATCAGTCATCTCCGCGATCGCGCGGGATTGGGCCGGCGAGAGGGTCTGGTCAAAAATCACCATATCGGCGCCCTTGTGAAGAGTTTGGATCAGGACATCTTTCAATTTCCCGCTGCCCAACAGGTACCGCTGATGTCCGTCCGCCGTCCGTTGCGCGATGCGTTCAATGACCCGCACTCCTGCAGAATTCGCCAGCTCGGCCAGCTCGATCAGCCGTTCTTCCTGTTCCGCCCGCCCATGCGGTGACGCGCTGACCAAAATAGCTGATTCATCGCCATCCTGAATTGATTGGCGGGCACGCGCCGCATGTACTTCCGCTTCCAACTCTTCGATAAAGCGGTCAAATTGCAGCACGCACTCGTGAAATGGAACCGACTTCAGAACATTGCAGAGCCGGTTAGCCCCATCAGGCGGAAGAAGATGCGCAAGATGCACATGGCCGGGATTCCCATCAGGCAGCACCGAGAGGGTGCCGATCATGTCGAGCCGAAGGTATGCAAGATCGGTGAGCGTTTCCTGGCTCAAGGGCTGATCACGCAACTGCGTTCTGATTAGCCGGAGCCCTCGTAGCGATCGCGGCCCGGCACGAAACTGCGCCGATGTCGCCGGCGACAGGACGAGATCAGTCCCCACGATAATCTCTTGCACAAGTCCTCGACGAGTCAGGACGACCGCGATGGGACGGCGAATGTCGAGGGTCAACTGGCACATCGTCTTGGCCAGCTCCGGCGTAAGAACCTTGTCATGCGGCACACGCCGACGATAGAGCCGCTCGATCGCGGATACTTGGCTCGCACGCAAGCCCGTCAGCTGGCCGTGGACATCAGGAATGGGGAATCTCCTTGGAATAACCCGATGGATGAACGACATTGGGCTGGAGTGACGGCCGGATGTCGACCTGGCGTTGGGCTTCCGGATCGATCATCAACTTCTGCCGACCAGCCAGCGCGATCATGGCGGCATTATCCGTACAATACTCTGGTGGCGGCAATGCCAGCCGCACACCTTCCCGCGCACTTCGTTCGGTCAGTAGTGCCCGCAATCGAGAATTCGCCGACACCCCTCCCACTACGGCTAGTGCGGAAAGGCCTGTGTGGGCAAGCGCTGCAAACGCTTTAATCACCAGCACCTGCACAATAGCCTCTTGGTAGCCCGCCGCAAGATCGGGCAGTTTCTCTGCTCGCATGCCATTGTCCAGCTTACGCAGTGTATACAGTAACGCGGTCTTGAGACCGCTGAAACTGAACTCCATACTGGCCTTCCTCTGATGGAACCGCGGAAATGGGATCGCCTTAGCATCACCCGTCCGAGCCAGTCGGTCGATCGCCGGCCCTCCGGGAAATTCCAACCCCAACATCTGTGCACCCTTGTCAAAGGCCTCTCCCGCGGCATCGTCTCTGGTGCAGCCAAGCAAGACACACTCTCCAGTCTGTCCTCTCCGATATAGGTGCGTGTGCCCTCCCGACACGACGAGCACGACACATGGCAGCGGGAACGTTGGATCACCCAGCCAAGCCGAGGCAATGTGCCCCTCCAAGTGGTTCACCCCGATCAGTGGGATGCCCAATCCATAGCTCAACGCCTTGGCATAATTCACCCCAACCAAGAGCGCGCCGGCCAATCCAGGCCCTTCAGTGACGGCAATCGCGCTGAGATCGTTGACGGACACTCGCGCCCGATTCAGCGCCTCCATGACCACACTGTCGATCTGACTGATATGGGCGCGGGCCGCCAATTCCGGCACGACCCCGCCGAATTTTGCATGGACTGCCGTTTGGGATGCCACCATATTCGAGAGCACCGAGCCGTCATGGGCAAGAACGGCCGCAGCCGTCTCATCACACGAAGACTCGATTCCGAGCACGAACTTGAGCACGCCCGTTTCGTGGGTTGGGGAATCAGCCGAAGGGAGAGGACGCATGGGTGCAAGAATACCGTACTGCTGTACAAAAACACCACGCCCCCTACGGCTGTCAGCCGTAGGGGGCGTGGCTATCACGTCGCTGGCAATGATGCCTAAAGGCTAGACACCCGCCATGGCTTCCTGTTCGATAAAGGCAGGGGCGCCGTCCCGCAACACCACTTTGACCTTGCGGCTATCCTTGAAGCGCCCCCTGATGAGCTCATCGGAGAGCGGATCGCCGATCGCACGCTGAATCGCGCGGCGCATCGGTCTGGCCCCATAGAGCGGCTCGTACCCTTCCTTGATGAGCCACTGTTTGACATCGTCATCAACCTCGATTTCAATCCCCTTTTCCAGCAGACGGAGATTGAGCTCTCGGATGAGGATATCGAGAATACTGTACAACTGTTCCTTCTCCAGTTGATGGAAGATCACGACTTCGTCGATCCGGTTTAAGAATTCCGGACTGAACGATTTCCGCAATTCTCCGATCACCTCTTCCTTCTTTCGGCGGGCGGCTTCGCCTTCGGTACTCTGGAATCCCAGCGAGACACCCTTCTGGATGTTCTTGGTGCCGATATTCGACGTCATGATGACGACGGTATTCTTGAAGTCCACCTTGCGGCCAAGACTGTCGGTCAACACGCCATCATCCAAGACTTGCAGTAACACGTTGAAGACGTCCGGATGCGCCTTTTCGATTTCGTCGAACAGGACTACCGAATACGGCCGGCGCCGGACTTTTTCAGTCAGCTGGCCGCCTTCCTCATAACCAACGTAGCCCGGAGGCGCGCCGAAAAGTCTGGAACTCGTAAACTTCTCCTGATACTCGGACATGTCCACCCGAATGAGAGCATCTTCGCTGTTAAACAGGAACTCCGCCACCGTTCTTGCCAACTCAGTCTTCCCAACTCCTGTCGGTCCCATAAAGATAAACGAGCCGATAGGCTTCTTCGTTTCCTTCAAGCCGGCACGAGACCGGCGAATGGCGCGCGCGACCGCAGAGATCGCTTCATTTTGGCCGATCACCCGCTTATGGAGGAATTCTTCCATCCGCAACAACTTATTCGATTCCTCTTCCTCCAGCTTGAACAGCGGAATGCCGGTCATCTTGGACACCACGTAGGCGACGTCTTCTTTTCCGATCACCGGCTTGTTCTTTTCCTGATTTTTCTTCCACTCCCGCTTGGACTCATCCAGCAACTTGCGCAGCCGCTCTTCCTCTTCCCGATGCCGTACCGCTTCCTCGAAATTCTGCATCGAGATCGACAGTTCTTTCTCTCGCGATACCTTCTTAAGCTCCTGCTCCATCGCCTTCAGTTCGGAGGGCAACGCGTAGGTTTGCAACTTCGCGCGAGAGCCCGTCTCATCAATCAGGTCAATGGCCTTATCGGGCAAAAACCGGTCGGTAATGTACCGGTCCGATAACTTGGCGGCTTCGACAATGGCGTCTTCCGTAATTTCGACCCCGTGGTGTTCCTCGTAGCGATCCCGCAGTCCCTGGATAATCTGGATCGTTTCATCGATACTGGGCGGCTGCACGTGGATCGGCTGGAACCGCCGCTTTAACGCACCGTCTTTTTCAATGTGCTTCCGGTATTCATCCAACGTCGTTGCCCCGATGCACTGGATCTCCCCTCGCGACAGGGCTGGCTTGAGCATGTTGGACGCGTCGATCGACCCCTCCGCCGCGCCAGCGCCGACCAGCGTGTGCAACTCATCGATGAAGATGATAATGTTGCCGGCCTGCACGATCTCCTTCATGACCACCTTGAGCCGCTCTTCAAATTGGCCGCGATACTTCGTGCCGGCGACAAGCGAGCCGAGATCCAACGCAATGACCCGTCGTGACAAAAGATTATCGGGAACCTCCGACTGTACGATCCGTTGAGCCAGCCCCTCGACGATCGCTGTCTTGCCGACGCCGGACTCGCCGATGAGCACAGGATTGTTTTTGCTCCGCCGGCTGAGGATTTGCAGGACCCGTTCGATTTCGTCGGACCGGCCGATCACCGGATCCAACTGACCTTCCTGGGCCAGTTGGGTCAGATCGCGACCAAATTCATCCAATGCCGGTGTATTGCTCTTCCGATCCCGCTCCCGAGGAGCGGACTTTCTCAAGAAGGTCACCGTCAATTGGCGAGCGGTCAAAAGATTGGCCCCCAGGCTACGAAGGATCTTGCCCCCGATTCCTTCCTCTTCTCGCAACAGTCCCAACAGGAGATGTTCGCTCCCGATATGGTTGTGCCCGAGCAACCGAGCCTCTTCGACGCCATACTCGATAACTTTCTTCACTCGAGGGCTAAAGGGGATTTCGCCAAACGTCATGGTCGTGCCGCCGCCCGGCAAATTTCGTTCAATTTCCAATCGGATTTGCTCAGTAGACAGGCCCATTTTCTTCAAAATCATCAACGCAATACCGTCAGACTCCCGGAGAATCGCCAAGACGAGATGCTCGGTCCCCAGATAGTCATTCTGGTGGCGCTCCGCTTCCTCACGCGCAAGGATGATGATTTTACGACCTTTGTCCGTGAATCGTTCGAACATCCTATCTCCTCCCATGGATGAACGTACGGCCCATCTTGATCCAACCTATGGAAAAACTTGGTCTCAGTTTAACCACAGGACCTATCAGAGTCAAGATTGCGAGAAAAAGTCACGCCGACCCCGATACTGACATCTCCGCATCGCTGATCATCCCACACCCCAGATGCGCCCTTCTCGGCGCGTTGACAGTGCGGAACTGTCCCGATAGAATCCCGCACCATTTTATCCAACCGTCATCCCTACCCAACATGAAAAGCAAAAGTATAGGCATTCTGACAAAGCCAAAGTTTCCGGAGGTCACACCCACATTGCAAGGCGTGGTGACCTGGTTCCGTGAACGCAACATCACTGTGCTGCTTGATACCACGTCCGCGGCGTTACTGACAGAATCAGGAGGAATTCAGAAAACGCAGTTGGCCGGGAAAGCCGACGTGCTGCTCGTCTTGGGCGGCGACGGCACGATCCTCAATGCCGCGCGGCTGGCGGCCGAACGAGGCATTCCCATCCTCGGCGTCAACATGGGTGGCCTCGGATTCTTGACAGAGGTGCGGCTGGATAACCTCTATCCGTCGCTTGAACGTGTCTTCGCCAACGATTACACCCTCGACGAACGGCTCATGTTGCAAACACATGTTCATCGCCACGGGGAAACGGTCGCACGGGGCATTATGCTCAACGACATGGTTGTGAGCAAAGGCACCCTCGCCCGCATGATCGATTTGCGGATCGCCATTCAGGGACAATTTGTGACGAACCTGAGGGCGGATGGTTTGATCATCAGCACACCGACCGGCTCCACCGCGTATTCGCTGTCGGCCGGAGGCCCCATCATCAACCCGGCGGTTCAGTCCATCATCCTGACGCCGATCAGTCCGCACACGCTGACTCATCGGCCGCTGATCGTACCCGGAAATGTCGAAATTGAAGTGACGTTGACCAGTAAAGACGACGGAGCCATGGCCACGCTCGATGGCCAAGTCGGCATTGCGATGACTCAAGGCGATACGGCAGTGGTGCTGGCTTCCGAAAACCGAACCAAGCTGATTCGGTTCCCGGAAAGCCACTACTATGAGGTGCTACGCGAAAAACTGAAATGGGGGGATGGCTAAAGAGCAGGGGCCTGCAACCGTTACGCCCTACCCCTTTCGATCAAGCTGATCATGTCTCTGTTACTTGCGTATTTAAACTCTCCGATACAGTCCGACTCGCCCGTGTGGGCTTTTTCCGCTGCTTCAAGTTTCCGCAATCCCTTCACATCGATAGGGTGACTCTGCCGGGATTTCAAGAGGGTGTGAAGCCTGTCCAACACAACCTTGGTCGGATTGCCGGCTGATTTAGTCGCGAGGTAGCGTTCCACGACTTCCGCGCACCAATCGCCATCTCGTTTGGCAACGCCGACAAGACCTTCACTGGCTTTTCTGGCCCACCCGGCAAGGAACACACCCTCGACGACCTTCCCTGCCGCTTCGTCGTAGGCCTGAAAGAGTGCATCATCCGGGTCATTTCCCGTCTTGTTGGGGTTCGTGACGAAGATGCCTCCTTTATAGGGAAGCCCGACGGTTTCGTCGACCTTGTCCCCGACCGCAAATACCACAGCATCGCACGGAAACTCATAATACTGTTTCAGCCCGACCGCGACCGTATCTTCCCCTTTGGGATCGAGCCGATTATCCTCCATTTCAAGACCGCGCACACGATTATGACCATCGACAAGAATCCGCTTCGGCGAGGCCAGGAATTGGAACCCCATTTTCGTCTCACTCACCTTCGGTTCACACTTTGTGAATTCGCCAGTAAGCCCCTTGAAGACCTCATCGGCCTTCTGCCCAACCGCCGCCATGCGATCCTTGATGCGGTCGAACTCTTTCCGAATCCCTTCCAGATCCATGTTGTTACACACCGCTCGGATCTCTTTGGGATTGTATTTGCGTTCGACCGGCCCCCGTCGCACAATGGCCGTCACGCGCTCCACCTTCTTGTACCGGACGAGCCAATGGGCGATATCGACCATGACATCCCCCGCCCCGATCACCGCCACATGCTTGCCCATGTCGAAAGGCCTATCACCGAAACCAGGCAACCGATTGAAGTGATAGACCACGTCTTTGGCATGGTACACACCCTTGGCTGAATCCCCTTCGGTTCCGATCGCCTTCGTCCCCTGCGCACCGATCGTGAACACCACCGCACTGGCCCCAAGCCCCCGCACGTCCTCGACAGTCAAATCCTTGCCGTTTCCGATCGTCACGTTCCCCAAATAGTGCACATTCGGCTGCTCCAGCAACTCCCAATATTGTTTCCTGAGGCCACCACGGAGCTTCAGCTTGGAAGGGAAAATCCCATATTCCGCCAGTCCACCAAACTTAATATCGCGGTTCAGAATGATAACTTCGTGGCCGGCCTTGGCTAACGTTCCGGCGACGGCCATGCCGGCCGGCCCGGCACCTGCCACGACAATTACATGCGCATTCATTGCAGTCATACGGTTATTCCTCAGAATTAGATATGTGAAGATAGGTATGGAGATCTCAACGGTGCGGCGAATCTAGCACAGCCAGTTTTTGACTGTCAAAGAGCGACGAGGCAGGTACTCACAGTTGTTTGGCACAGGCGACATTCCATAGTCGGATGGACCTGTCATGCGCGAGAAGCGACGAGCATCAAGGGGGGGGGGGAATCTCTTTTTGCGCAAAGAGACCACTCCTGCAGCACCGGCTTCATGGGGACGAAACAACCGGTCCTACGCAGCCCGGTGCGGCGCCAGGGCAACAGAAGTGTTTCTGCCTGCCAGGTCATGGTGCAGACGACGCAACTTGATTTCCAAGTCTTCAAAGGACTCTCCCTGCACTTGCTGGTTAGGATAGTCCCGCAGATAACCGCGCCACTGTCCCTGATCTTGCCAGATATTATATGTTGCGACTTCCATGCGAGTGATTCTAGCCCAGGCATGAGGATGTGCATAATAATTTGTCAGTTTTTGCATCGGAGCCAGTGGGACGAACGTCCCTGGAGAAGAACTACGCTTGCATCCCGCCTTGACATTCTTGAGCAAATACCCCCATTAGATGGTCTGGATCTATTGGATAGGCCCCTATGTCTCCGACCCTCACCCTCAATCTTTCCCGTGAGTCCACCTCGCCCATTTCAGGCGAGGACGGCTCTCTCATCGTCCGATATCACCACGTCACCGACCCTGCTGAAATACCCGATGCTGAAGCATTGGAATCTGACGAAGCCGTTGTTGTGGGAACCTTCGAGCTCGCCGAAGCCTTAATCGCCCACGGGATCGATAGCGCCCAAATAGCCGTGAGCAGTCTGCCCCCTTCTGACCCGTCCTATCCCGGCTATGTTCGAGATGCATTAAGCGGTAATCTGACTCCCCTCGTCCCGTTTTGTTTCGACCGATCGAGCCTGGTTATTTTACCCACCTATAATGAACGGCAAAATCTCTCTGCCATGATCAATGCCATTCGAACCTATCTCGCCACCGATATCCTGGTTGTGGACGACAATTCACCAGATGGCACCGGACAACTCGCCGACGAGCTCAGCCGGCAGCACACCTCGGTGCATGTCCTGCATCGGGCCAAAAAACAAGGTCTGGGACCGGCCTATATCGCAGGCTTCCAGTGGGCACTCACCCGCCACTATCAGTCGATTATTGAGATGGATTGCGATTTCAGCCATGCGACTTGGGACTTGCCTCGGATGGTCCACAGAAGCGCGACTGCTGATTTGGTCATCGGAAGCCGATATATTCCAGGCGGGGGAACGGAAAACTGGGACCAACGCAGGCGCCTGGTCTCACGATTGGGCAACGCCTATGCCAGCATGTTTCTCGGTTCGACCATTCATGATTGGACCGGAGGATTTCGCTGCTTCCGCCGAGAATTGCTAGCGGAGATGAACTTGCCTGCGGTCAAAGCAAAGGGCTATGTTTTTCAAGTGGAAATGGCCTGGCGGGCCTGTCAAGCCGGTGCGGTGATCGCTGAGCTGCCGATCCGCTTCAGAGACCGTCTTCACGGCCACAGTAAGCTTGGCTGGCCTACGATCTTCGAAGCGGTCAAGGAAGTCCCGCGCATGTATTGGCGGCGATCGGCCTACCGGTAAGTATGCGTTCCAACCTTGGCCACGGATCTAAAAGACATTGGGGGTGCGGGAGTTTGGTACAGGACCTGTTCCCCCGATCTTGTTCAAATCGATCACCAATTCATCTCGTGTATTGGCAAAGAGATCGTCGATAAAACTGCCTTCCTGGGCGATGATGGCATCAGCCGGATCAAAGAAGAGATTGAACCCCTTCGCCGCGGTCGGTCGCATCGGATACCGCCGGTCGTAAATCATCCCATAGGCGGGAACCCCGTAGATGATCCGCCAATTCCCTAACAGGAGATGCAGCTCATTCTCCTTCACATACATCCCGCCGGATGTAATTGTCCGCCGCATAAAGGTGAGCGGCTGACTCAAATAAAATGTTACCCGCTCGTTGTATTGGGCCTGAGCCAGACCATTCGCCAACTGAACCGACAAGAGCGCTAAATCATCCTCTGTAAAGACTGGAACGAGCGGCGCATCGCCTTGAAGCCACCGTTGCGGCGTAACGCGATGCTCTTGAACTTTGAGGCTCGACAAGATCGTCCGAATTCTCTCCTTCTCTAACACTGCGGGATGGGAAAAATGGCCTTGCGGCCATTCCGGCAACACCGTCTTATCCTCTTCCAGCCGCACATAGTTGACCGGATCTTCATAGACAACACGTGATGGAACGTGCGGAATGGCACAGCCGGCCAACAAGATCAGTGCTGAGAGTCCGGTGCTGAGTGCTACGGCAACACGAGACTTACTCCACTGGGAACATTGTTTCATGTGACGCTCACGCCTCATTACTCAACACTTACTCCGTGATGGTGACAGTCATTTCGACACGTTCCAGGGGATTGTCCCGGCCATCCCGTTTCATGCTCACAACCTTGTCCGCCACATCCATCCCATGAATGACTTCGCCGAATACCGTGTATTGCCAATCCAAAAAGTTGGCATCCGCCACACAGATAAAAAACTGTGACCCGGCACTGTCCGGATCGTTGGATCGGGCCATCGAGACGATGCCACGCGTGTGCGGCTTACTGTTGAACTCGGCTTTGATCTTGTACCCTGGGCCACCCATGCCGTGCATCGATCGATCAGGGTTCTTGCTATTGGGGTCCCCACCTTGAATCATGAACCCGGGGATGATCCGGTGAAAAGTCGTGCCATTGTAAAACCCCTCTTGAGACAGCTTCACAAAGTTCTTGACGTGGCCAGGCGCCACATCGGGGAAAAACCTGATCACGATCTCCCCTATCGACACCCCTTTGCTAGCTACGGCAATTCTTGCCTGAGTTGTTCCCGTCATATCGGCCATGATATCGATCCTTTCGCGTTAACTGTCTTATCGAAAGAGAAACGGTGGCGGCGCCATACCCACCTCAAGCCCTTGATTGACAGCCATCCAGGTCAGTCCATCGTCGCTGCGGAAGACACCAGCGCTGGTCCCCGCATAATAGCGTCCGTCTCCGGACGCGATTAAGGACTGGACCGATGGGCTCGTCAGACCCTTGTTGACTGGCACCCATTGTTTGCCCTTGTCCACAGTCTTGAAAATGCCATTCCCCGTGGCGACGATTACGCCATGGTCAACCAGTGCGATTCCGCGAATGGAATCGTTCGGCAATGCCCGGCTGATTCCTCGCCATGTCTGACCGCCGTCCGCGCTGTGAAATACTCCGCCATCGAACGTGCCTGCCATAATCCCCTGTTCCTGATCCACGACGATCACCCGGATGAAATTTTCGATCATCCCTTCATGATTCTTCAATCCCGCCTGCAGACGTACCCAGCCGGATGAATTGCGCTTGAATCGCAGAATGCCCTTGCCGGACGTTCCGGCATACAAGGTCCCGTCCGAAGAGCGCGCCAAGGCATGCACGAGGACGTCGTCCAGTCCCGTAGTGACAACCGCCCACCGATCCTCGGACCCATGCAGCCGATAGACACCATCGCCGGTCCCCGCATACAACTCCTCATCCACCGCCATGAGGGCCTTGACTTCCAAGCGCTTCAGGCCTGCGTTCACCGGCTGCCACGTCTTGCCTTCGTCGCGCGAACGGAATATTCCACCACGAAAGGTGCCGACATACACAATCCCTGCCGTGGTCACAGTCACGCTCAAAATATACGGATCCGTGATGCCGTTCCCCACCGGTTCCCAGATTCCACCACGATCTAGTGAGCGAAAAAGCCCATGACCGAAAGACCCTGCATACACTGCCCCATTTCCTCCGGTTGCCAAGGCCTGGACGCTGGTGGCCGATTGATCAAACGCTCCAGCCGGCGGTCCCTCCGCATGCGCGCCAACGGCGGCAACACTCACAAACAGCAGCATCCCAACACAGATTCTTACTCTCGACACGTTCAAGTCTGCCGCGCTCATCTCACTCGATTCCCTGCTGTTCCCATCGGCAGATCAGGATCAAGCGGTAGATCGATGGGGCCATCATTCCGGCTACGACCAAATAGCCGGGCGCCGAGAATACCGACTTCATACAGCACCATCAATGGCACCGCCATCAGCATCATGGTAAACAGCGTCGCATCCGGGGTCACAATCGCCGAGAGAATGAGACTGGACAAGATAGCATGCTTTCGGTACTGCGCGAAGCCTCGTGCTGAGACCGCCCCTGTCGCCGCGAGGAGCGTCATGACCAGCGGCAGCTCAAACGCACAACCGAAGACCAGCAGGAACTTTACGTTAAAATCGATGTACGTGCCGACGCTCAACTGCGGCGTCACATCCCGGTCCAATCCGAAACTCACAAAAAAATCGATCACAAGTGGAAGAATCACAAGATTGCAAAACACCAGACCCAGCGCAAAGAGACCGCCGGCCAGACAAAACAGTGGAATGGCCCATCGCTGTTCCTGCGGCATGAGAGCCGGCTCGACAAATTTCCAAAACTGATAAAAGACGACGGGCAGACTCAGGATCACCGCCGCCAGCAATGACACTTTGATCGAGGCAAATAACGCTTCAGTCGGCCCGTAGAACACCAGCTGATTCTGGAAGGGGCGGTTTAGCCATGCCACCATATCTGAAGCAAATGAGAAGGTGAGGATTAACGAGCCCAGGATGGTACACCCGATGAGAATCAATCGGCGCTTGACGGTTTGAATATGCGCGGCAAGCGGATTGATAATCTTATCCATGGCAAGCGGTCCGCCGCCGGCTCTGCCGGTGGCGGACCGGCTCCCTCAATGCGCAGCAGGTTGCAGCCCGTGTTCCCGATACAGGCGAATCAGTTCCGCCAGCTTGTCCTTCTTGGCCAATTTTTCTTTCTGCATGCGTCTTTTTTCAAGTTCTTCGGCCGGAGTCAGAACATGGCGCCTTTGCAATTCATTCAGTTCAAGATCTAACCGATGGTGCGAATTTTCCAGCTCGCGAAATTCCGAGCTCGAAAGACGAAGTTGTTCGAGAATTGCGTCATCCGTCAACATGCGACACCTCCTGGATTAGGTTAGTGTGCTGAGACCGAACCACCTCCTGTCGGAAACACACGGGAAGCCTGCGCATTCACCGACACGACAAGAGGAACCAACTCCATAATCACGGCATCTTCAATAGGATTCGTGTAATACTGGCGGCGAGTGCTGATCGGCACAAAACCCAGTTTCCGATACAAACCCTGCGCCGCTTCATTCGAAGCGCGCACCTCCAACACTGCTCGGCTCGCAGCCAGTCCTACACCAATACGAACTGCCTCGAGCGCGAGCGCCTGTCCGATTCCTCCCCGACGCATCGATGGCCGCACGGCTAGATTCATCAAACGAAGCTCTTCAAACACAATCCAAAAACAGTGATAACCAATCAGAGACTCAGCGGTCTTTCCCTCTTCGCATCCCACTGCGACGCGAACGTGGGCAAACTGATTACCGGTCAGTTCTGCCTCCATCATTTTGCGCGTCCACGGGGCCGAGAAGCAAGCTTCTTCTAATTGCATAATGTCCGTTAGCATATCGGCTGTGGCTGGTACGATCCGGAAGGGAGCCTCAGTCATGTTTCTTCCTCGGTTGAGCTGGAGACTGCTGTCGTTGACGCCCCCTCGCCAGCCGGTCAGCAATTTTTTTCGTCACCCGTTCTTGACGACGCCTCACCGGTGACACCCCCCCAGACCGAGCGTATTGAAGTTCCGCCTCTGCCCGCTGCACATACAAAGGCTCCACTCGGTCACCAGTAACCTCCCCCCTGCGGAAGCGCTGCGCCCCCAAGACTGCGACCGCCACTGCCGAGGGTTTGACCTCCGGGGGACCTGCAATCACCGTGACAGACACAGACAGCGCGGCACGAATCTCTGATTCCATCGCAGACCACCCGTCACCAAATACTAGCGTGTCCTCGGTCAGACTCCGTGCCAAGCCGGCGGGTGACCCCACGCACTCCGAAAGCATGCGGTGCAATTGATGGTCCCCTGTCCGTCGAAACACCGCCCAATAGACTTCCCCCTTGCGGCTTGTCACAATCGGACAGAGGGGCAGCCCCGACGCAGTCACATCCCAGGCCAGTGCTTCCAATGTTGGAATTAGCATAAGCGGAATACCCGTTGCCGCGCGCAATCCAAGACAGGTCGCCAACCCGACACGAATCCCGGTAAACGAACCAGGCCCCGCTGAACAGGCCAGCCCATCAAGATCGCGAAGCCGCAATTGCGCATCCTTGAGCAGCCGGTCAATTGCCGGCAACAGCAGCGTCCCATGAGCGCCACTCGCGTCCTGATCTTGGCGACCAAGGATCCGATTGCCGTCAAGAAGCGCGACACTTTGCCATGAGGTGGCCGTCTCAATCCCGAGAATTTTCATACAACTTCACGACCTGATCTTCTACTGTAATTACAAGGCTCTGCCTACGATATCTGACCTAACTCTTCAGTTTTTATCGGTTGGTTCGGCAGCATCTCGTGGAATAGAACCTGGACGCTTCCAGCCCCTCTCCCATCCTCAAGGGAAATCTTAAATGGACGGATCAAGAGGGACGCCGCAGCAGAGTTGCCTTGCAAAGATTTACCGGTCTGATTGTCGAGCGACCGGAAATCTTCATAGCGAATGGTCGCATCGACGTCACCATCTTCCCGTAACCGGTCTTCCTGAATCACCAGCAATGTTCGCCGATCAAACCACATGCGGCGCATCAACACTCGTTCATGTGCAGCCCTATTCGGGGCTGCATATACATCCAACCGATAACGGTCTCCATCCTCCGCCAGCTTGACGGTTTCTCCGATACCGAGCGTACTGGCCCCTAACACCCCATTCACCGCCCAGACACTCAACTGAAACGGACGCGCAAGCTTGCCCATCTCCTCCATCTCGGATTCCCGCCCAAATAGCACACGCCCCATGGTCGGCAGCCTGAGTTTGTACAGATCATCAGATTGAACAAATTCAAACAGCTCACCCCCGAGGGGACTAAACCCCCTGAGACGCAATGCATTCGGGCGGCGATAGTACACCGTGCCCTCAAGGCGGGATGCGATGGGAATCACCCCACCCCGCACCTTAGCGCTGAATAACCCTTTCATCGACTGAATGGCGGCTTCTCTCTGGCGCAGCAACTCCGTCAACTCCTCCACAGTAACCTGCTTGAGCGGCAGTACACCTTTCGGTGCCATCAGCGCACAGCCCATTCCGGCAAGCATGACCGCCGCGATGACCATCCCGACTCCGAATCGCCGTACTATTTTCCCAACTCCTCTCTTCCCCTCTGCATAAGGGAGCCGGGATGGACGCGGCTCCACTGCGCGCATGCATCGAGGGTTCTCCGCGACCGCGCGTTGCGCGAGCACCGAGGCGCGCCCTTCCCTCCCTCCCCTATGCCAACACCACATCCAACGCCTCTCGCACTTCATGAATCCCCACCAAGTCGATACCGCTTAACGGTTCGAGCTTGTTCAAGTTCCGTTCAGGCAACACACAGCGCTTGAACCCCATGGTTGCCGCCTCACGAATTCTCAGCTCTGCCTGGCTGACCGCACGGACTTCACCGCCAAGCCCTACTTCACCGAGGATCAATAGACCCGGCTCGATGGGGATTTCTCGCAAGCTCGATGTCACCGCCGCAACGATTCCAAGATCAATTGCCGGCTCATCAATGCGCATCCCCCCGACGATATTCACATAGACATCCTGGCTGGACAGGTGCAGCCCCAGCCGTTTTTCCATCACAGCCAGCAACAACGACACTCGGTTGAGCTCCACGCCATTGGCCATGCGCTTCGGCATGGCGTAACTCGTCGAGGACACCAATGCCTGTAACTCGACCAAAATTGGCCTCGTACCTTCAAGGCTCGACACAACCACGGAACCTGTGCTCCGCTGGGAACGCTCAGACAGGAAAAGTTCCGAGGGATTACTGACTTCGTCCAATCCTCCATCTTTCATCTCAAATACACCGATTTCATTGGTCGAACCAAATCGATTTTTCACAGCACGCAGAATACGATAGCTATGGCTCTTATCGCCCTCAAAGTACAGCACCGTATCGACAATGTGTTCCAATAAACGCGGCCCGGCAATCGCTCCCTCTTTTGTCACATGCCCAATGATGAAGACCGGCACGCCGGCTCGCTTGGCATACCACATGAGCTGTCCGGCAACCTCTTGCACCTGGCTGATGCTGCCTGGTGCCGACGTAATCTGCTCCGTATACACTGTCTGAATGGAATCGACGACCACTGCTGCCGGTTGAAGTTCCTGTACGGACTTCAGAATCTGTTCCAGCGAGGTTTCCGCCAATATCAACAAGCGTGGATGATCGATACCTAACCGCTGACCTCGCATCTTAATCTGGCGGGGTGACTCTTCACCGGACACATACAATACCGGCTGATCCTTGGACGCCAAGCGCGGCAAGGCCTGAAGCAATAAGGTGGTCTTGCCGATTCCAGGATCTCCCCCGATCAAGATGACCGATCCGGGAATGACTCCCCCGCCCAATACTCGGTCGAACTCACCAATACGGGTGCGGCGCCGGTCTTCACCGACTACCTCAATCTCGCCGATCGGTGTGGCCCTGACCTGCTCAGTCTTCATGGCGACAGGACGGCCCTTCCCAGTAGCCGCCTGTCGCTCCTCTTTCATAGTATTCCAGCCGCCGCAATCAGGGCAGCGGCCCAGCCATCGGGGTGATTGATGGCCGCACGATTGGCAGGAAAAGTTGACTTTGGCCTTCAATCGAAGTCCCTCGCATAGAACGCGACGTCACACGTGTTCGCATCTTAATGGAAGTATGGCAGGAATAAAAGGTGACCGTTCCGCCCCCGTCTGACCGAGAAATTACGCGATCTGCTTCCGCAAATGTCCCCAGTATGCAGTGCCGGAATATCCGCAGGCGACGGTGCCAGTCGTCATGGCCAAGATGCGATAGACCTTGCTACGTGGAATTTTGACTTTCACTGAGGGATTCAGGAGATCGGGCGAGTGGAGGACCAGCTTGAGCGACTCCCCAGCCGAAAGAATCGGCCACATGCAGGACAGCCGCAACCTGGTTTCATAGCGCGGGATAGACATCGTATAGAGCCACCCTTGGTCGAGATGGTCGGTCGCCATGCGAACGAGTTTGCTCAACACCGGCCGAAACCTCGGCAGATTGGCGGGATCAAGCAAATCCTCTGGCGTCAATCCTGCCTCAGCCAGCATCGGCTCAGGCACATAACATCGGCCCTTCTGCAGATCATGGGCAATGTCCTTGACGATATTTGTTAATTGCAGGCCTTTCCCAAACCGAACACCGACCTCCGACATCTCCCGCACATTCCACGAGGCCAGGGCCTTTCGATGGGCGCACATCAAATCGGTCCAAAACTCTCCCACACATCCGGCAACGTAATAGGTATACCGATCCAGATCACCGGGCGTCTTCAGCGCCACAAGTTCGTCCGCAGATTTCCCGGGGAACAGGCTCAAATCCATTTCCATGCCTTGCGTCAACGTGGTCATAAGCCGCTGCACCCGGCGTCGATCATCCGGCGAAAAATCTTGGAAAAGCCCGAAGCACTCATCCAATCGCTCGAGCAACGTTCGCTCGGCTGAATCGTGCTGGACCGGTCCGAGCGCCCGCTGGATATCCTGGACTTGCCCCCACACAATCTGATCACTGACAAACTGTCCCTTGAGTTGGCTAAGAAACTCTAACCGCCGTGACCGATCAATCAAGTCCGTATCGGCAATCGTGTCGGCCGCTCTGGCAAACAGATAGGCAAGACTGACTTGATCGCGCACATCCGCCGGCACTACGACCAGCGTCGTGTAAAACAATCGTGATACCTGCTTCAACAGATCGCGGAGCAACTCCCGCTTGGAAGAAACAGTCCTGGTAACCATCGTAAGCCCTTGGCGCATAACACCTTTTCTAAATGCGGTGGCTAGCCTCGCTACCGCTGTTCTCGCCGGAAGAAGATTACAAGATGAGGACCTTCTAACAGGAACATCTGAAAAGGGTCAACCCGACACCCATGCATCAGAGCCTTCGGTTCCTTGACTTTCCCTGGTACAGTCTTATGTTCCCTGTCAATACACGTTGACGGCGGGTGTCTCTTGCAGATGCATTTGTGTATAATCTAGACACGTCCAGGACTTACGAACAGGACACGTGAGTGCACCTATCCCAAGGAGGATATCGATGAAGTGGCTCAAAGGTATTGGCCTGCTGCTGATTACCAATATTCTGATCATGGTGACGCTGTCCATCACGGTTCCAATCGTCGTCAATGTGATTTTGCCGATGTTCGGAATTGACGTCAGGGGTTCCGTTGATCTGACGTCCTTGGTATGGGCCGCGATGTTCGGATTCGGCGGGGCATTCATCAGTTTGGCGTTCTCGAAACAAATGGCGAGAGCCATGCTCAACTGCCAGCAGATTACCCAACCTCGTTCTCACGCTGAACAACTTATTTTTGGTTCCGTGCAGGACATTGCCCAGCGTCTACAGATTACCATGCCCGAGGTCTGGGTCTACGATTCTCCAGACCCCAATGCCTTCGCGACAGGACCGAGCAAGAACAATTCTATGGTGGCCGTTTCAACGGGATTACTACACAACCTCAAGGAAGGCGAGGTGAAGGCGGTCCTGGCTCACGAAATGGGTCACGTGTACAACGGCGACATGTTCGCCACGACCGTCCTGGCCGGACTCATGAATACCTTCGTCTATTACATCGCCATGTGGGTGCGGCGATTCTTTGCGGAACGGGATCAGGCCGCCTTAGGATTTGGCCTGTCCTTGGTGCTTCAGATCATTGTCAGCATCCTGGCCTCCATCGTGATCAGTTGGTTTTCACGTCGTCGGGAGTTTGGAGCCGATGCCTTTGCGGCAAAAGTGTACGGAAAAGATTCCATGATCAGTGCGCTCCAGGCTATTGACCGATGGGTGACTCGCACCCAATTTCAGCACGCACCGCAAGATGCGCTCGCCACGATGAAAATCTCCGGCCAATCCGGTGGATTCATGAGCTTATTCTCGACACACCCACCGATTGAAGCTCGCATCGCAGCACTCCAACGTTTGTAAGTCCCCCAATCGCTACCAGGCTGCAGGACGGCAGCGGCGAAGACGCCGCTGCCGGATCCAGCGATATCCGCATCACCCTTTTCCATAGAAAGAAATATGCGTGCGGTATTCTTGGATGGCGGCGCCGAGGGCGGCTGCCCCAAGCGGAATGTTCGCATCAAGGGCATCCTCAACCGTAGGATCGTCAATCTCCACGGTATACCGATCTTGGATATTTGTACGGACCGGACCTGAGGCTGGCTCTCTCGGCATGAAGATCTCCTTCCACACTTCCTTCTCTACAAGACAAACATCTCGAAATCGTTCATAGAGCAAGGCCAGTTTCTCTGGGTCCGTCACCTTCACGTTCGCAACCATTTCACCGCCCTTTCATCACCCAAATCTCCGAGACCATAATTTCGCTACTTTGATGGAACCGGTGGGCCAAACCTGGCAGCCCCATCAATCGTAAAACGCATCATCCCGACACGATTCACTGCATGAAACGGCTGTTGCCCCAATGGGGAAATATACAATTCTGCCACGTAATTTCCGACCGGCCATGCATCACCGGGCTTCTTTAACTCAAGAAAGCCATATCGTTCATGGCCCGGCACTTCAAGCACATCGTAACCGAGCACCTCGCGACTGAATTGCCCATCGGACAATTCCTGGCGCCATTGCGCGCCGAACTGTGTAGGATCTTCAAGTGGGGCCACTTCGAACACGATGTAGACCGCCGGCGTCTGCGGTGTAAAAACGGAACCGGGGTTAACCGGTTTCAACCGGGGATCCTGCGCATACCATCCCTTTCGTCCAAATGTATCCCACTCCACTTCATAGCCTTGTGCCATCTTGATCCAAGTAAATAGTGATTGCGGAACGCCTTGTTGCTGTTCGTCAAACGACGGACTCCGCGTGGCGCCAAATTCAGTGGTCGCCTGTTCTTTCGGTAGGAGAAGATCTTTCGCGAGACTGGAGTGTCCTGCGCACAATCCCGCCAACAGCATGACGCCGGCAACCGCGTGTCCCAACACGCACCTGGATACACGATGGCAGCCTGACCGGGTCATAGCGTGATCGTATCGGCGGGCAGAGGCCCGGTCAATCGTCAAATATTGATGGCCGGACAACACTTGTCACCCGAGGGATCTATGGTACAGTGCCCTGCAAGCATCCACGGACACCAAGCTGAGATGACGCCCCCCCATACACGAGTGGTACAGGAGACCCAAGCCGGGTCACAAGATCAGGCTCCATCCAACCACGAACTGCATCAAGAACCGGGGCGTCGATTCGGCATACGCGACGGGCTCTTCCAAGCGGTCACGCAAGGCGGAGGCGAACAATACCTCTCCGCCTTTGCGCTTCTCAGCCATGCCACACCACTGCATTTGAGTATTCTCTCTGCCATGCCGCAGCTGCTGGGGGCTTGGGCTCAACTGGTCTCAGTAAAGGTATCTCACTGGTTTCCTACCCGAAAAGCTCAGATCTTTTGGGGACTTATTGGACAGTCCATTTCGTGGATCCCAATTCTCGCTCTGCCCTTGCTCTGGCCCGAGTTCGGCCCGTGGCTGCTGATTGCATGCGTGGCATTGTACTTCACCTTTACCCATTTTACGTCACCTGCGTGGAACAGCTTTATTACCGATCGTCTCCACGCTGACGAGCGAGGCATGTATTTCGCGCGACGATCGCGCATCATGGCCCTGACCAGTTTTCTCGCACTCTCCTCAGGCGGGGTACTCCTCACCTATTGTGACCAGCAGCAGGCTCTCTGGGTAGGGTTTGCCGTCATGTTTCTCACCGCAGGACTTTGCCGAGGCGCCTCGGCGTTCTCCCTTCTGAAGGTACCTGACTTGCCACAGCCTGAATCTGGCGACGGCTCCGATGGTTTTCGCATGTTTCTCCGTACAGGAGTCACGAAGAACTTCCGGCAGTTTCTGCTTTTTTCTAGTCTGATGCACTTGGCCGTCTTGATGACTGCCCCCTTTTTCGTGATTTATATGATCCAGGATCTGCACCTGGCCTATTGGGAATATGGTGCATGGCTTGGGGCGGGGATCATCGGCCAGTTCGTCACGTTGCCCGCATGGGGCCAGTTCGGTGACCGCTTCGGCAATAAAGCACTCTTGACCTTTACCGGACTGATCGTGGCGATCCTGCCGATGCTCTATCTCCTGAGCACAGCATGGGCCTTTCTCGTCGTGGTGAACTTCTTTGGAGGAGTGGTCTGGGCAGGACTCGGACTCGGACTCAATAACTACGTGTTTGATGCAGTGCAGCCGGCCGACCGAGCCAAAGCCGTTGCGGTGTCCAGCACTGTCAACGCAATCGGGTGGGCATTGGGAACACTTCTTGGTGCATGGCTTATCAGCGCCGTCCCGGCCTCACTACAGCTTGGGGCCTTAGCACTACACCCGGCCTCCAATCTCCCGTTTCTCTTCTTTCTTTCCGGCTTGCTCCGCTTGATCGTCTCAGCCACGCTGCTCCGCACGTTCCAGGAACCTCGCATGGTAGAACCGCGCGCCCATCATTGGCTGCTGTGGGAACTTCCATTACTAAAGCCGTTGAAGACACTCGCATTTCGGCGCCGTTAGTGAGCTCCTGCCGGAGAGACGGTTCGGTGTTGTTCTTCTTGTTTCAATTTATCGAACCCCTTATCCGCATGGCTGCGGACTTGCTCCGGCGTCATCGTCGCTCCGGACGATTTCGGCGGCTCACTTGCACAGCCACCGAACCACACCGACATCAGCCCGATCAATCCCACCATCAGGCATCGATCTCGACTCACGCGCCACAACAGTTCAGTTGCCATACTCCCCTCCTCTGACACGTTGAACTCACTACAATTTACTTGAGCGCTTGACGCAGCTCTAACACGGTTTGCACAATGCCCCGTTCCATCGCTTCTCGACTCAACCGCTGATACGTGGTCCTGTCTAAAAACGATCTTGCCCAGGAGGTCGATTCCTCGATTTCAGTCTCCACGATATTGTGATAGAGCACCTCGGCACTTTCCACTCTGATCATCTTGCTTGTGACAGTCACCGGCGGCAAGTCCCGGTAAGACCGCGCCCACATCCGATCCCGCATAGAGGGACCATTGATCCGATAAATCAGCACCGTGTCTACTCCCAAAACTCGACCGAGCCTAACCGCACTCTCATCCGCCACCGATCCGGTGAGCTGAAACCGATGCTCTTCGAGTACCACCGGCAAATACAATCGATCGACAATTTTCAGGCTCGGGCGAACCCCCTTCAGACCAAAGGTCGCTTCCTCCAGGCGGTTATACGCATCGGCCATTTCAGGACTGACCGACTTCGGGTACAACACGGCGACACGCTGCACGTCCAGCGGAATGGGGAACGGATCCGCCGACACCGCATTCGGCGACACGATCTGCAATGACTCCGCCTGGCATCCGAGGATGCCGCTTAACACACCGACAATGACACCCGCCTGAATAAACAGCACCGGAGACTCCGTGCCTCGTCGATCGCTCCGAACACCAACGATGCGGTCCCTCTCACCGTGATCATCATACTACCCACCTGACGCGAATACCATGGCGCCAATCCTGTCCCCTTCTCGTTGACTCACCGATATCTGCAGCGTATGCTCCATCAAGACTCTCCGATCATATAGTGAGGTGCATATGTCGTTACGCGACCGTTTGACCGAAGACCTGAAGTTAGCCATGAAATCCAGGGACCAGCTTCGCATGGACGTCATCCGGATGATCAAGGCCGCGATCCTGAATAAGGAGGTCGAGCTTAAAAAAGACCTGGACGACGCAGAAATGAGCCGGATTATGACGACCCTGATCAAGCAACGCCGTGAATCGGTTGAGCAATTTGAAAAAGCGCAACGGGTCGAGTTGGCAGAAAAAGAGCGGAAAGAAATCTCCATCATCGAATCCTACCTGCCACAACCCCTTTCGAATCAGGAGCTTGAGCATATCATCGCCTCCGTGTTGGAAGAGACAGGGGCTCGCTCTCTCAAAGACATGGGAATGGCGATGAAAGCCGTGATGGCCCGCTTGACGGCTCAAGCCGTTGACGGCAAACACATTAGCGACCTGGTCAAAGCCAAACTCACCTAGCTTTCGCAATCGCTGCTATACTTCTCCCAGGCGCAATGCCCGCACGAGGGTACGGGCGCATGCGTAACAGAGGCAGCCCATGGCTATTCTCATCGTCGACGACTCTCCCGATCATCGACTCCTGCTCCAGTCCATTCTCAGTAAAGCTGGGCACGCCGATATTGTTTCGGCTGATTCGGCGCAGGCCGCCTTTTCGATCTTGTCTCCCCATGAAGGGGAGCCTCCTCAGCAGATTGATCTGATCCTGCTCGATGTGCTCATGCCGGACATGGATGGCGTTGCGGCTTGCCGACATATCAAGCAACACGACCACCTCAAGGATATTCCGATTATCATGGTCACGGCCAAGAATGATTTGGCCAACTTGCAAGAGGCCTTTTCGGCAGGGGCTATGGATTACATCGCCAAGCCGGTCAATGGTGTCGAATTGCACGCACGGGTCGCGTCGGCGTTAACCCTGAAGCGGGAAATGGACCACCGCAAGGCGCGGGAAGCGGATCTCCGCCGCAGCAACGACGAGCTGCAACAGGCCCTCAAAGAAGTGAAGGTCCTCAGGGGATTGATTCCCATCTGTGCATCCTGCAAGAAGATCCGAA
This sequence comes from Nitrospira sp., assembly GCA_016873455.1. Lineage (GTDB taxonomy): Bacteria > Nitrospirota > Nitrospiria > Nitrospirales > Nitrospiraceae > Nitrospira_D. The sequence goes on along the minus strand of VGXE01000003.1, from coordinate 42,838 downwards.
ATGACGGCGGATTCTGGCAACAATTGGAAGACTACTTATCCGAACATTCCGGTGTCGAATTCAGCCACGGCCTGTGCCAGCCCTGCATCAAAAAGCTTTATCCTGGAGTTTACTAAGACTAGCTGTTACGCTTCCGCCAAGTTTCACCCTTGCGAGCGCACACCCTATGAGCATTCTGATCGTCGACGACTCCGCTGATGACCGCCTGCTGCTCCAGTCGATCCTCTCTACTGCAGGCTATGAAGACATTATCGCAGTGGACTCTGCCGCCGCCTCATTCAAATATCTTGGCCTCGACGGAGGCAAGCAATCCGCTGCACGCGTAGACATCATCCTCATGGATATCCTGATGCCCCACACCAGCGGCATTGAGGCCTGCCGCCAGATCAAATCCATCGACCGCTTCCGGGATACCCCGATTATTATGGTCACAGTGAAAACCGACCCTGTGGATCTCCAACTGGCATTCGCCGCCGGGGCCATGGACTATGTGGCCAAACCGGTCAATAAGATCGAGCTGTTGACCCGGGTGCGCTCGGTGCTGCGCCTCGTCCATGAGATCGACCGTCGGCGTGCCCGCGAACAGAAACTCCTGGAAGTCATGCGGCAGCTCCAAGAAGCAAACCAGATGTTGCTCCGGCTCTCGTGCTTGGATGGATTGACCGGTATTACCAACCGGCGGCAATTCGACGACTTTCTCGACCAAGAGTGGCGGAGAGCCGCGCGCGAGTCGACTCCGCTGTCCCTCATCATGTTCGATATCGACCGATTCAAAACGTATAATGACACCAAGGGCCATACGGCCGGCGATGACTGTCTGAAACAGGTCTCTGCCGCGCTCTCCAGCGCCGTCAATCGTCCCGGCGACTTAGTGGCGCGTTACGGAGGAGATGAGTTTGTCATCGTGCTACCGGGCACCGCCATTGACGGAGCCGCGCAGGTCGCGAAAAGTCTCCGCCGCCGGATTGAGTCCCTTGGCATCACCCATTCGGATGGAGAGATCATCACAATAAGCGTCGGATATGCCTGCCTGGTCCCTCAGCGACACGCTTCCCCCACTGATTTGATTAAGGCTGCCGATCAAGCCCTGTATCAAGCCAAACAGGAAGGACGAAACCGGACGAAACCAGCCGGAACCCTATCCTTAGTCCCAGATTCACACGACGATTAAACCAGGTGCCATTCGACAGTACTCCGCCATTATCTACGCACAACGATGCCACGCCGCCCTCATGATAGACCTACTCGAAAACAAACCACGACGGCACACTCTTCGGCCAAGCAGCCCGGCTCACGACTGAACAAATCCCTCACCTCGCCTGCGCGAGTACGCCCTGCAGCGTCGACCGCTTCAGTCAAACAACACGTGACTGAGCTGTTGGAACAATCCCAGGAAATGCTCTGGCAATTAGCTCAGAGCGAGGCCCTGACCAGCGGCACACTCCTCCCCGCATTCCAAGCTATCACCGAGGCGAGCTGCCGGTTATTGCGCGTGGAGCGAGCCAGCGTCTGGCTCTTCACCGAGAACCATGATTCCCTTACGCTTGCAGATCTCTTCGAATTTTCACCACGACGTCACAGCGCTGATAAGACGCTTCGGTCGGCCGACTACCCAACATACTTCAAATCGCTCCTCACCGAGGCACGGGCCATTGCAGCACACGATTCAGCGAAGGACTTTCGGACCAAGGAGTTTACCCGCTCCTACCTCACTCCTTTTAATATTGGAGCCTTGCTGGATGCTCCCATCAGACAAAAAGGCAACATTGTCGGCGTCCTCTGCCTAGAGCATACCGGCAAACCCCGCCAATGGACGATCTATGAAGAACAGGTTGCGAGTTCCCTGGCAACCATGGCGACTCTGGCGCTGGGCGCAGCAGAACGGCTCGAAGGAGAACTGGCCTTGCGCCAAGCGAAAGACGCGGCGGAGGTGGCGAATCGTGCCAAGAGCGAATTCTTGAGCAGCATGAGCCATGAGATTCGGACGCCGATGAACGCCATCATCGGCATGGCCGATCTCCTGTGGGAAACCCCTCTCACAGCCGAGCAACGAAAATATCTCCGAATTTTCCGGCGAGCGGGCAGCACGCTGCTGGGCTTAGTCAACGACATCCTTGATCTCTCAAAGATCGAAGCCGGCCGCCTGGAACTTGAAGCCATTGAATTTGATCTCACCGAAGTCATCGACAAGGTCTTACAGATGCTGGCGATGCGGGCCGATGAACAAGGCCTAGAACTCGTGTGCCATATCGCTCCCGACGTCCCGACATTCCTCATCGGGGACCCGACAAGGCTGACACAAATTTTCATCAATTTGATCGGGAATGCATTGAAATTCACCGAGGAGGGATCCGTTGTCGTCCTTGTTACAAATGACGAAGCCTCCCGTACGCCCGGGACGATCCGGTTCTCCGTCAGCGACACCGGCATCGGCATTCCCGCTGATCGTCTCGATGCGATTTTTGATCGATTCGCTCAAGCCCAGAACTCAACCACACGGCGATATGGGGGAACAGGGCTCGGCCTAGCAATCTCCAAGCAGCTCGCCGAGCGCATGAATGGACGAATCTGGGTGGAAAGTGCTGTGGGTAAAGGAAGCACATTTTTCTGTTCTGTTGCGTTCCAGGTACAGCCGCCCCCCGACACGCACATCATCGACTCCGACATCAACCTAACTGGTGTTCGCACCCTCATTGTGGACGATCATCCGCTCAATCGCGTCATACTCCGAGAAAGTCTGGAAGCGTGCGGCGCATCAGTCACTGAAGCGACTGATGGAGCCGCCGCCCTCGACGAACTGTTTCGTGCAGGCGAACTCAACACTCCCTACAAGCTCTTGTTGCTCGATGCCCAGATGCCGGGCATGAGTGGGTTTCAGGTCATCGAGCGGGTGAATGGCTCATCGATGCCAGAACAACCTGTGACGATCATGCTGACTTCGCATCACTGGGCCGACGACATCGCCCACACGTATGATTTGAAGTTGGGTGGTTACCTGGTCAAGCCGATTCGAAAGTCAGACTTAATGGAGACCATCGGTATCGCGTTGCACCGGGCTAAAGGGACCAAGACCTCTCTGCCTAAACCAGCCACCACAATGGAGCCAGCACTCTCCCAGACCAATGACAGGCTCCTCGTCCTGCTCGTCGAGGATTCTCCAGACAACCAACTGTTGATTCGTGCCTATCTTCAACAGACCAATCATAGCCTCGACGTCACCGACAACGGCGCGGCAGGATTCGAACAATTTAAGCAAAACCGGTATGACATCGTATTGATGGATATGCAGATGCCCATCATGGATGGATATGGCGCGACGAAAGCGATACGTCAGTGGGAACGTGACCATAACCGCCCACCCACCCCGATCATTGCGTTGACGGCATTTGCGCTCAAGGAAGAAGCTGCCAAAATGTTTCAGGCCGGTTGCACCGCCCACATCACCAAGCCCGTTAAGAAGTCGACGCTGCTGGAAATCCTGCACACACATACCAAACAGGCAGCCTGACCATGCCCATGTCACATCCAGAATCAGCCGAACGGATCACCGTGCACATTGACCGTGATTTTGAAACCATCGTGCCCACTTTTTTGTCCAACCGGAAGAAAGATATCCAGACGCTACGTCAGGCGCTGAGCAGCGCGAATTTTTCGACCATCGAGATCCTGGGACATCGAATGAAAGGCGACGGCGGAGGGTACGGATTCGATCGAATCAGCGAGATCGGCAATGCCATGGAACAAGCGGCCATCCAGCATGACCACACCACAGCTGAACAATGCGTCGCACAGCTCGAAGATTTCCTCGCGCGCCTTCAGGTGGAATACCGATAGCACCCGCCACCAGGATATCTACCGGCCATTTCGGAAATACGGCTTCGTTTGGAGAACCGAGGGCAAGCGCGAGATACGGTTTGGTGGAGGGCACGGGAGTTGAACCCGCGACCCCTACGTTGCGAACGTAGTGCTCTCCCAACTGAGCTAGCCCCCCACCGGGCCTGTAGTACTGAGTTCAAAGGGTCGTACCCTTGAGCGGCTGCATTATACACAACCCATTCGTGCGTCGCTACCGCAAGTTGATAAAACTTCGTTGCCGCATTGAGGAAGTGTCCTGATCCTCGTACACTCCCTGTCTATGACGTTCTCTCCGCTGGTTCGATTCGGCACTTCCACGTGGACCTACGAAGGCTGGCAAGGGCAGATCTACAAGAAGCCCTACTCGAAGACAGCCTTCGCACGGGAATGTTTGGTCGAGTACTGCCAGTATCTGTCCAACGGTGAACCGCTCTTTCGCACAGTCGGAAACGACTCATCGTTCTACCGGCCACCGACCGCGGGTCAGCTACGCCGCTACCTGCAGCAAATCCCAGAAGACTTTGAGATGTGTAGCAAGGTCTGGGAAGACATCACCATTCCCACTTTTGCGAAGCATGCGCGCTACGGTCTCAAAGCCGGGCAATCGAATCCCCGTTTCCTTGACGCGGCACTATTCAACGAACTCGTATTGACCCCCTACCGTGAAGTCCAGTTCAAGCCTCACGCCGGCCCGTTTCTGTTCGAATTCCAACAGCACAGCATCCCCTCACAGGAGTTTTGCAATCGCCTCGATGCCTTCTTCGGTCAACTACCAACAGACTTTCGCTATGCCGTGGAAATTCGAAACGCATCACTGCTTGGCGCTGAGTATCGCAAGGTCTTGGAGAACCACCGCGTCGCGCATGTCTACAACCATTGGTCATGGATGCCGCCGCTGGCGGAGCAACATCGGCGGATGGAACGATTCACGGCACCGTTTACAGTATTCCGACTGCTGACTCCCCTAAACATGGCCTATGAGACGGCAAAGAAACGGGCCGCACCATACAACAAGATTGTGGGCGAGTTACCCGAAATGAGAAAAGATACCGTGCGCTTGCTACAACAAGCCGTGATGGAGAACCGCAAAGCCTACGTGCTGGTGAACAATCGGTCTGAAGGGAACGCACCGTTGACGATCCACGCATTAACTGCCGCGCTTGGAGCCGTCTAACGAACGATACCGGCCGTTAGGATGCACTGATGACCGCCTCGCCGTGAGGCTTGGCACCGTCGATGACGACGCGGCGGCCTTCGACACGGAGGCGGCGTTCGGCGAAGAGTTGCACGGCACGGGGGAAAATCTTGTGTTCTTGTACAAGAATTCTCGCCGCGAGGGCGTCAGGCGTATCATCGTCAAGAATCGGGACCGCTGCTTGGAGGATAATCGGCCCTTCGTCCACCCCTTCCGTCACGAAATGCACCGTGCAACCGGCCAGCTTGCACCCCCAGTCGATCGCTTTCTTCTGCACATCTAACCCTGGAAACGACGGTAAGAGGGACGGATGAATATTCATCATCCGATTGGCATAGGCATTCACGAGCACGCCCGTCACGATCTTCATGTATCCAGCGAGCAATACCAATTCAACTTGGCGTTGTTCCAGAACTTCCAGTATGGCTCGGTCATAGGCCTCGCGGCTATCGGGGCGTCCGGCGAATGGTTTCGGATCGAGGAAGAGATCCGGCAATCCATGCGCACGCGCCCGCTCCAATGCCGGCGCATCTCGCTTATTGCTGATGACAGCGACTATGTTCGCCTGGATCTGCCCCGCCGCAATCGCATCAATGATCGCCTGCAAGTTTGATCCACGGCCCGAAGCCAGTACCGCGACACGGAGCGGCGTCGCCCGATCAGTCGACATACTGCACCTCGGGCTCTTTTCCCGCCGAAGACACCATCTCCCCAATCAGCCACCCTCGTTCCCCCAGCGCGGCGATTTTGACAAGCACAGAGGACACCGAGTCTGGCGGCACCACCAGAATCAATCCAATTCCCATGTTAAACACGCGATACATTTCTTCACGGCTCACCTTCCCCAAGCGACTCATCACGTCAAAGATCGGCGGCATCGGCCACGCCGTGCGGCGGATGTTGGCTCCCACCCCTTCCGGAAATACGCGTGGAAGGTTTTCCGTAATCCCTCCCCCCGTAATATGCGCGATCCCCTTGATGGGGCATTCCTGAATGAGTGACAGGATCTGCTTCGCGTAGATTCTGGTCGGTGCGAGCAGCACCTCGCCTAACGAGCGATCGAGTTCAGGAAGCCGACTCTCCGTCGACAACTTCGCCTGGTCAAACAACACACGGCGAGCCAGCGAATAGCCGTTACTGTGCAATCCCGTCGACGCCAGCCCGATGATCGCGTCACCGACCTTAATGGATTTGCCATCGATGATTCTGGCCTTCTCAACCACCCCGACCGCAAACCCAGCCAGGTCATACTCGCCCTCTGCGTACATCGACGGCATCTCCGCCGTTTCTCCGCCGATCAAGGCACATCCCGCTTGGCGGCAGCCCTCGGCGATGCCTTTCACGACTTCCTGCGCCTTCGCCACGGACAGTTTGCCTGTCGCAAAGTAGTCCAGAAAAAACAACGGCTCGGCACCGCTCACGGCGATATCATTGACACACATGGCAACAAGATCGATACCGACTGTGTCATGGCGATCCATCATGAAGGCGATCTTCAGTTTGGTCCCAACCCCGTCCGTACCGGACACCAACACCGGCTCTTTGTACTTATCGGACCGCAGTCCGAACAGCCCGCCGAATCCACCCAGATCGGTGAGCACTTCTGGACGGAACGTCGAACGGACAAGCGGCTTGATACGGTCGACAAACTCGTCGCCCGCCTCGATATCCACTCCAGCTTCACGATAGGTTGTCATGGGGGCGCTATCTTAGAGGAGGGTTGTAGCAAGGGTCAACGGAGCGAGCGGATTATCCAACTCTACTTCTCTTTTCACAATACGGGGTGGCGGGCCGTTTCTCACTGCGCGCATCCACCGCGCACCGTTCCGCTTTCCTCTCGGCCAGGGTGGCTGGTCTCCAGGCTGACTGCACGAACGAAGCTTCCCAGCTGTCGTTGCTTCGAGGAGAAGGAAAGCGGAAACTGACCGAGTCACCGAGGGAATTTCCGAAGGCTTCCACTCCTCGAAGCACCACGACAGCGCTTCGGTCGTGCGAAAGCTGGAGACCTGCCGCCCTGCCTTTCTCATCCCTCCGGCCGCATCTCCACATCCAGCAACTTGATTTTCCGGTGCAAGTGGCTGCGCTCGATCTTCAAATCCTCGGCGGTTCGCGAAATATTCCAATGGTGATCACGCAATTTTCGGCTGATGTAGTCCTTTTCAAACGCATTTCTCGCATCTCTGAGCGAATCATAGGATTTCGCCAAAAGCGGCGTCGTGGACGGAGGCCCAACAGTGGCAGGCCCTGCCGTGCGGCCTTGCAGCGCCATCGCCGCCTGTGAGCCATCGATCACCGGACCCGGCACCATAATCATCAATCGTTCGATCAGGTTCCGCAGTTCCCTGATGTTCCCCGGCCATTCATACTGTTGCAACACCGCCATCGCTTCCACCGAGATCTCCTTCATCCGCAACCCCTGCTCGTGGACATGCAGTTTCATGAAATGCGTCACCAACGCCGGGATATCCTCCCGCCGCTCCCTCAACGGCGGAACCACGATCGGCACGACATTGAGGCGGTAGAACAGGTCTTCGCGAAATTGTCCCCTGCCGATTTCTTTTTCCAAGTCTTTGTTCGATGCAGCCAGCACTCGCACGTCCACCTTCATCAATTTGGTCCCGCCGACTCGCGTGAACTGTTGTTCCTGCAATGCCCGCAACACCTTGGCCTGCGTACTGAGGCTCATATCGCCGATTTCATCGAGAAAGAGCGTGCCTCCATCCGCCTGCTCAAATTGTCCCCGTTTCATCGCGGTGGCACCGGTAAACGACCCCTTCTCATGGCCGAATAATTCGCTTTCAATCAGAGTTTCTGGAATCGCGGCACAATTGACGGCCACAAAGGGATGCTCCGCCCTGGAGCTGTGCATGTGGATGGCGCGAGCCACCAGCTCTTTCCCGGTTCCGTTTTCACCTCCGATCAGCACACGGCTGTTCGTAGGACCGGCGGTCTCGATCAACTGCCGCATCTGCTGCATCGCCGGCGACTGGCCAACGAGCTCGAACTTTTGTTGCACCTTGGTCCGCAGAGTCCGATTCTCCTGCTCCAACCGATACTGTGCCAAAGCGTGTTTGACCCGAAGGGTCACGTTTTCGAGCGACAACGGCTTCTCGATGTAGTCGTAGGCCCCGAACTTGATGGCCTTCACCGCCGTCTCGATCGACCCATGACCTGACATCATCATGACTTGCGTCGCCGGCACAAACTCTTTCACTCGGCGGAGCGTCTCCAAGCCATCCAGCTCCGGCATCCAAATATCCAACATCATCAAATCCGGCGGATCGCTCCCGCACATCTTCAGCGCATCGTGTCCACTGGATGCCACCGCCACCTGATACCCCTCATCTTCTAGAATGCTGCGCAGCGAGGTGCGGATCGCCTCCTCATCATCCACGACTAGAATCGATGCCGACATGATTCTCCTCAACGTAGTAAGCTGACAAGTTAGCAAGAGCCACGCTGACATGACAGCCCGTCTGCGGCTCTGTCAGCCTGCCAGCCTGCAGGCTAGTCAGCCAGTTCTTCACACCGGCAAATCGAATGTAAACACCGCACCCTTTGGATGATTATTCCCCGCCTGAATCTGGCCGTCATGGTCGGTAATGATCCGGCGCACAATCGCCAGCCCCAATCCGGTACCCGTTTTCTTCCTGGTAAAATACGGAACAAACAACCGTTCCTGATCTTCCGGCGCAATACCGGGGCCTTCGTCCGCTACTCTGACTACTGCTCGCTTCCGCTTCGTGTCATAGTTCGTCGTCACCCAGAGCCGGCCTTTTTGATTCATGGCCTGAATGGCATTGTCGAACAAATTGACGAATACCCGATTCAACTGCTCACGGTCGAAATTGAGTGGCGGCAGATCTTGATCGAGATCCAGTACGAGCTCGATATCCTTTTGCGCCGCCCGATACAGCGCGGCCACATCGCGCATCACATCGTGAAGCGGCTGACGCGTCATTTGAGGAGCGGGCAGCCGCGCAAATTTCGTAAACTCATCCAGCATGGTCTTGAGGCTGCTGACTTCGTTGATAATGACATTCGTGGCCTCGTCGAACACCCGGTCGAGATCCGGAGATTTTTCGAAGAACTTCTTGCGCAGCCGCTGAGCCGACAATTGAATGGGGGTCAGCGGATTCTTGATTTCGTGCGCCACGCGCCTGGCCACCTCCTGCCACGCCGCGACTTTCTGCGCCTTAATCAACTCCGTCAGGTCCTCAAACACCAGCACAAACCCCAGATCTTTGTTCGCCTCATCCCTCATGCGCGACCCATTCAAGCCGATCGTGATGAGCTTGCCTTGGACCTCCAATTGTCCCTCCAAGGCCAAGTCATCTCGCCCGTCGGCCTGCATCCGGTCATAGGCCGTTTGGAACAAGTCGAGGCCGAACTCCTTGAACACCTCATTCGCCGAGCGCCCCCGCAACCAGTCCCCGGGCAATCCCAAGATGCGCTCTCCCGACGGATTATAGGTGGAAATCATCCCGCTTCGATCGATTGAAAGCAGACCGGCGGCAATCGTCGCCACAACTGTTTCAATATACGCCCGGCGTCGGTCGAGCTCGGCATTGGTCTGTTGCAGCGTGAGATTGGTTTCTTCCAGCTTCGATTTGCTTCCCTGCAAATCCTGTGTCATGCGATTGAAGGAGTCGATCAAGGTCCCGATTTCATCGGTGGCCTTCGCGTCAATATGCACCGTGAGATCCCCCTGCGCAACCGCTTCTGTTGCCTCCGCCAGCCGCTGAATCGGCACCGTGATACCTCGTGCCACATAGAACCCAAACCATGTCGCGCTGAAGAGGATCATCACGGTCACGATAGCGATCACCAAGTAGGCGCCGGCCTTGATCGGATTTTTCATCTCCTTGATCTGTTTGTATTCTGTATACTGGCGGGTGATCCCTTCCATCTTGGTCAACAGCGACTCCGAGACATAGGTTTCAACGACCACAACGCCGGCCAGCTCATCAAGTTTCGCACTGGCGACCACCGGAATGGCGGCCCGTACCAAACGCCCGGACTGCGCTTTCTGGACCGACGTGAACTCCTGCTTCCCATTGATGACCTGGAGCACGAGCTGGCTGACCGGCAAATCCAGCACACTCGAAGGCACCGAAACATCGAGGGCCCTGGTCAATGTTTCCATCTTGTTTGAATAGACCTCGATTCCCGCGACCCCATACTCCATGCGCTTCCGAGCCATTGCGGCAATCAGCAGGTCACGCTGTTCCGGAATGAGCAGGTCTTCGCGGTACAATTCCCGTCCAATCGCCCGCGCACTGTTGACCGCCAACGCGATGTGCCCCGCATGCTGAAGGCTGGCCACCTCGGAGGAATCTTTCATCACGTGTTCAATCTGCTCGCTGAACCACACATCGACCGCCTTGTTCAGAAATCCGCTCGCCACAATCGCCAACAGCACGGTGGGAATCAATGAGAATCCGATGAACGCCGCGATGAGTTTGGTGCGAAACCCAGCCCCGACCAACCGGTGCCGCCGCTCGAAATAGGCCTTGATCAAGTTGCGTGACAACAGCAAGGTCAGGACGACCAGGCCGATCAAGTCGAGATTGACCAGGAGCAGCACCACCGCGTAGCTGGTCGTCGGCAGGAGCGAGCCCTTCTCCTCCCCGCCCGGCACCGCCGTCTGCGAGTAGTACCACGTGAGCGCCAAACAAGGGATCAAGAGAATCAGAACGATCCAGACGGGACGAAGATGGGGTTTCTTCCGCTCGGGCTCATGCTCCCGATCACCCACCGGCAGCCGCGCCTTCGTCCCACCCGCATCCACTTGGGGAAACCCAGCCATCATAGGAACCGTGCCCAATCCGTCATTCGACTGGCCAGATTCAGGCATACGAGCGGCCTCTCCAGACTCTCAATTCTGCGCAGACACCCCTGCACACTATAACGGAATTACAGGCCGACTCAAAGACTGTCCGGCCATGATCGCCCCTTACTGGAAATAGAACCCCCTGTGGATGGGAGGGGGACAAGACGTCTACTTTGGCGAGGCAAGAACGACATACTTCATGCGGAGTGCATAGAGCATGTCCCGCAAGACCGTCTGCTCTTCTGCAGTAAGATTACCCTTCGTCTTCTCTTCCAAAACAGACAGCAGATCGATGATTTCCTTGGCCTGAGGAAGATTGACCGGTAACGCAGCCTGGCGAGGGTCCAGCTGTTCCCCCATCAGCATCAGGGAAGACGAACCAAGAGAGATAACAAAGGAAGCAAAGGTGACGGAGAGTGGATGGTCTTCATGATGGGAGGCCTCGACCGGTGAGGCAGCATCAGACGGCGACTGTTGGGCCGGAGCGGCCGGTGTCGGCGCGGCATCTGCCCCCCCACTCGCCCGTCGATCCCGAACGACAAAGCCTTGTTCCTGCTCCGCCATGCCCCACCTCTGAATATTCACCGCAACGTGGCGGTACCCTACCATAGGGCCTACCGGCTCGCAAGCCGCAGTCATTGAAGTAAGAGAGGAATGAGGACTCTAGAGAAACCGGACGGTCTTGACCGCGGCCATCACCACGAACATTCGAGTATTGTTGGCTTGATCGTCGGCAGGAAAGAGAAAGAATCCAAGGCGTTGGGCATCATATCCCATGGTCGTCCCCACCAGGACTTCCCCGTCGTTGAACGTCACTTCTATTTTCTTCCCGGAGAGAGCCTTGCCGGCCATAAACATCTTCTGCTCATCGTAGGTACTATTCCCGGAAAAATCTCGGACGAAGAAAACCGCTTTAAGATCGCGCAGCGACACGAGTTGCCCGGGTTCGGACCCAGCGCCTTCATTACGCCTGACGTGAAAATTCAGAGATGTAGGGGAAAAATCCTGCGAGTAGCCCTTCAGCATCTTGCCGCTGGCATACCGCACGACGATTTTGGCTGGACCAATCATGCTTCCTCTGTGCAATCACTTGCTTAACGACGCACGCTGCATAGTATGGCCGCGGGATGACATTCTTCAAAGATTTTTGTCGTTTCCAACAGAGGAACACAGAACAATTCAGATGGAGCAAGGAATGAGGCGGGACGGCATTCACTTTGCTTGAGGACTGGCTGTCCGGACTCTACCTGATACCCCCACACGACAGGGTAGAGACAATTCGCATAGAGACCAGACGCCATTGAAGCAGCAACCGCCCTCGGTATACAGTGGCGGCCTGATGTCGGAACGATTCACCAAATTAGTCGAGATCATGGCGGCGCTGCGTGCCGTGAACGGGTGTCCGTGGGATCGGAAACAGACTCACGAATCGCTAAAGCCGTACCTGCTCGAAGAAACCTACGAAGTCTTGGAGACAATCGATCAGGGCGATACGGCCAAGTTACGGGAAGAACTTGGTGACGTGCTCTTACAAGTCATCTTCCACGGCCAGATTGCCGCGGAGGCCGGCACCTTTACTGTTGACGATGTGCTGGACACCCTCGCTGAGAAACTCATCCGCAGGCATCCCCATGTCTTTGGAACAGACCCAGGGGGCACTCCCCTCGCCAATGGCGAACAGGTATTGAGCCAGTGGGAAGTGATCAAACAGGCTGAGCGGACCGCAGCCGGGAACAAGCAGTCTGCCCTGGATGGTGTCCCCAAAACCTTGCCCGCCCTGCTCCGTGCCTATCAAACACAAGCCAGAGCTGCTCGAGTGGGATTCGATTGGCCTCACAATGTGGCAGGGCGCGCACAGATTTTCGACAAAGTGACGGAGGAAGTCGAAGAGCTGAAAGAAGCACTGGCTCAGGCTGGAACAGGGGATTCTTCAGACCACCTGAGCGGGCAATCAGAAATCGAAGCGGAGTTAGGCGACATCCTTTTTTCCTTGGTCAACCTCGCCCGCTTCGTGAAAGTGAATCCCGAAGAGGCGCTCCGCCGCTCGACCAATCGCTTCATTGATCGGTTTCATCTCGTGGAGGCTCAGGCCGCTGAGCAAGGCAGGACATTGCCGGACATGACCTTAGCTGACATGGATCTCCTCTGGGAAGAAGCCAAGCGGCGCCTTCACCCCGACACGGCTGCTCCGAAGAAGGACGTCCATTCATGAGTGACAATCAAGGGCCGTACCAAGAAGGCAAGCGCGCCGGGCTGCATCCGTTGGTCGTCGTCTTTGGCATCTTGATCGGGTTGTGGTTGTTCGTCGCGATGATCGTCCCAAGCTCACGTAATAAACAGGCCGCCGGCACGGAAGGCCCCACAGTGTCGGTCATCGAAGATCCGGAAGCAGCCCCTGTCATTTTCAAAGTCCAGACTACGATTCTGGAGATGAATGCCGTCGGGCTGGTCGTACCTCAACAGGCAACAGACAGTCAGATTGTGGCCCTCTTGAAGCGATTGAAACAGGATCGACTGGCCGGCACTCTCAGCGAGCAGATCCCTGCTACGACGCCAGGGCACAAGCTGGGCGACCACGCGATCGCGGACATTTATATTTTCTCAGACAAACGATTCGCGGAGGCGGAGACCCTCCGCACCTTAACGCGTGGCGCGCATGCACCCGGCACACTCTATCCCGGTGCCATCCCATTTGAAACCGCTATGGAGGAAGTTCGCGCCCATTATCGTATCGATCTCAATGACACCGGCAATCCAGACAACGGATCACTCGGCTTCGCCGATGAATCAGGAGTCCACTCCAGGCATTTTCGCCGAATTTTCTAACCGCCCCTCCCCGCGTTCCAAACCGGCAGAATCGACGCGGCACGCACCAAAATGTTTTTCCCTACAGTAAGACGGCCCTAGGGGAATCCCTGCCCACAAGCTATGGGGGAGCAAGATTGCTCCGCCACAATGATGAAATTATGGGCAAGTTGCTCAGCACCCACTCAATCGTGGTGATTTGTCTCTTGAGAGTCGCTTATACACAGGGCTATCCACAGCAATTGTGGGCCACTGGAGGATGGATTTTTTGACAGGATGCGGGAACAACGCTCTCGTCACGGGCCGACAAACCATCAGAAACATTCAAAGACCGATGCGCCTTCGAATCTCTTCACGCACCAGAAGTTTATCGGTTTCGAACAACAGGGCGAGCTTGGGAAACAGATGAGCCAAGGCACCGGTATAGGGTTCGATCTTGACATCGCGCCGTTCAGCCAACAGACCTTCCGCCTCGGCAATCTGCAGCTTCCAATCTGCGATTTTGCGCGAGAGAACATTGCCGACAATCAATTGCTGCCCCGGAGATCCGGAGGGTTGGTCCATTAATTTGATCTTCAGGATCTCCAACTCACCAGGAATCGACACTTTCACTCGAACCCCATGCGGCGTGGCCCATGTTGGGCGCTGAATCGCATAGTCATAGGAAAAGACCGGCTCTCGAGGTTCTCGAAATGGCCCACTGGGTTCGGAAATCGTGAGTGTATGGTCCATAGTACAGGCTCCCTGACGGACAAAACCAACGGCTGCACGGTCCTACTATAGGCCCCAGCTACCGGGGAGAACAAGGGGAGTTCGCGGCTGGTGGACGGGTTGACATCCTCCGTGGAAATACGAGACAGACCCCACACACCCTGCTATACTACGAAGGAATTCTATGGGGAATAGGCATGGCCAAGCCGGGCTATCCAGGACTCGTACAGGTACCTCCAAGCGATCGTGCGCTTTTGAAACGTCGGTTGGCAAAGTGGGCTTTCCTCATCCTCTCCGTCATCGGTGGTGTGTCGTCGCTCAATTTCTGGCTTCCGTCATCTGACCGCAGCCGCGATTGCCAGCCCAGTGCTGACCACGACAACGCTTCTTCCCTGAGACGCGATTGTACCCAAGCGGCACAGATCGTCGCCGCCGTCCCCTCCCCTCGAACGGAAGTGCTCGTAAGTCAACGGGCTGTACCGGAAGTACGCAAGCGCGTACCCTCGTCCCAATCACGTGTTGCAATGCCAGCTGTTGCGACACCTTCTCCCAAACGTCCGATCGAGCAGCCTCCAGCACAACCCCCGGCGGCCCAAACCACGATGACTCCCCCGGCCAGTCCCAACAATGACACCGTAAACCAGGTCGTGGCATCCTCCCATGAGAGCGACGCCGCTGCGAGCGTGATTGATCCACCACCTGTCACAAACCAGGCTCCCGCACAGACCAATCCGGATTTAGTCTTAGCCGAACAAGGAGATGCATTTGCCCAATACCGCCTCGGCCGATTTTATGCTCAGCAGAACGGATCGCATTCGTCAGAGTCCATAAGTTGGTATATGAAATCCTCCGACGGCCTGCGGCGTTTGGCATTGAGCGGCAATGGCAAAGCGATGTACGTCCTCGGAGTCATGTACGCCTTTGGACGTGGTGTGGCACAGGACAAAGACGAGTCCAGAAACTGGCTGACACAGGCTGTGGCCCATCAAATCCCGGCAGCCGGTCCGGTCCTCGCGAGCCTGAACAAGGACCGTCCTGCCGATCCTAGCCCACCAATGATTGTCCCAGTGAAGCGGGGGCAGACATAAGTCTCCCGCCGATGAACTCTGCCATTCGTATCAAGACTAAGGCGCCGACCCCCTACATACTTAGCGCGATCGAACCCGACACACACGACACCAAGACCTTCCGTTTTGCACTTCCCGCCGATGCCACACTGGACATGTTGCCTGGCGATTTTTTGTATGTCCACGCAACGCTCGACGGCAAAACGATTAAACGCGCCTACACTCCGTCATCATTGCCGGGTTCAACCGGCTTCTTCGACCTGACGGTCAAGCGCTATGAATCAGGGGTAGTCTCCAAGTATCTCCACAATCAGCGCCTCGGGGATACCGTGCTCATGAGCGGACCGAACCCCGGAGGTCATTGGGTGGACGGGATGGCAACGCGCGTGGGTTTTGTAGCGGGAGGCACCGGCATCACCCCGATGATTTCCATCATCCGCTGGATCCTCACACAGCGGATCGATGCGGAGCTATTTTTGATTTTTGCCAACAAGACCGAAACGGACATCATTTGTCGGCAGGAATGGGAGCAAGACATTAGAGAATATCGGAACTTTCATTGCCACCACGTGTTAGAACAGCCTCCGACAGCATGGACACACGGAACCGGACGGGTGACGCCTGATGTATTACGTCGACACCTACCTCCGCCAGGACCCGACACCTGCGTGTTTCTTTGCGGTCCCCCGCCCATGGTCGATACGCTAGAGACCACACTAAAGGAACTCGGTTACCCGGAACAGGCGATCATTCTCCCCTAGCGGAAGGCGTATGCCTCATTTCGTCCCGTCTGTCCGGTCAGGCGGGATGCGTGCCAGCCACGTCTTGTATGATCTTGGCTGCGGCGAGCGCTCCGTCTCGAATACAATCGGGGATACCGACGCCTCGATACCCCGCGCCGGTGAGAACCAGTCCGGGATAACGGCTGAGGGCTGCGTCCAATTGATCCAGCCGATTCAGATGTCCCAGCGTATATTGCGGCATGGCTTTCCACCACCGGTTCACCTCGACGTAACTAGGTTCGGCAGCAATCCCACACAGCGCCGTGAGCTCGGCACGGACTGTGGCCACCAGCTTGGCATCGTCGAATTGAAGAACCCCCTCCCGCCCCACCCCGCCGACATAACAACGGATCAGCACTTGTCCAGCCGGGGCCCGATGCGGCCACTTCAGAGACGTCCAGGTTGCAGCGATCAGATCGCGGCCTGCAATCCGAGGCACGATAAACCCAAACCCTTCCACTGCCCCCGCTACCAGCTCTGCCGGATACGCCATCGCAATCGTGGCCGTTGATGCATACGGAATCATCTCCAAGAGCCCACCGGCAATCGGCGTCAGCGGCCTCAACAGGTCCGCCGACACATAGGCCGGCGTCGCCAGCACAAGATGTTCTGCAGATACCGCCGACCCTTCGTTGAGGATCAGGTCATACATCCATCGGCCTGGCTGATGTGACCGTACCCGTAATGCGTCAACGCGGCATCCCAGCCGGCACTCCACCCCTTGCTGCTCCAACCGCGCTTGGAGCGCCGTCACTAGATCGCCAAGGCCGTTTTTCAGACTGACAAACATCGTGCGCTTGGGCCCACTCGAAGACATCGGCGGCGTCTGCTTTTTTTCAGCCGTCATTCCTCGAATGATGCTGCCGTACCGCTGCTCCAGCTCAAAAAACCTTGGGAAGGTGGCCTTGAGGCTCATCTGCTCGGCATCACCGGCATAGATCCCCGCCATCAACGGCTCCAGCACGCGCTCGAAGGCTTGCGGACCGAAGCGCCGACGGAAGAACGAGGCCAACGACTCATCGCCATCCGACGAGCCGCGCGGGATCAGCACGTCCAACCCCATCCGCGCCAAGCCCGTCCAACTGAGCAATCCGCTTCGGAGAAACGGTCCCAACTGTCTCGGCACGAAGGATACAAGCCCCTCGGGCAATTCATGGAGCCGACTGCCGTGCAGCACAAAGGCCCGCTTGCCCGTCTCATTCGTATTGATGAGCTGATCCGTGAGCCCCAGCTTCGCGCAGAGTTCGAGGCCGGCATGTTTTTGGGAGAGAAAGGAGTCCGGACCGGCTTCGGTGACGAGATCACCAATGCGATGGGTGACGATCTTTCCGCCCCACGAGGATCCGGACTCGAGCACGGTACACTCGAGGGAAAGGCCCTTCGCCGCAGCCTGTTCCTGCAAGGCAAAGGCGGTGGCCAGACCGGAAATGCCCCCGCCGACGATGACGACTCTACGTGGACGGCTCACGACTGCAGGCAGAGAGACGATTCGTGGGTGGCCAGGATATCGAGCAGGGTATCAACCATTGCCGGCTGGTCGTTCAACATAGCCATCCGCTCCAGTTGCATGCCTTTCCCAGCGGCGAGGTGTTTCAATTCAATGTCGATATCGTACAGGGTTTCCACATGATCGCAGATGAATCCGATGGGAGCCACCAAGACCTGCCGATGTCCCGCCTGGTGCAATGTCTCGAGCATCGCCTCGACGGTCGGCCCCAACCACGGCTCACTCGACCGCCCCTGGCTCTGATAGGCAAAGGCCGTCGGCTGGTTTCCCAAATAGGCTGTCACGGCCTCAACCGTTCCCTTCACTTCTTCGGGATAAGGATCCTTCATCGCCACAATTCGCTCCGGCAAACTATGCGCCGTAAACAGGATGGGCACGGTCGGGCGCACGTCAACCGGAAACTTCAGCAGCCCCTGCCGGATACTGTCCACAATTGCCGCAATCAGCTTGGGATGCCGGCTCCACCCGCCCACGTACGTGACCGGCACCGAGCTTTGAAAAGCCGATTGCGCTTCTTCAACCTTCTTTCGGTAGGCCCCGGTACTCAGCGACGACTGTTGCGGCGCCATGCAGACACCGATGATCTGCTCAGGCTGTTCCGCCAACAACTCGGCGTAGGTCTCTTTGATGAACGGATGCCAATGCCGAAGGCCGACGTAGACGCGATACCGGCGGGGACCGGATTCGTTCAGCCGTTGCTCCAGTTTCTTTGCCGCACTCTGGGTAATACCGACCGCGGGAGACTTCCCTCCCGTGGCTCGATAGCGTTCTCGAATCTCCTCGACAAGCGCCGGAGGAGTCGGCCGGCCTCCTCGCACATCAAGCAAGAATGGCTCGACATTCTCCAGGCAGTCCGGTCCGCCCATGGCCATGAGGAGAACCGCGGTAGGACGCTGTGCATCAGACATAGGTTGACCGGAGCTTATAGCTAATGATTGATAGCAGATAGCACGACAATGAAGGACGACGGCCGGATATCTCTCCTCTCATCAGCCATACGCCATTTGCATACGCTCTTGGTTTACCGTTGGCTCAGCTTGTGGACCATGTCAATCGTCGCGGCGACATGATCGACCGGCGTTGTGGGAAGAATGCCGTGTCCAAGATTGAAGATGTGGCCCACACGTCCGCCGGCGCGCCTGAGAATGTCCTCGACCCGCCGTTCGATCTCGTGGAGCGGTGCGAACAAGACGAGCGGATCCAAGTTGCCCTGCACCGCGCGATCGTGCCCGATCATCGTCCAGGCCTCATCCAGATGGACTCGCCAGTCGACACCGATGACGTCCCCTCCTGCCTCGCGCATGTGCCGGAGAATGGCCGTCGTGCCGGTGCCGAAGTGGATCAGTGGAACGCCTTCGTGCTTGAGTCCCTCGAAAATCAACTGCACATGTGGCATGACATATTCAGCATAGTCTCCGGTCGAAAGACACCCAACCCAACTGTCGAACAGCTGGATGGCTTGAGCCCCTGCTTTGATTTGCCGCCGAAGATATCCCGTGATGACCCGCGCGAACTTGTCCATGAGCTTGTGCCAGGCCACGGGATCGCCATACATCATCTGCTTCGTATGGAGATAATTGCGGGAGCCGCCACCCTCTATCGCATAGCTGGCGAGCGTGAAGGGGGCCCCAGCGAACCCAATCAAGGGAACCCGTCCGTTGAGCGCACGTCGAGTTTGCCTAATCGCCTCGGCCACGTAGTCGAGTTCATCGCCATCCACGACGTTGAGGCGTTCCACTGCTGCACGGTCTCGGACCGGATTGTGGATCACCGGCCCTTCCCCCGCAGCGAATTCAAGATTGAGTCCCATCGGCTCCAAGGGCAGGAGAATGTCGGCGAAAATGATCGCCGCATCCAGAGGGAACCGGTCAATCGGCTGGAGCGTGACCTGTGCGGCCAACTCCGGCGTCTTGCACATGTCAAGAATGGAATGCTTGGCGCGTAGCGTCCGGTATTCGGCCATGTACCGGCCGGCTTGGCGCATGAACCACACCGGCGTACAATCCACCGGCTCTCGCCGGCAGGCTCTCAGAAAACGATCATTCATCGGGGCGCATTGTAGCAGGGTCATGAAAAACTATTCCAGCTTTTTGCTACAGTGCAGGACATAGACGTCTTACATGCCGGATGACCGCCGCAGCACGTTGCGGCCCAGTCCAAATCCCCCGTTCTGATCAACCCTCCTCACTTGCCGAGCTTGGTCCCGCCGCCTAGGGACAGCGACCACGATAGCCAAATTGAACTGTTTCCCTACAAACGCTGAGGCGACACGTCGCGACAGAACCGTTTTACTTTTGAGTCGTTGCGTGTATAATGACGTTCTAGTCACACTGTGAAGCGGCCTCTTCGGTTTGCCTCATTTACACCCGAACACGTGCCGTGAGTGCATTCAGTGTAATCGAGACACCCGCGTCCGGCCTTCAACAGAACCCGGCGCCAATTCGACGACCCGGAGGTTATTGAATGTCCGACACACGTACCGCTCCCACGACGACCACAGGCCGGGATCGCTGGTACTCGTTTCTCCGCTGGTTCGACTCCTGGGCCGGCTTGGAGCATATGAAGGTGGAAGGCCCCCCCAAATTCGATTTCATCCGCAGCATTCCGTTCATTGGGGTCCACCTCATGTGCCTGGGAATCTTTTGGGTGGGATGGAGTTGGACGGCCGTCGGCGTCGCAGTCGCCTTTTATTTCATCCGCATGTTTGCGATTACCGGTTGGTATCACCGCTACTTTTCGCATCGCACGTTCAAAACCTCACGCACAGTCCAGTTCGCCTTTGCCGTCCTCGGTGGGATGTGTGCTCAGCGAGGCCCCTTGTGGTGGGCAGGCCACCATCGCCATCACCATATCGCCTCCGATACGCCGGATGACGTACACTCCCCGCGGCAAGGCGGATTTCTCTGGTCGCATATGGGCTGGTTTACGTCGCAAACACACTATGCGCCACGATTCAAATCGATCACCGATTTTTACAAGTTTCCGGAGCTCCGGTTTCTTGACCGGTTCGATATCCTCCTTCCGGTCCTCACCGGATTCGGGATGTTCGGACTGGGCCGCCTGTTGGAAGCCCATGCGCCGGACCTCGGCACCAACGGGCCCCAGATGCTGATTTGGGGATTCTTCGTCTCCACCGTGGCGCTCGCCCACGGCACGTTTACCATCAACTCACTCTCGCACGTCTACGGCTCACAGCGCTACGAAACAGGCGACGACAGTCGGAATAATTTTTTTCTGGCCCTCATCACGATGGGTGAAGGCTGGCACAACAATCACCATTATTATCCCGCCTCCACCAGGCAAGGGTTCTATTGGTGGGAAATCGACGTGACCTACTACTGCCTGAAGCTGATGGAGCAGCTGGGGCTTGTGTGGGACATTCGGGACGTCCCCGAATACGTGCGGGAGGGTAAGAGCAAGCACGAGTCTGACCTTGGCGTCCTCAAACGGCCGATCGAAGTCACGCTTCCGGTCCCGGCTCAGGTTGAAAACATCCCGGGCTGAGCCTCTTGCCATCGGTTTCTACACCCACTCGGACTCGTCATTGGATCGAGGCCGCTCAGACATCTGAGCGGCCAAGGCCTCGCGAATCTCTCGACTCACCTGATCGATCGCTCCCAACTCCGCCGCCGGCACAACCTTGGCGTCATCGGGATTGAGTTCGAACCGGTAATGATTCTTCCGCAGTGAAAACCATTCCACATAGGGATGCGGCACCAGATTTGGGTGCGGGTCGAACGAAATCACGTAGGCTGTGCCCAGCTGAGGATTTTCCATGTCACCGATCACACTCACGGCCGTCTCATCATCTTCAAACCGGCTGTTGCGGAAGCGGATAACCTCCCCCGCAATGTCGGGTTTGAAGTTCCCGGTGAGATAAAAGTCGACCGGCCCGATTGCCGCAAACACGACTCGGCCCACAACAGTGCCCTCGACGCGATTATCTAAAAAGCCTTCCTGCACCCAGCGGCCGTTTCCAAACTTCTGTGCCATATGACTCCTTCTTGCCTCCCTCGACCCGGTCTTCAGCGTACTGCGGCGTCCAGTGAGGCCGGCTGCACCCTGTGATCTGGAGGGAGCTGTTTCCGGCTTTCAAATGCCCCGATCACCACAGCCAACAAGATCAACCCGCTTCCTATCCATCCTTGGAGGTCCAACGTCTCCCCCAAGAAATACCAAGAAAGCCAGGCGGCATAGGCCGGTTCCGACGCGAACACCAGCGCGACTTGCTGCGCGGGAACAAACTGCTGCACCCACATCTGAACGGCAAACGCACCCGTCGCCAAGCCACCGGTAATTCCAAGTCCAATGAGCAGCACAGCGGTGGGGGCAAAGGCCCCGTCCGGTGCCTGCTCCCACCAAGTAGCCGGAAGAAGGAGCAGGGTCGTTGCCGCCATCTGCCAGATCAAGAGCGACGGCGCGTCAAACGCGCGGGTGAACCGCTCCAGACACACAATATGTCCGGCAAAGGCGACCGCGCACCCCAGCGTCAGGAGATCGCCGAGATTGATGCCGGCCGTGGGCTTCACCAGCAACCAGAGCCCAGCCACCGCAATCGCCGTGGCCAGCAACACGCGTCCGTCGAATCGCCTCAGAATCAACGGAACGAAGACGACGTACAATGCTGTCAAGAAGGCGGAATTGGATGCGCCCGTATAACGAAGCCCGACGGTTTGCAACGCATAACCAAGAAAGAGAAAGACCGTCGTGATCGCGCTGGCCCTCAGCATCGCACGATCACGCTGAAGCGCACGACGCGCTAGTACAAACCAGATCCCCACCAGTACGGCGCCGAGCAAAAACCTCAGCAGCAAGAACGAAAACGGCGGGATCTGCTCCAATGCAGCCTTGGTAGCAGGAAACGTCGCACCCCAAATGAGCGTTGTTAGAAGTAGCGCAAGGCGCGGCATAACTCAATGTTGAATGATGAATTGTGAATGCTGAATGAGATCACCCACCTCAACATTCATCATTAACCATTCACCATTGCAAAGCCTCACGGTTTACAGAGCGGACATCGCCGCTGAAAATTTGTCCCGGCCTGCTCCATCGCATGCACCGCTCGTTCTTTATCGGGATAGTCGAACCAACCCCCTTCCCAAAAATCGCTGGAAGTGGCATTGGACGGCACTTCAGAACACCGATCCCGATGCAATGTCACGCGATCGATCGACCGGGCGATATGAACCCAATAGGTCATGCTGACTGGTGAGGTGTACGATGCGAGGGGGACGGAGCCGCCGCGACTCAATCACTCCTGACTCCTACCTCCTACCCGGCTTATGGAAGGAGTTGCCACTCATCCTTATCGATAAAGACTTTGACACCTGTTTGCAACTTTTTGACATCATCCTTTTCGAACAGCCGCATATACCGCTCGATTCGATCCTCGTCATCGATTCGCTCTTCTTGCATCATTCCATTATGGCCCTTATACCGTCGAAGCAGCACTGACATCGGACTCCTCCTGTGACGCTGGAAGTGAAGGCACGCAACTGTGCTACAATAAACGCAATCGAACGGGCCGGTCAAGGGCAATAAGACGTTCAAGGACAGGGCCCGCACGTCAGACGGCAGACACAAACATTGGGCCTGAACAACACGAGACGTCATCATGCCTCTCTACGAATATCGCTGTGAGCCATGCGCTAAACAATTCGAGGTCACGCAACCGGTCCACGCCCGAGTCGAGGATACGGAATGCCCCTTTTGCCACGCACGACAGGCTACGCGGCTGCTCTCTTCGTTTGCCTCCAAGATCGTCGGTGACCATAAGCCGGGGTTTGCCGAGCTCAAAGCCGGCGCCATGCATAGCGAACGAATGGAGCGATTCGCCAAACTGCCCCCGCTGAACCTCAAGCGTAACGTCCCACCGCCTAACACCTCGTCCGACTCGGACCCTGCCGGCCAATTTGAATCAGGACCTGGATCATCATGACCAGTTGGTGTGTCTACGAGGCGCACCCTCTCCCGCCTTCTCCCCTACCTCCGACACCGAAACAGCTGGCAGGAGCCTGGCACGGGTTGGTTGGACTGGTAGTGGTGCTCACTCTGATGCTGGGGCTGCCACCCGTGACCACCGCTGAAGTGAGAGGCAGTCTGGTGATCGCCGGGAACGGGCCCGAGCTGGCCACGATCGAAACACTGGCCCGCGCCTTCGAACGAGCCAACCCACGCGCCTATGTCGACATTCTCTGGGACGAGGATTCCAAGCCGCTGGATTTGCTCAAGGCAGGACAAGCCCAGCTTGCCGTGACGGGCTCCGAAGACCCGGCCATGCGGGCCACGCAAATCGGTTGGGACGGGATCGGCATCCTCGTCCACTTGTCCAACTTCACCAAGGACGTGACGAAACAGCAAATCGCCGACGTCTTCACCGGGAAGGTCCGGGACTGGTCCGAACTCGGTGGACCCGATACCAAGATTCTACTGATCGATCGCCCGAGAAACCAGAACGTCCGCGATGCGTTCGAGACACACCTCGGCATCGCCGGGAAACTGACCGGCCAAGCCAAGACCATCGGAGCTGACGACCAAGTCGTCAAAACAGTGGTGGGCACACTCCCCCCGCTTTCAGCGGTGGCCTATATCTCATTAAGCACCGGCTTATCGGCGGTCTCAAGTGGCGTCGCCGTCCGCTTACTACCGGTCGATACGGTGGAGCCGGAAGTTCCGACAGTCAAGGACGGCCGGTATCATCTCCGCCGTCCGCTCTTGCTACTCTCGAAGAAGGACCCGTCCTCGCTGGCCGAGGCGTTTGCGACATTCGCTCGGTCGGCGCCGGGCCAAGCCATCGTCAGCGAGATTTACGTTCCGATGTCCGCACAGTAACCCAACCCAGGGAGGGCCCATGCGCTTCCGGTTGCCGCTGGTCATGATAATCGGGTGTTTCCTGTTGTTGGTCCTGACTCACACAAAGGCCGAAGCTGACAATGAAGGGGCGATTGTCGAAGGGGCTGGCTTTACACTCTACGGCGTAGAATCAATCCAGGGCTCGGACGAGGCCACGATCGAAAAAGATCCGGTCTGCGACCGCAGCAAGCAGCCGAAGATCGTGAAGGTTGAGCCGGACGAGGCCAAACCAGGGCAGATAATCACCATCACGGGTGAACACTTCGGCACAAAAGAATGTTTCCACGGCGTCGCTTTCAGCGCGGCCGGGCCGGCGAACATTGCCTACACGTTTGTGAATGAAACGACGATTCGTGCGACCGTTCCCGATGTCCGCCCCGGCATGTCGTTCATCGATATTATCGTCGGTGGCGGCAATGCCAGATCCAAAGCGTTTCTGATTCAGGCCAAGTAATAGACCGCGGCGCCAGGAAGCACCACCCGACTCTCTCTCCTTACAAACACGTCACGCCCCTGTCATTTTTCTAAAATGATTGGGAAGCTCCGCCGGAGCACGCTATGATGCACCTCACCATGCAGAACCTAAAAAAATACATCCCGCTCGATAACCGCTTTGCCGAACGTGTGACACTCACATGCCACGTGAGCTTTGTCGGTGAAATCCCGACCCAGCCCCATCGAGGCGAAGGCCTCACCAAGAATCTCTCCCTCTCAGGGTGCCAACTCGCCAGCGACCAACGCGTGACGCGGGGAACCTTGCTGACGCTCACGGTGGCCCTTCCCGATGGACTGCCCAAGCTGGTGTTGAAATCGTCACATGTTGTCTGGGTGTCCGGCTGTCAATTCTCCGTCCGATTCATGGATCTCGGCCACGACCAGCGGAAACGGATCCAAACCTTCATTTGGAAGAGCATCTCGCGCGATAATGTGAGCGATCAACGCAGCCGATTTCGACTCAAGTAGCTCCACGCTTACCCCGGTGCACGAGCATCCTGCGCATCCGTCTAATTAGCTCGAACCGACTCCTCCGACAAGCCTGAAACCGCCGCGCCTCTCGAACGAACGGCTCGACAACCAATTTTCCATCGTGTATTTTGTAAGAGAGACCGTATCCTGCTACGGAGACAGTATCGTGATGCACAGGCTCTGGTACGCACAATCAGTGACGCTCGCGCTCGTGTTCTCCAGCCTCGTCCTTGCCCTGCCGGCTAGAGCCAATCCCCCGATCAAGGAACGGCTGCCCTTGACGATGAGCGGAGCCGGTTGCGACAGTAAGGAAACGGAGATGAATACGATCTTGCAAGCGATTCCTGGCGTGATCGGCGTGTACTTTCACCGGGTCCCCGATCATGTCCTTGTGGATATCACCCCCGGCACCGTGAAGCCGGCAGATGTGATCAAGCGCGTCAATGATGCGGCAGCCTCATGGCACTGCAAGGTCGAATTCATTGAGGGATGTATTTCAGCCACCATGCCGACGGCTTCAGCAGCCCCACATCAACACGAGTAGCATTTCCAAAAGCAGAGCGTATGGCGTATAGCGTATAGCCGTGGCGCAGAAAAACTCAGCGCATGGTCCTGATTCTTCTGGCCATACGCCATGCGCCATATGCTATATGCTCTGTTCTTTGGAGAAATACCGCCACACGCGCAGCACATCGAGGGTCAAACTGGCACCGTAGGTCGGGCCAAAGTCTCTGGTCGCAATATTGCCCATACTGTCGTTCCACGTTTCGAACCGCAGGGGTCCTGTGGAAGCAGCCAGGGACCAAGCAAAGTGTTTTTGGCTTTCCCCGAGTGGATTGACGAAAATTCCGGAATCCCACATCAAGGCAAACTCGATTTCCCACGTTGGAATGGTTTCGCCATTGGCCGTTCTCCGGTATTGGCCGAACGCAATTGCCGGCTGTACGAGGCCGGCGGTATTCCGCACCGCATGGAGCGCGGCGCCGTTGTCCTGATAGCTGATCCGCCCCAAGACCGATGCACGCAGACTGATATCACCCCACGTGTCACTACAATAGAACGTCGGCGAAATTTGCAACCGTCGGATGCCGGCACGCAGAAACCCCTGCTGATAGATCGTCCCGACAGAAAACCCGCCGCCCACAAACAGGACTTTTGGCTGGAGCAGCGGAAACCACCGCGTCACCGACCCATCGATCATCACATCCGTCTCTTTCCGGGGATCCACCGATGGGACCGGCGGCAGATGGCGGAGCTGATGCACGACCTTATTCTGAAAAAATTGGCTCGGCTCATCGCTGGTCGGACTGATCCCAGCCGTGAGATTCGTACTCCAATCTTTCCAGTTTCCACCCCAATGCTGGGTCCAGCTGAGCGTGATCAAGTTGAAGCCCAGCGTGTTGGTTACCGTGGAATCATACTTACCCCCGGTGCCATCGATCGGTGTAAACCGATTGAGCGTGAGACCCGTCGTCACCGTGGAATATTGATCGGGGAATGCCGTGCTGCCCCAATGGACCGACGGGGCAGGACTTTCACTCCAGGCCGGTGAACCATTGATACCGGTGATGAGAAGAACGCTGCACGCGCACACATGCCATCTGTTCATCAGTTGAAATCCTCTCAATCGTTCGCCACAACCCAATGCGGCACCGCGACCTGGGTATTTGTGCAGAATTGGCACCGAATCTGTCAACTTAGAGGATCATACTGAGTATTAAGTTGGTCGACACCCTTAAGCCAGAGAGCACAGACACACAGCATGAACGAGGCAAACCAGGAAGCCATGGCACCGATGCCCCTCCCTCGACAGACCTCTTGATCCTATGCTAGCTTACGCGCTCATTTTTCCCCTATTGGACGCGCTATGTTTAAGAAAATCCTGGTCGCCAATCGCGGCGAGATCGCCATGCGGATCATCCGCGCCTGCCGCGAGTTGAGCATCGGTACCGCCGCCATCTATTCCGAAGCGGATTCGACCGGAATTTATGTCAAAAAAGCCGATGAGTCCTACCTGGTGGGCCCCGGCCCGGTGAAGGGCTTCCTCGACAGCAAACAGATTGTGGGGCTGGCCAAGCGGATCGGCGCCGATGCGATCCACCCCGGTTATGGATTTCTCTCTGAAAACGCCGAGTTCGCCGAGCTCTGCCAGGCCTCTGATATTACCTTTATCGGCCCCTCGCCTCACGCCATCACGCTGATGGGCAGCAAGGTGAAGGCACGCGAGCTGGCCGAGTCCGCCGGAGTGCCGATCGTCCCCGGTACGGATGGGGCCATTACCGACGTGAAAGAGGGGCTAGCTTTCGCCAAGAAAGCCGGCTACCCGGTGATGATCAAGGCCAGTGCCGGAGGCGGCGGACGCGGCCTCCGAGTGGTCCGCTCAGATGCAGAACTTCGCGAGAACATGGAAGTCGCGTCGCGAGAGGCCCAGGCTTCCTTCGGCGACGGAAGCGTGTTCATCGAGAAATACATCGAACGACCACACCATATTGAATTTCAAATTTTAGGAGACCGCCACGGCCATATCATTCACCTGGGCGAACGAGACTGCTCGATCCAGCGCCGGCACCAAAAGCTGATCGAAATTGCTCCCTCGCTGATTTTGACGAAAGAACTCCGTGAAGAGATGGGGAACGCCGCCATTGCCATCGCCAAAGCGGTGAATTACGACAACGCAGGCACCGTGGAGTTTTTGCTCGATCAGTCAGGCAAATTCTACTTCATCGAGATGAACCCGCGCCTTCAGGTCGAACATACGGTCACCGAGCAGATCACGGCCGTCGATATCGTGCGGAGTCAGATCAAGATCGCCGCAGGGCTGCCGCTTAACATCCAGCAAAAAGACGTGACGCTGCAAGGCCACGCGATCCAGTGCCGGATCAATGCCGAAGATCCGAAGAACAATTTCATGCCCTGCACCGGCACGATTACGGCCTATCTGTCTCCCGGTGGCATCGGTGTCCGAATCGACGGTGCCGTGTACAAAGACTACACCGTTTCACCCTACTATGATGCGCTCTTGGCGAAGCTGACTGTGCGAGGCCGGACCTGGGACGAGACTGTGAACCGCATGCGGCGCTCGCTTGAAGAATACGTCATCCGTGGACTCAAGACGACCATTCCCTTTATGGAAGCCATCATGCAGGAACCGGATTTTCTGGCTGGGCGATTCGACACCTCCTATTTAGACACCCATCCGGATTTGTACGCGTACCATGAATTCCAACAGCCGGAAGACTTAGTCCTGGCGCTATCCGCGGCCATCGCAGCCTTCGAAGGGCTGTAATCGCTCCTCACCAAGCCACGAACAGAGACGACAGACCATGGCGACCACACGACGATCCGGGAAGAAGCAGACAGCCAAGGGACGGTCCTCGACGCCCGCCCCCAAGACCTCAAAAGTCCGACAGGTCCGAAAGGACCGTGTGGAAGAATTCACCATTCAACCAGCGCCGGGCAAACGGGTGCTGATCACCGATGTGGCCCTCCGTGACGGCCACCAGTCGTTGCTTGCCACACGCATGCGGACCGAAGATATGCTGCCCATCGCACAGAAACTCGACGCCGTGGGCTACTGGTCGCTGGAAGTCTGGGGCGGCGCAACGTTCGATACCTGCCTGCGGTTCCTCAAGGAGGATCCCTGGGAGCGGCTTCGTACCTTGCGCGCGGCCATGCCCAACACGAAGCTGCAAATGCTGCTGCGAGGACAGAACCTCGTCGGCTATCGGCATTACGCTGATGACGTACTGGAACGTTTCATCGAACGGTCGGCCTCCAACGGCATCGATGTCTTCCGCATCTTTGACGCGCTCAACGACGTGCGCAACCTTGACCGGGCGGTCCGCGAGGTCAAGGCCTGCGGCAAGCATGCGGAGGCCACCATCAGTTATACGGTCAGCCCGGTTCACAGTATCGACCGGTTCGTGGCCATGGCGAAAATGCTGGAGGATCTGGGCACCGATACCATCTGTATCAAAGATATGGCCGGACTCCTGGCACCGCTGGACGCGTACCACCTCGTCCGCCGGCTCAAGGCCGCCGTGAAGACCCCGATCCATTTGCACTCCCATTACACCTCGGGTATGGCCTCGATGTCGTCGCTCATGGCCATCCTCGGCGGGCTTGATATGCTCGACACGTCGATCTCCCCCTTGGCCGGCGGCACCTCGCACCCGGCGACGGAAACGCTAGTCGCATCGCTGCGAAATACCCCGTATGATACGGGATTAGACCAGACCTCGTTCCTTCCGATCACCGAGCACTTCCGCTCAGTGCGCCGCAAATATCGGCAGTTCGAAAGCGACTTTACCGGAGTCGATGCAGAAATTTTGACGTCGCAAATCCCCGGCGGCATGCTCTCCAATCTTGCCGCGCAACTGACAGAGCAAAACGCACTCGACCGGATGAAAGAAGTTCTGGAGGAAGTGCCGCGGGTGCGGAAGGAAATGGGCTACCCGCCGCTCGTGACGCCGACCAGCCAGATTGTCGGCACCCAGGCGACACTCAATGTGCTGACCGGAGAGCGCTACAAAGTCATTACCACCGAGACCAAAAACTACTTTCTCGGCCTCTATGGCCGCGCCCCAGGGCCGGTAGACAACGACGTCATGGCCCGCGCCGTCGGCAATGAAGAGCCGATCAAGACCAGGCCGGCCGACCGGCTGGAGCCCGAACTGGAGGCGCTCAAGAAAGAGTTGCCTGAGTCCGCCTCATCAATCGAGGATCAGCTCTCTTTCGCCCTGTTCCCGGCCATCGCGAGGGAGTTTTTCGAAGCCCGCGCGAAAGGCGACTTGGCACCGCCTCCGCTGGAAGCCGCCGCGCCCAAGGGACCAACCGTCGCCCATGATCTGCACCTGGCGCCGGTTGAATTTAATGTGACCGTTCACGGTGAAACCTATCACGTGAAAGTGTCCGGATCCGGCCGCAAGACCGACGGACGCAAGCCCTACTACATCCGCGTCAACGACAAGCTGGAAGAGGTGTCCCTGGAGCCGATCCAGGAAATTCTGGCCGGTGTCCCTGAGTCCCCTGAAACAGGAAAGGGCGCCAAGCCGAAACGGCCACGGCCGTCGAAGCCGGGTGATGTGGCACCGCCGATGCCGGGCCGCGTGGTGAAAGTGCTTGTCGCCGTAGACGATCGGGTGAAAACCGGCGAGCCGCTTCTGATCATCGAAGCGATGAAGATGGAAAGCCGCGTGCCTGCTCCGATCGACGGCACCGTCAAAGCCATCCTGGCCGTCGCAGGGGACAATGTGAAAACGGATGAGACCGTCATCCAGCTGGAATAGTCCACATATCTCCGGTGCTCCCCTTCACGCGCCCAATCGCACACGCCACGTGCTGTCGGCCCTCTGGCTTCTCTTCCTGTCGATTGCAGCTTGTTCGTCGCCGCCGACGATCCCTCCGTACTTTGAATCCTTCGAACGCATACCCATCAAGACGGTCACCGTCCATCACCAGCGGATCGCCTATCTGGATGTGGGCACCGGGCCGCCTGTCATTCTGATCCATGGGTTCGGTGGATCAATGTGGCAATGGGAACATCAGCAACAGGCGTTGGCGCAAGACTTTCGGGTCCTGACGGTGGATCTGCTAGGTTCCGGCCTCTCAGACAAGCCGGATATCGAGTACCGTCCGGACCAACTGTTGGACTTCTTCGTCGGCTTCATGGATGCCGTACAGATCCCTCACGCCACATTAGTCGGCAATTCCATGGGAGCCGGCCTCGCGATCGGCATGGCGCTGGAACATCCCACACGCGTGTCCAAATTGGTGCTGATCGGAGGGCTACCGCCACAGATCCTGCTCAAGCTCACCAGTCCATCGATGAAGCGAGCCCTGGAATCTCGTGCCCCCTCATGGGTCGTTTCATTCGGCAACTGGCTCTTCGGCGGATTCGTCACAGAATCCGTTCTGCGTGAACTCGTGCACGATCCAATACTCCTGACCCCCGCCGTGATCGAACGCTCCAATCGCAACCGCCGTCGTCCGGGCCTCATCACACCCATCATGGCCGCACGAAATACCCTCCCCTTGTGGGAAACGGGATTCGCCACGCGTCTCCATACCCTCTCCCATCCGACGATGATCATCTGGGGAGAGCAGGATCGCGTCTTTCCCCGCTCCGTGGGTGAAGAACTTCATCACACCATCCCAGGATCACAGTTTGTGCCAATAGCAGAGGCCGGCCACCTGCCACAATGGGAACAACCGGATCTGGTCAACAGCCTCTTGATCGGGTATATTCACTCTCCCGCGAACGCTGATCACTCGACACCATAACGTCGGTGGTCATACTCATTGATTGATGAAAGGAGACCATGATGCAGGCAGCCTATCGAGGATGGATTGGACTTGGACTGAGTCTTTCGCTTGGGATAGCCGGTTGCGCCGGTATGGGAACTCCGGCCAGCACCGGGTTCATGTATCAGAATTTCTCGGTGGCCGGCGGCACGGCGGTCTCCGGAGAAGGCAATAACGTACTCTTCAAAGGCAGCCCGCTGGGTCTGTCGGGCGCCGCCATCAAGACCGGTGATTCTCTGCGCGATGTGAAGGTGGCGCAGAATGACCTGTCCCTGATCAACATCGCCCAAACGAAAGGTGCGGGGAAGGTACGGATTATCAGTGTCGTCCCGTCGCTTGATACGCCGGTATGCGAGCAACAAACCCACCATCTCAGCGAAAAGAACAAGGGACTCGACAAGCTGGTCGAACTCATTACCGTGAGCGTCGATACGCCCTTTGCGCAAAAACGGTTCTCACAGGAAGCCAAGATCGATAACGTCACGTTTCTGTCCGACTACCGGGGCGGCGAATTCGGTAAGACCTACGGACTGTTCTTAGGCGGTCCGCATTTGCTCGCCAGAGCAATTCTGGTCGTCGATAAGAACAACACCGTCCGCTACCTTCAGATCACACCGGAGCTCACCCATCTGCCGGATATGGAAGAAGCCTTCCGGGTAGCCCGTTCGTTGATTACAGCAAGTTAGCTTGCGTCAGGCCGCGGTTGAGGCTAAGGTGAAGGGCGAGCAACAGTCCGTTGTTCTCGTTCTAGGCCTTAGCCTCAACCTCTTCCATCCAGATGGCTCACTACGATCTGCTTGTCATAGGAACCGGACCGGCCGGCCAAAAAGCCGCGGTCCAGGCGGCGAAGCTCGGCAAGAAAGTCTGCATTATCGAGCGGAAACAAGTCGTCGGCGGAGTCTGCATCAACACCGGTACAATCCCCAGTAAATCCCTCCGCGAGGCCGTCCTCTACCTGTCTGGATTCCGGCAGCGCAGTATCTACGGCGACACGTATCGCCTCAAACAGACCATCACGATCGAAGATCTGGCCTTTCGCGCCAACCACGTCATCAAAAATGAAATTCAAATCGTCCAGCACCAGATGGCCCGTAACCGAATCGATACGTGTTACGGCACCGCCAGCTTTCTCGACCCACATCGCTTGCGCATCCAATCGGAGTTCGGCACGCACGAACTGACAGGCGATTTCATCGTCATCGCAGTTGGCACAGAACCGACCAGACCAGCCGATATTCCCTTTGACGACAAAACCATTATCGACACGGACAGGCTCCTGACGCTAAAACACATTCCCGACTCCATTGTCATTGTCGGTGGCGGCGTCATCGGAACGGAATATGCCTCGATCCTCGCCGCCATGGGAGTCCCGGTCACGCTCATCGACAAACGCCCCCGTCTATTGGAATTTGTCGACACGGAGATCATTACCGCGCTCCAGCAACAGATGCGGGACATGGGTGTCACCCTCTACCACGACGAAGAAGTTCTGGCGATCAAGAAAGAGGCGGACAAGACCATTCATGTCTGCCTCAAACAGGCCGCGCCGATCCAAGCATCGTTGCTCATGTACGCGATCGGCCGTGTCGGCACGACACAGGGACTCAATGTGGAAGCCGTAGGATTGACGCCGGACGACAGGGGCCGTTTGAGCGTCAATGAACACTTTCAAACTGCGGTTCCCCATATCTACGCCGTGGGCGACGTGATCGGATTCCCAGCCCTGGCGTCGACGTCGATGCAACAGGGCCGCCAGGCCTCCTGTCACGCGTTCGGCCACCCGTACCGCACCGACAATTCGCTCCTGCCGTATGGCATCTACGCCATCCCGGAAATTTCCATGGTCGGCCGGAATGAAGAAGAACTCACTCAAGCGGACGTTCCCTATGGCGTCGGCATTGCCCGTTATAAAGAGATCGCACGCGGGCAATTGATCGGCGACGAGACCGGCATGCTCAAACTGCTGTTCCACCGGCATACGAAGGAGCTGCTTGGCGTCCATGCCATCGGCGAAGGCGCCACGGAGCTGATCCATATCGGCCAAGCGGTCATGGCCTATCATGGGAAGATTCACTATTTCATCGATACAGTCTTCAACTATCCGACTCTGGCTGAGTGTTACAAAGTCGCCGCGCTCGACGGCATCAATCGTTTACCGAGACCCTGGCCGCCCTAGGGAAACTGGAGGATCCCATGTCGTTTTCCAACCACCTTCGACAACTGGCCAAACCCATCTGGGATGCGCAGCTCGTGCATCCCTTCGTCGTGGCCCTGGGAAATGGCACGTTGCCTGAGCGGAAATTCAAATATTATATTCTGCAGGACGCGCGATTTCTCGGCGATCTGGCGCGCGTGTTTTCTTTCGGAGCATTGCGCGCCCCTGATGCCGAATCCGCGCTCCGGTTCAACAAACTGGCCGAGGACACGATTGTCGTTGAACGCAGCTTGCACGAGAATTATGGAAAGCGGTGGAAGATGACGGCGCACCGGATGTCGTCCGTCCCCATGGCGCCGACAAACCACGCCTATACCCGACACATGCTGACCGTCGCTGCCTCCGGCACGGCGGCGGAGATCACCGTCGTCGCGCTCCCCTGCGCCTGGGTCTACTGCGTGGTCGGACAGCACTTGCTCAAAAACGGGCCTCCGCCTAAGAATCACCCCTACCGGGACTGGCTCATGCTGTATGCCTCGCCGGAATTCGCCGAAGTGCAGCGATGGATGCGCAAGAAAGTCGATCAGTGGGCCAAGACCGCCGGCCATGAGGAACAGCGACGGATGGAAGCGTCGTTTCTACTCAGTTCACGGTACGAGTGGATGTTTTGGGAGATGGCATGGAACGAGGAGCGCTGGCCGGTATAATCTCACTGATCCCTGCTACAGATGTTTTCGAACCTCCTTCCACACCTTCGCGGCCTTGGCTTTCCGTATGACTTCGCCCGCAGCCGGATCTGATATCACCACAACGTCCAATCGACGCTGAATAAGCGGTTCCGCGAAAGCTTTCGACCGGCCAATGCCTGTCTTGAGGTTCTTCCATCCCGCGGCGTGCAGGCTATCAATCTTCGCTCCCCATGAGGATCCGCCCGGTGGCAACACCACAATATGCCCGGGTGGAAAGTGATGCGCCTTCAGCCATGTTCGCACCTCGGCATTCACATGAAGCTCGTCGGCATCGGACGACGGCAGAACCGCAACATAGATCACGCGATAGTAGTATTGCGTGAGTTTGACAAGCTCATCGGCAGCATCGGGCATCGGCTTCCGTTCCGCCTCAAGAGACCCCGCAATGCCAGATTCTGGATTCCTCCCCTCGCGCGTGTCCATCAAGGCCGCCACCTCGATCGCAATCATGGGATTACGCCGCTCCCACACCGCCACATTTGCCCGTCCCTCTGCCGGCAAGATCCGCGGACTGTTGCCGAGCCGCACCTCGACCGGAATCACTCCCTGTGCCTTCGTGCGATAGGTCAAGAGCGTTCGGCCATCTCCGCCCGTCATGCCCGTGGCAACGGCTTTGCCGTCTTCGATGAGTTCGAGGAGCTCCCCCCCTAATCCCATGGGAGACACCAGGCCCTTGGCAGAGAGCCTCGCCTCCACCGTCACCGGCTGTCCAGGTGTCACCAGTGTGTCTTTAACCAGGAGCGCCCCAGGAGTCTTGTCCTCGGCTTCCAAGAGGCTGCTGCTGCAGACAAGCAGAACGAGACAACAGAAACAGGCATTTCGCACGACAGCAATCATGGGCCGCGTGGCTGTGGGGAGCACCAACGGGTGACGTGGGGAGGGGGCTACGCTTTCAGCGCCGCCAACACTTCGTCGGCGTGCCCGTCGACTTTGACTTTGCGAAAGATCGCCTTCACTTTTCCTTCGGGACCGATAATGAACGTGCTACGCTCGATGCCCCAATATTTTCGCCCGTACATGTTCTTTTCCTTATAGACCCCGTAGACCTTGGAGATGGCCGCATCCTCGTCGCTCAACAGCGGAAACGGCAATCCAAACTTCTTGATGAATTTCCGGTGAGAGTCACGCCCATCCAAACTGACCCCAAGGATTGTCCCACCGGCCCGCAAAATTTGTGACTCAACGTCACGAAAATCGCAGGATTCTTTGGTACACCCCGGCGTATCGTCTTTCGGATAGAAATACAGGACGATTTGTTTACCGCGAAAACTTTTTAATGTGACCGTCTTGCCGTCCTGATCCGGAATCGAGAGTTCGGGAGCCAATTGTCCAACCGCAACGTCCTTGGCCATATCTCACCCCTCATGTGTACAGAATGAAGGAACCTTCTGCCGGCTCAGTGCAAAACCTGTTGATCGGTCCGCTCTTGTGGTCGAATACGACCGTCTACCAACCGCCTAGTATCGCGGCAACGGAGCGCCGAAATTCGGCCGTTGCGTTCCGTACGGACGTTCTTTGGTACGCGTTCTCGTGTCAGGGTCACCATAGGGCGCCAAGGCGGGAGAATCCCAAATCACCTTGTCGCCGGGAGCCAAGTTGGCCGCCTCAAGAAAATGCTGCCGCGCAACGTCCTGCTTCCCCAGCGCGTTCAGCGCCAAGGCGTAGTTGTAATGCGCCTGACCTGACTGAGGCGCGGCAGACATCGCCTCCTCGAAAAACTTCTTGGCCGCCTCAAATTGTTTGGCATTGAACGCCTGCGTGCCTTGCTCGGTGAGGGTCACGACCTGGGGCGTGGCATCTGCGCCGATCATGTCCAGCGGAACGAGCGGTTTGTGCTTCGAACAGGCTGCCGTCCCCAGCAACGCCAGGATCACTCCCACGATCACCACCTGTTTCATATCCTCTTCCTCACCGTCTTCAGCTCACACCTTGGCCTGTTTTCTGATCTCCTCGTCGAACGTCTTGCAGTACAGCACCTCCCACTCCGCACTGCCCTCGACAATCCCGCGCGAGTAGGAGGCCAACTTGGCTTTGACCTTGCGGTCAATTTCTTCCTCCTGCGCCAATTCAGCGGCCACGACACGCTTGACCGCTTTCAGCACTCGCTCTTCATCAGCCACCAGCCTGACCGCCGCGTGACGCTTGATCGCGGTTGCAACGACATGCGACAAATGGCTGGCCTTGTCTTCGCTCAACATAGAATATCGTGAGGCGTAAAACGTGAGACGTAAGAGGACCAGGCTGTGCCGCTCATACTCCCATCCGTTTCACACCTCACCCTTCACGTTTCACGTCTTACAGTATCAGGCCCCGTTCACGGACCAACTTCTGCTTCACCATCTGAAACATTTTCTGATAATCGACCTGGCCTTGTTCGATCTGTTTGTCATAGGCTTTGAGCATCTGGCGCACTTCCGTATTGAGCCGATCCTCCACGGACAGCTCATCCGTGATCGCCTGATCCAGTCCAGCGACCAACGCAGCTCGGTCTCCAACGAGTTCGATGTGTCCCTCTTGCTGAAGCCGCCCCACCAGGCTTTCGGCCATATGCCGCACCCGTTCCTTCGAGAGACGCATGCCCTATCCTCGTTCGACTCGAATTGTCGTGGCTTCCATCACACGGCGCAGCTGTGTCGCATCTCCCACGATTCGGCCGACGACATTCACCCGATCGGCGGGTACCGGATCGGCTCCCGTGCTCATCGGGGTTCGTCCAAAAAAAATCGCCAGAACCTGGCCGGCCCCCCAGTACGCGATGTCTCCGACCGCGACCCGATTCGTGGCCGTTTCTCGATAATCGACCACACCGGAAATCTTGAAATAGAATTCTTCACCCCACACATTGACAGGAGCCTGAACCGGGAGCGCCGCATAGACCGCGGCCGCGGTTTTTGTTCCCTTAAGTTCCGCTTCGAGCCGGACTCCGTCAACCAGAATGCGGATGCGCTTCGCCGGTTCCGTCATGAGGCGGTGTAACTTTCCACGGACACGTTCGTTCAGTCAGCACTGCGGAGCTGGACTCTAACTTGTCTCCTATGTGAAATCAAGGCTACAATCGCCGCCATGCTGACCTCCACATTCGTCTTATTACAAGGCGTCGGAGCCGTGACGGAGCGCCGGTGGTGGCAGGAAGGTGTGCTCGACTGGCATAGTTTCGTGAACCGATCTCGCATTGCCGGGCTCTCACCGGATAGGAAATCGCTCTATAACGAGGACCTCTCCCAGGCCCTTGCCGCATTTGAGGCCAAGGATTTCCCTTCCCTTGCTGCACGACTCCCCGGCCGCGAGCATTGGCGATTCTATGACACCTGCCGATCCACGGCGCTCTATCTTGATATTGAGACAACGGGTCTCTCCCCCCACGATCCGGCTGGAGCCGTCACCGTGGTCGGACTGCATCGGAACGGATCCACGACGACGTTGGTCCAAGGCGACACCCTGACAACCGACCGGCTGCAGGCGGCGCTCGACGAGTGCACATTGCTGGTCACCTTCTTCGGATCTGTATTCGATGTGCCGTACTTGCGAGCCAAATTTCCCCGCCTTCGATTCCCCATGCCCCACTTCGACCTGTGCCTGGCTGCACGCCGGTTGGGGATGCACGGAGGACTCAAGCATCTGGAACGGGAACTGGGCCTCGATCGAGCACCGGCCCTTTGCGGCCTCGATGGCCTGGACGCCGTACGACTGTGGTCACGGTGGCGTCTTGGAGATCAGGCGGCCCTCGATGTGTTGCTGGCCTACAACCGCGCCGATACGGAATCCCTTGTGCCGCTGGCCGCACTCGTCTATAAGGAGATGATGCTACGATTCGGCCCTTCGGCATCCGCTGCATCGGGGATGTCACACCATTCGCCCACGGCATACACACCATGACCAGTTGGGTTGGTATCGGACGCAGTGAGATCGGATTGGTGCGTACAGCGAACCAAGATGCGTTCATCACA
The DNA here is from genome assembly GCA_016873455.1 of Nitrospira sp. Classification (GTDB taxonomy): domain Bacteria; phylum Nitrospirota; class Nitrospiria; order Nitrospirales; family Nitrospiraceae; genus Nitrospira_D. Next base: position 4,111 of record VGXE01000003.1, on the reverse strand, counting down.
ATCGACCCATTAGGCCTGTGGGCCGTCGCCGACGGAATGGGAGGCCATGTCGGCGGAGAGGTTGCCGCCCAACTGGCTATCGCCAGCATCAAAGCGCACGCCGAATTATCGGCCGCGACGCTCCGCCAAGGCCACACGACGTCTTCCCAATTCTTGACCGGACTGATCACGCAAGCGCACCTGGCGATCATGGGGCGGGTGCAGCTGGAACCCAACCTCAAAGGCATGGGCACAACGCTCGTCATGCTGCTGATCCACTCGTCGAACCAACCGGAAGCCCATGTGGCTCATTTGGGTGACAGCCGTGCCTACCGATTCCGCTCCGGTGCGTTGACCCCGCTCACCCGTGATCATACACTCATCGAAAAATACCTGACCCGGGGCATTTTGACCGAGAAGACGGCGCGGACGCATCCCGAGCGCCATGTCCTGACGCAAGCGTTGGGCATGTCGGCACCGATGAAACCCTCCCTTTCCTCCTCCCCGCTTGAGAAGGAAGATCTACTACTCTTGTGTTCCGACGGCCTGACGAAAATGCTCGAGGATAACGACATTCAGGACATCATGACGGAGGCCAAAGGAGATCCGATCCGGGCATGCGATAACCTCATTGACGCATCATTGGAGCGCGGAGGGACGGACAACGTGACGGTGGTGGTCATCGGGCACACGTGACCCGAGCGCTTCTCGCCTGTATTGACAAGCTCACCAAGAGCGTGTAGTTTTTCAGGCTATCCTTCACCATGCTCTCGATCCGAGAGTTCCATCACAGGGGGACATTGAATGGGTCGTTCTACAGCAACCGTGGTGTGTACTGTGTTAAGCGCCCTACTATCGACGGCTGGGGTACTGGCGGCTGCCCCAGAGACGGCCGATCCAGAAACCGTCATTCGCAAACTTGTTCAGGCTAACGTTGATAAAGATATGGCCACCATGTCCCGTTTGATGGCCCACGATGCCGACATCACCAGTTATTCGGTCGGTGGACGCAAGTACGTGGGCTGGCCGGCTTTTGAGCAGGAGATGCGGGAAGAGTTCGCCGCGGTTCAGAAGTTTGAAATCCCGATCCGTGAGCTCACGGTCTGGCACAAGGGAGACATCGCCTGGTTCACGATGGAATTGGATTATACCCGTTATACCAAGGAGGGCGCAGAGCTCAAACGTATGATGCTGCCCTTACGCGAAACCGGGGTACTGGAACGCCGGAACGGACAATGGGTCATGCTCTCTTTTCATGAGTCGTTTCGCTCCGCGCAAATGAACGGTCCCCTGGCTCAGTCAAGTGCCTCGTCCCCACAACAACTCCGAGTCAGCAATCCGGGGGTTTCCGCCATGCCGGATGTCAGCGGAGACTGGGATATTCTCGAAGTCGAGGACGACAAACGCTACAAAGCGACACTGGACAAGAACGGAAACGGCCCTTACACACAACACCAAGGACGGTTCGTCACCACAAAAATTGAAAACCGTCTCTGGCAAGGCACGTGGCACCAGCCTGGCAACGATCGGGAAGGCGGATTTGAAGTCCTCCTCTCGGAAGACGGCAGGGAAGCCAAGGGCATCTGGTGGTACACGCGGGTCGATACGAGAAAAAACATTCCGCCGAAGGAACATGGCGGTACCTATCACTGGAAAAAACTATCGCCGTCACCGGCTAGCGCCCAATGAACCACCCTGTGTTGCTTCTGATATACCAACAATTCGGAGTCCGATTCACCATCACCCCTTTACTTCCTCTGGGAGGACTTATGTTAAGAGCCTTCATTCTTATGATCAGCAGCATCTTCATGATCTCCTCAGTTTACGCCGATGGAGGACATGATCACCATGTCGTTCCCACACTGAAAAAGCATGTTGGCTCAAAGATTGTTTACGGAGAAAACACTGCGACATTGACCTTTGGCCCCATTGATCTTCCGACCGGCCATGGCGAAGGCGACATGGGCGACTCCATGCCCCGGTTTAATTTCCAGCTGCCTGAAGACAAGTACCTCATCGGCTTTAAGTCGGCACTTTCCACCGTCGAAGGGAAGGAATTGCCGAGAAATTACCTGCACCATATTCTTATGATCAATAACAGCCAGCCCAGCTTGACATGCCCCGGAGAGCCGCTCTTCTTCGGAGGGGCCGGATTGGAAATGGCCGAGACACATTTCCCCGATGGGTACGGGGTAAAACTCGCGAAAGACGATAAGCTCATGACGGTCGTCGCGTTCTATCATGGCGCTCCACCCACCAAGAACGTCATTGCCACCTTCACCATGTATTTTGCCCCGAAGGCCAAACCAATTCAGGCCATGAACATCTATCAAGTCGGTGTCAACATCGTCTGCTTCACCAAGTTCGGCGATCGCCCAGCAGACCAGACCGACGAAGGGATTGAAATCAGACAGGGTGTGCAAGTCCATACCGCCCCCCTAAAGTTTTCGGTGGATGGCTGCGTCAAGTTTGCCTATCCCCACGGTCATGACGAAGTGCTTCTCATTGCCTTAGAGAATAAGACCAAGAACAAGACCCTCCTTCGAACAGTTCCGGATGTTGAACAAGACGGGACTCTTCGTGAATTCCTCCCACACCAAGTCTATAAAGACGGCCAGGGGTTCCCCATCTCCAAGGCAGATGACTATGAGATGGTGATGGTCCACCACCACCCACTTCAGAAAACCGATGCTCATTATGGCATGGGCAATTATCTACTGTACATGACCCCGGGATCCTGCCCGGCAGAGAAGAAAACTGCCTCCGTTAACTAATCGTTCTCTTGCGGCCTGCCGGCACCGAACGTCCGGCAGGCCCATTGCCCCCCTCTCATCCGTTCAAAATTGTTCATCAAACTGCTTCCCACACGATTTCTTCAATTAAAAACCGCTCCGGCTCTGGGTTTCTGAGCAGCACTTATGTTATGCAATGGACCAGCTCGGAATCGTTTGCCCGAGCCTGTTCGAGCGGCTTGCTCAGAAACACCGGAACCAGCGCCATGCCGCAGAGTGAGCCTGTCTCCATTCTCCTCGTCAACGAGCTCGCTGAAGAAATCAAACTGACTACGCTCGCTTTTCGAGCCTTCTTTCCACACTGCCGGATCGAAGCAGTCTACTCCTTGGAGGAAGCGATCCAATGGGCGCCTCGGGCTCAGTGGCATCTCATCCTGCTCGATGACAACCTCCTGGCCCAACGGACCACTCCGATTTTCCCAGAGCTCAAACGACTCGTTCCCTCGGTGGTCCTGGTGTTGCAAACCGAGCGGAGCGATTCCACCTCCGCACTGAATGCCTTGCACACCGGGGCGGACTTTCTGCTCTATAAGAAATCGCCGGCATTTCTCACTGAGTTGGTGTTGTACACCCAAGACGCCTTTGAAAAACGCGACCTGCGTCTTGCGCTCGAACGCACACAAGAGCGCTACGGCCGGCTGATCGATACCGTCAACGATGTCGTGTATGAGCTCGATACGGATGGGCGATTCACATACGTGAGTCCGCTCATTACCCGAACCCTTGGATATTCACAGGAAGAGTTACTTGGGGCTGCCTACTCGGTCATTGTGCCGTCAGATCAACTCAATCAGGCCCGACATTGTTTCAATGACCGCAGAACCGGAACGCGGGCATCCCGACAGATCGAGTTGGAGCTCATCCGAAAACCTTCGCCGGACTCGGCTTTTCCCTCCCGCATCAGAATCGAATTGAGCTCGAAGGGACTCTACGACTCGGAACGGCGGTATCGCGGTACATTGGGCACCTTGCGCGACGTGTCGCAGCACCGGCGGCAAGAAGACGCGATACACCAATTCGAACATCAGCTGCAAGAAACCGATCGGCTACTCGCTCAGAGGTGGCTCCGGTTGGTTGGACAGTATCGGCCCATTCTTAAGTGGCGCCTGGCGGATAGCTGACTACGCGGCGGTCTGCCGTGTCGTCAGATGGTCATAGTACACCTGGTCCGGCGTCTGGAGGTATCATCTTTAGGTGTGGAAATAGGATAACAGCGGCGTACCCTTTCGGTTGAACACTCAACCAACGCCTCGGTTACCGCCGAGGGGAAAGGATACGCCACCATGCGTGAGAAGAGCAGCAACGAGACGGTCGAGTCAAGCGCGGTGTGTTATGCCACG
>VGXE01000002.1 GCA_016873455.1 Nitrospira sp. | reverse complement strand
GCGCAGCTCTATCACTCTGACGAATGTTTTGTGACCAATACCAGTATGGAAATCATGCCGGTGACCTCCGTTGATCACCGACCGATCGGGAATGGAAAACCGGGCCCTCTGACCCAGATGCTGCGCAACCTGTTTTCGGGAGCTCGGGAACGATTTCTGGAACCATCCTCCTTGTAGCAAATTCCTAACCCATTGTTTGATTTCTTGTTTTTCAGCCGCCCCCACGGCACAGGATCTGCAATTTCTTGACAGAAGATTGAAGACTGTTATCGTTTGACCATGCCGCAATCACCGACACAGTCCCGCTTCCCGGCCCGGCCCTCCCTGGTCGGCCTCCTCGCGGGGGGATACCTTCTGCTTGCCGGAATGACGGTTGCCCAAGGGGAAATCTATCAATACATCGATGCCAAAGGGACTATTTCTCTGACCAACGTGCCCTCCGATGCGCGCTACCGCCGGGTTGACATTGTCCCGAATCGATTACACCAGACGATCTCGGAACAAGAGCTCGCGCCGATGATCAGCCGGTTTTCACGCCAGCATCAACTGCATCCGGCACTCATTCGGGCTGTCATCAAAGCCGAATCGGACTTCGACCCTCACGCGGTGTCGAGAGCCGGGGCGGTGGGGCTGATGCAGCTCATGCCGCAAACTGCCGTCAGGCTGGAGGTGCGAGATCTGTACGACCCTGAGGACAACATCGGCGGAGGCACGAAATACCTCCGGCAACTGCTGGACCGATTTCGCGGGAACCTGCCACTCGCCCTGGCGGCCTATAACGCGGGGGAACATGCCGTGGACCGGTACCGCACGCTTCCACCGTTTGATGAAACCAGACAGTACGTCCGCAAGGTCCTGCGCTATTACCGAACGTTCCTCCTGCGAGACCTCGCTGCGACCGGCCACGTCATCGCGCCACAGGAGGCCGCAGCGCCACCACAATCCCTCGGCTTTTCCGTCTCTCCTGTTCAATAGCCGGTTGTCCCAGAGCAACCTGGCTATGGTGCTTCCAACCTGACCGCTTGGCTTCGGAGAAGTCCGATCGGAAGTGAGCGCCCACACTGTTTTCCCGCCAGAGCGCCGATTCCGCGACGCAGAGCGCCACTTGAACCATGTTTTTCACCTCAAGGTCCGCCCTCGTGGCAAACGCCTTCGAGACCATGCGTGCCCACCGTGAAAGCTGAGCCGTGGCACGGATCAACGACTCACGAGAGCGAATGATGCCGACTTGCCCCCACATGGTTCGACGGAGCGAGTTGCGCAATTTTTCCGCATCGTCCAGCCGGTGCCGTTGCTCCTGCCGCAATGCCGCCGCCCGCCCAGCCAAATCCGGCGGGGTTTGGTTGGAGGCCCACGCCACGGCTGCCGCGCCCGCCCGCATGCCGAACACCAATCCCTCCAACAAGGAATTGCTCGCAAGTCTGTTGGCGCCGTGCACACCGCTGCACGCCACCTCACCGGCGGCAAAGAGGCCGGGCAACGTCGTCGCACCATTGGGATCGGTCCAGACTCCTCCCATCATGTAATGCGCGCTCGGAGACACCGGAATCCACTCCTCCGTAATATCAATGTCGTAGCGGAGACACGTTGAATAAATCGTAGGGAAGCGCCGCCTGACAAAATCAGCCCCCAGGTGCGTCACATCGAGGTAGACATGGCGCGATTTGGTCGCCGCCATTTCCGCCCAAATCGCCCGAGCCACGATGTCTCTGGGAGCCAAGGCGCCCAGCGGATGATAGCGCGGCATGAAGGCCTCGCCCGTGTGATTACGCAACTGCCCACCTTCACCCCGCATCGCTTCCGATAAAAGAAACGGCGGACTCGACGGCACGTAGAGCGCCGTCGGATGAAATTGGACGAACTCCATGTCCTGGAGCTGCGCGCCAGCCCGGAACGCCATCGCCATCCCGTCACCGGTCGCATTCGGCGGGTTGGTCGTTCGGGCATAGATCTGGCCGGCCCCGCCGGTCGAAAGCACAACCGCTTTGGCGGGAAGAATGAACTGTTCGCCGGAGTGTTCCTCCAGCACGACCGCTCCGCAACACCGGCCATCCTCCACGACCAGATCCACGGTGAAATGGTAGTCCAGTCGATGGATCCGTTTGTGCCGACCGGCCTGCGCCATTAAGACACGCACCATCTCATTGCCCGTGGCATCGCCCCGGGCACGGAGAATTCGGCTGCGGCTATGCGCCGCTTCTCGCGCAAAGGCAAACTTTCCGCCTGTCTTGTCGAACTTGGCGCCCCATCGAATGAGTTCTTGAATCCGAGCCGGCCCTTCCTCGACGAGCACGCGCACAGCCTCACGCCGGCACAATCCATGGCCGGCCTTCATCGTATCCGTCAAATGGATCGCCACGTCGTCTTCCTCGCTCAACGCCACCGCGACTCCGCCCTGTGCAAAAATGGAGTTACTTTGCAACGGATGGCCCTTGGTGAGCATCGCAACCCGGCCTTCGCGGCTGAGCTCAAGCGCCGCGCGGAGACCGGCGACCCCGCTGCCGATCACGAGAAAGTCCGCTTGTGGAGGAAGACGCCGCATCGGATCGCTACTGCACACCGGGCTGGGAGGGAAGGGACTCGGACAACGCTTGTTTGGCTATCATGCCGAACGGCAGATCGCCCTGAGCCGCGCGGAGCAAAATCGTACCGGTCCCGGTCCATTGAAAACGCGCATGACCGCGCTGGCGTGTCCCCAGTTCCTCGGACGTTTTCTTCCAGAGCCCCTGCCAGCGGACATACACATCAATACTCTCGCCCTCGATCATGATCCGTTCGATCTTGAATTCGAGGGAGATCGAGTGAAACGCATCAAAGTCGGCTTTGGCGTTCCTTCGCAAGACATCCAGGGACTCCTCCTGCAGCATAAGGGACTTGAACGACGAATAATCCTTCGTTTGGTAGGCACTCCGTAACGCGTCCACCGCCCGATCGATGCGCTGGATGCGTGCATGATCAGACGGGTATGGCGGAGCTTTGGATGAACAGGCGCCGGCCGCCACAACGAGCACGGCGATCCATCCGACGAATGACCAGCGCGAGAACGTACCCAACGGCCAATACCAGTTCATGACTGCAGTATAGAAAGTCGGCAAACGAGGGGTCAAGAGAGAGACTGCTATGCCCCTCCGGGCCAATGTTCGATCCGGACCAACCACCGGCATTCACTTGCATTTTGCGCCGAAAGCCTCTAGACTCCGCCCCCCAGGAGAATTACAACATGTCGAGTGTACTGAAAAAACGCCGAAAAAAAATGCGCAAGCACAAGTACAAGAAGCTGCGCCAGCGTCAAAAATTCCTTCGGCGCAAGAGCTAGCCACAGTCCATCACCAGGGAGGAGGCTGTGCCCGAAGGAAGGAAAGTCCGCATCCGGACGGTCAATTGCACGTATGTGGGCGATTTCCTGGTCCCTCCGATGCGCAATCGTGTCTCCGACGCGATCAACGAGGAAGTGCGTCTGTTCATCAGCCTGACCGACGTCGTGATCGACGACAAAGAGCGGTCCGACTTTGTGGCGATCAACAAGAACCTCATCGAGTCCGTCGTACAACTCTAGCCCGCATTATTCATGACGGTTCGTGACGAAACCGCCAAGACGCCAGGCGAGACGGGCATGCGGAGCCCTGAGAGCCCGACGCATACTTGAAACAGTATGTGGAGGTCACGAAGGGCGAGCCTGCCCGCTGGCCGCGCGAAGCACGCGGCCAAGCTGGTCGCAGCGGCGTATCGGCGGTTGCAGTAGAAATGTTCATGAATTATGCGGGCTAGCTCGCCAGTGACCGCTCCCGTCCGTGCTGCGTCCGGCGTCCGCTGTCGCATGCTCCCGTCAGCCAAACATCCGCACCAATCCGTCACCACCCACTGTTGTCCGCCATGCTGATGTTCAGACGATTTTTGCCGTTCGTGCGGCCCTACGTGCCACGCATGCTTGCAGCCGGACTCTTGGTCATGGGTGTGGCGGCGGTCAACCTCGCCCTGCTCCGCCTGGCCGGGCTCCTGTGGGATGTCATCACCGTGCGTCACGATGCCGAGCAGATGACAGAGCTGATCGCGGTCTTTATGGGACTCGTGCTGCTGCAAGGTCTGTGTTCAATGGGCCATAGTTATCTAACGGCCTGGGTCTCCCAGCGAATCGTCGCCGATTTTCGCCGGCACCTCTTCGCCCACTTGCAGACGCTCGACCTCCGATTTTTTGCGCGCCGCCGCACCGGCGAATTGCTCTCGCGCCTGATGAGCGACGTGACCGTCATCCAAACCGTCGTGACGGAAACCCCCATCGACAGCGCCAAACAGCTGGTGACGCTCGTGGGAGGCATCGCCTTTCTCCTCACCATGAATTGGCGGCTCTGCCTCTTGATCCTGCTCCTTCTGCCGGTGCTGGTGCTGGTCGCGAAACTGTTCGGCCGCAGGCTCAAAGCGCTCTCCACGTCTATGCAGGACCATACCGCCGCCCTCAGCACGCTGGCGGAGGAAGTGATCTCCGGCATCCGCATCGTCAAATCGTTCGTCCAGACCAAACGGGAAGAGACACGCTTCTCGGCCCAGATTGACCGCACGCTGCAACTCACCATGCGACGCGCAGGAATCATGGCGCTGTTTATTCCCGCCATCAGCCTGCTCACGTTTTCAGCTGCCGCCGCCGTGATGTGGTATGGGGGCCGGCAAGTCATCGACGGCACAGTCACCCCCGGCGATCTGTTTGCCTTCGTGCTATTTGCCGGCATTCTGATAGGCCCCTTCAGCTCAGGGGCCCGCGTCTTCGCACAAATCAAAGAAGCTCAGGGCGCGATGCAGCGGGTGTTTGAGATTCTTGACGTGAACCCGGACATTCACGATCAGCCCGGTGCACACGTTGTCTCATCGGTCGACGGCGCCGTGCACTTTGAAGACGTCAGCTTCTCGTACGACCCTCGCCACCCTGTTCTCTCGCACCTGTCCTTCGAAGCCAAGCCCGGCGAGGTCGTCGCCCTGGTCGGCCCGACCGGCGCGGGCAAGACGACCGTGATCAACCTGTTACATCGCTTCTATGATCCCACAGAAGGGCACATTACCGTCGACGGCAAGAATCTCCGCCAGGCGAACGTCGAAAGCTGGTATCGGCAATTGGCGCTCGTGCCCCAAGAAACGATTCTGTTCGGCGGAACGATCCTCGACAATATCCGGTATGGAAATCCCGATGCGGATGACCCGGCAGTGCAGGAAGCCGCCAAGGCCGCGCATGCCCATGACTTCATTACAGGTCTTCCCGACGGCTATCGCACCATCGTTGGTGAAAAAGGCGTCAACCTGTCAGGCGGACAGCGCCAGCGCATCGCGATCGCGCGGGCGATCCTCAAAAACCCGCGTATCTTGTTGTTAGATGAAGCCACTTCGTCGCTCGATACCGAATCGGAGCGGCTGGTACAGGACGCCCTTGATCGCCTGATGAAGGGACGGACGACCTTCGTGGTCGCCCACCGACTATCGACCATCCAACGCGCCGACCGCATTCTGGTGCTGGATAAAGGCAAGCTGGTGGAAGAAGGTACACACACGCAACTGATGGAGCGCGCAGGCTTGTATCACTACCTCTATACGATCAGGCTCAACGAGCCCATTGCGTAAGCAGGATCACTCGCGGTATTGCCCCCCAGATTTCTGCATCTTTCCGTGCAAAAGTTTATTCCCCTGTAACGTCCATGTAACTCGGCCCTAACGCACGATCGTCATCGTTGTCACCATCTGTGTCACTCAGGAGGGATGGACAATGATTTTGAATGACGATGACGCTCGAACCTTCCGCACATCGTTGCTTCCTGTCCAGCAAGCGCTCATGGAGACACGCCCATCTCCGAGTTGGAGATTGTACAAAGGCTGGATTCCTCGAAAGAACAATCAGCGCGCCTCGCGGTTAGGAAACGGGACGCGCAGGGGGCAAGCCTTGTTGAAACGGCTTGACCGCACGCTCGCAGCTGACATTGAACGACTCTGATCTTCCCGCCCTGCCCTCAATCAATTGAACGAACGTGGGCGACGGCCACGCTGGACGACCATCACTGCTCACCCACTGTCCTGGTCATCACAAGCCCAGTCTTTTGTTTACCCAGAATTAGCACGATCGCGAGCAGGAAGACACATTCGCTCGATAGGATTGCCTCGTGACGATCGGGATGGTGCTAACTACAGACGACACGGTCGCAACGAGAAGGGAGGTGAGCAACGATGGCGACATGGATGATCGAAGTGCTCTTGCTGAGCACCATGGTGGGACTCACGTACACATTGGTATTGACGTGGCGCGATTAGGCCAAGAGGCTTGTACGCAGAGGAGTCTCGACAGTGAATGGACACGATCAGACGAGAGTCGGAATGGGGAACGCGCGCCCCACCGGCTCTCGTGAGGAAAGAGCATTCATCCTCCTTCTTCCTCGATAAGTTAACCAGCTTGAAACACCTGCCTAACACTTCCGCAACAACACGTTGGTACCCTGCTAGCAATACACAAATATATATAAATGGAGGATCAGATGGTGACTGTAGGCAACTTAATGCGGACAGAGCCGGTGACAGTAGAGGCGGGCACCTCGGTCGTCGAGGCCGCAAGATTAATGCGGGTGTGTAATGTGGAGAGCGTGCTCATTACACGCAAAGCGAAAATTGTTGGCATCCTGACCGAATCGGATATCGTCAAGAAGTTCGTGGGAGCGGAAAGAGCACCGTACTTTGTGCCTGTGGAAGAGATCATGAGTAGCCCCGTGCCGGGCATTGAGGAGAGGCGGCCATTGACGGAAGCCGCCGACCTCATGGACAAGCATCACACCCTCCACCTCGGTGTGACCAAGGGGGGAGCGCTCATCGGATTGGTATCGGTTCGGGACTTTCTCCGACCGGTCTCCATCGACGACTTTTGAGGCTTCGTGGACTGGCTGCCTGCTATCCTGGGCAGCCTCTATCCAATTGTTCATTTCGCCCGATCACGTCCCTTCGCCTTTTCCATGCAAGGGCGGATCGCCTTTACCCTTCCGATTCGACAGGCACCACAACCCTCCTAAGTGGGCCAATGCAGTTAACAAGACCTTTACCTCCTCGTCATCGCCTTGGAACGAGAGCGCGATATCTTCATGTTCAACGAGAAATCGAAAGGAAGTCATGCCGAACCTCGAAGCAGTCCGTCTGTTTGACGGTGAAGTCTTATGGCACCGGCTCACCCACCTCGATCTCCAAGAAGTATGGAGCAGAGGCATGAAAGGGGTGCTCAGTTTGGTGATTGTTACGCTCTTAACCGCCCTCACCGGCGGGGCGCTGAAGACGTTATGGGACATTCGGCTCCTCCTTGATCATTCGTCCGAGGTTGTCCTGCGCCAAGTTATCGTCAACATACTCATGTTGCTGGCCCTCGTCGAGGTGTTCAAAACCACTGTCACCTACTTCCAGGAGGGTCGCGTCAAGGTGACATTCATCGTGGATACGATCCTGGTCGTCATGCTGACCGAAGTCATCTCCCAATGGTTCAAAGGGGGAGACTGGCAAGCACTGGCGGCTCTCAGCGGGATTCTGCTGATTCTCAGCGCGGTTCGCGTCATGGCTGTTCGATGGAGTCCGACACTGCGCACAGGGCCTGACGATCCTGTGCGCGTTGATCTCTAACATATGGGAGGCGTGCAATGACTCAACAGTCTTCGGCTAAGCTACTGACGCTCGTTCAAGAACGGCAGTGTATCTCGCTTGAAGAGCTCCCGGCTTGCTTCCCCGAGCTCACCTGGAACCAGGTGTTCTTGCTCGTGGACGATCTCAGCCGTCACGCATTGATTCGGCTGCAGCGGCGTGGCTTCGAATACGAATTACGAGCGCTCGCTTGATTCGCTGAGCAGCACAAGCTCTCCTACACGTCTGCATGGTGGAAGCATGTCGGATAAAGCCCCCAAGAAGATCCTGATCGTTGAAGATGAGGCGGATATCGCACAGTTGGTGAAATTCTACCTGGAGAAGGAAGGGTTTCAGACCAGCGTCGCGAAGTCAGGGGGCGAGGCCCTGAAACTGTTAAAGTCCGAGCATCCAGACCTTGTTATTCTCGACCTGATGCTCCCCGAAATGGATGGCACAGAGATCTGTAAGAAGATTCGAAGTGCCCCGGATACCGCTTTGCTCCCGATCCTTATGCTCACCGCGAAGGCGGAGGAGTCAGATATCATCGTCGGGCTGGAACTCGGCGCCGACGAGTATGTCACAAAGCCGTTCAGTCCCAAAACGCTGGTGGCTCGAGTGAAAGCCCTCTTCCGCCGACTCGGCCGGGAGCCTGACGACCGGCAATCAGCCTTCAAATTCGGCCCGCTTGCCATGGACCTATCCCGACACGAAGTGACCGTGAGCGGGAAAGAGGTGTCGCTGACGGCTAAAGAATTCGGCTTGCTCGAACACTTGTTGCGTCATCCGGGCCGCGTACTGACCCGCGATGTGCTGCTCAACGCCGTGTGGGGGTATGATTATTATGGGACGACGCGAACGGTGGATGTGCATATCCGCCGGTTGAAGCTCAAGATCCCAATGCTCGACCACGCCATCATTTCGGTGAAATCGCTGGGCTACAAACTGTCGGATCAGGGAATGGCGTGAGAGTCTCGCTCCGATTGAAGTCTAGCCTTCGCTCCTCAAAACCAGGCCCATTACCAACCCAAGCCGTTGCTTTCTGACTTGGAGTCCTGGTGTGAATTAGTCGCAGAGGGCAGATCCTTGTCAGGACAGCCCTAAACACGTACGATCACCTCTTGACGCGCACCAGACGGAGCCGTTGATGGATTGTTTACTCGTCAGGCACGGGATCGCGGTCGAAGCCGAGCAGTGGGACGGCTCGGAAGAGAATCGGCCCTTGACCGAAAAGGGAAAAAAACGTGTCCGCCAAGCAGCTGCCGGATTGGCCGCACTGGGGTGCAGGCCAACCCGCCTGTGCAGCAGCCCGATGGTCCGCGCATATGACACGGCCCGCCTGTTGCGCTCCGCCGTCTGTCCCACCCTCAAGGTCGAGACGCGCGACGAACTCGCCCCCGGCGCGTCGCCGGAACAGGTCGTAGCCTGGCTCCGCTCGATGCCTGCGGAGTCGACGGTGGTCTGCGTGGGCCACGAGCCTCTGCTGGGAGGGGTGGCAGGCGTCCTGCTCGTCGGGAAACCGATCACCGGTCTGGCACTCAAAAAATCCGGAGCCGCGCTCATCCATCTGCCGGATGGTCCCACGCCGGGCCAAGGGAAACTCCGGTGGTGGCTTCAGCCGATGCAGTTGCGGATATTGGGGAACGGAAAGGCCGCGACCTCGATCCAGAGGTCGTGACGGGTGCGCCTGCCCGCCTGGTCGTGCGAACACCGCGGCCAGGCTTGTCGTAGCGGAGTATCGGCGGGTGCAGTGGAAACGTTCATGAATGATGCAGGTCGGTCATGGCGATTCCTTCTCATTGACGACTTCGGTGAAGCGCACGCGCTGGCGGAACACCTGCTGAAACAAGTCGGCCCGGTTCTTGGCCGCCCATAGTTCCATTTCTGCGTCGCCGGTCACCGTCGCTTCGATGGTCATGGTCTTCCCGGCTTTCACCTTCACCGTCCGCACCACCGAAAAGTGGGTCCGATCGAGCCCGTCGGCGATGCGGAGCAACGAAGAGAGGATCCGTACCACGCGCTTCATGCGGGGCGTGAGGCTTTCGAATCCCTGGTGTTTGAGGCCCGGCACCGCCCGCCGGTGATAGCGGGCGACATTGGCGATGACCCCGACCTCGTCAGCGGTCAGCCCTCCGAGATCGCTGTTCATGATCAGGTAATAGGCATGCTTGTGGTGCTGCCGGGGATTGATGAGGTACCCGATATCATGGAGGATGGCGGCGTATTCGAGCCAGTCGCGCTCACGCGGGCCGAGTCCGTGCAACCGTGTGGTCTGGTCGAACAAGCGGAGCGCCAGGTCGGCGACGTGCAGAGAGTGGACTTCGGGAGCCTGGCAGCGCCGGGCCAGCCCGATGACGTTCCGCCGGCGCACGTCGGGAAAGTCTCTTTCGGCCTTGAGCCCTTCGCGGTGTTTGGCGATGAAGTCATAGATCACGCCCTCGCGAATGGCCTTGTCGCAAAGCACCAGTTCGTCCTGGCCCGTCAATTCCAGCAGACGCCGGAACACCACGGCGGCGGGCAGCAACGTGTCAACGCGCTTGGGATCCAGGCCGGGGATCGCCAGCCTGGCCTTCAGTGACGCGCGCGATAGCTCGCCCTCCAGAAGACGCAGATCTTTCAACGCCACCCTCGCCAAGTTCTGCTGGGGAAGGGATCGCCCCGTCTGTTTGAGACAGATGATGTCGGCCAGATTCGCAGCCATCCCGGAGGTGGCACACACTGACTGGAATGTCTTGATTGGAAAGGCGTCGAGCGCCGTCTTCAGTTGTGTGGAGACCGCCTCTTCAAGCGCGCGCAACATCGACGGCGGGGGTGGCGTCTTCGGCAGAAACTGATCGAGAAGGCGAATCGCCCCCAGCTTGAGGCTCTTGGCATGGATCATGGCGTCCCGGTTGCCCACAATCAGTTCCACCGAGCCCCCACCGACATCGACGACCAAGGCCGGTTCCTCAGAAAGCGCGACACTGTGCTTGACGCCCAGGAAAATGAGCCGAGCCTCTTCGATGCCGCTGATCACCCGGACGGTCAACCCAGTCAGTTCCGCCACCTGGTTGACGAATTCTCCGCCGTTCCGGGCCTCGCGCACCGCGCTGGTCGCCACGGCAATAGTGCGGTCGAACCCTTTGTTGCGGGCAAGCGTCACCAAGGTCTTGAGCGCGGTCATTGCGCGGGAGATTGCGGCATCGGAGAGCTGCCTGCTGGCAAATGCTCCGTCCCCCAATCGCGTCATATCTTTGAATCGATCAAGGATTTTGTAGCTGGCGTCCGGCAGAATCTCCGCCAGCACCAAGTGAATGGAGTTGGTTCCGATATCGACAACCGCGAGCTTACTCACCGGCTCCCCTTCTCCGAGCGGTATACACAGAAGTTGTCGAAGCCTAAAGAACGGGCTGGGATAGTGTCAAGAACGGGATCGTGACGCGTGCGTGACGGAACGTGTGAGTCTGACGGTGTGAAGACCTGAGCGGACCTCGGGATTATTTCACTTTCGAGAAGTCGGCAGGGATTCTAGCCTCCTGCCCATCTTGCAGATTCACGACGAACACGGATTTGGCGGTCGGATCAAACTGCTCGTAGGCAAAGAGCGCGGTGAACCGGGAGCGAAAGGCCGGACCGTTGCCCTCGTTTTTTCGTCCTCGGTCGGCTTTGCCGATATCGATCGGCTTGACGCGCTTCGATCCTTGCTGCAATTCGATGACGACCCCTTCGGCAAAATACTCATCTTCGCCGCAGAGCTGGATCTCGACCTCCATATTGGGCATGTCCATCACTTTCTTGATGAACTCTTCCGGCATGCGTACGTCGGCCTTGCGTTTCTTTGACTCCACGGCTTCCTGACGGCCGAACGCCTCCAGCCGATACCGCTTGGTGCGCAGGATCGCGCTGGCGCCGCACGGGTCCTTCTCAGGATCAGCGCCCACACGAGCGGTCAAGGAGGCCTGTTGGAGCACCTTTTTGACCTCATCGGGAAGCGCGGCTTTCTCCATCGGAACGCGGCCGGCCTCAAGCGCCTTTTGCGCCTCATCGGCGGACAGTTTCACATCGATGGCGCGCGCCGTCTCACTCCCTGTCGCAAGAAATCCGATCAGCCCGATAACCACCCCTGCGATCGTGTTTCTGTACAACCTCATGCCTTCCTTTCCCAACCTGATCATGCTTCCGACACACAGATGGACGTGGAGAGAAAACGGCGAACGCATTGTAGGAGAACAGCGCGCGCGATGCAATCACACTATGAACCGGCTCCAGTTCGGGTAAGGCTGCTGCCGATAGATCTCCTCCACACTGCGCGGAATGGAATACCCGACAGACCCGAGCAGCCGAGCCACCACGGTCAACGGCAACCCCACCACGGTTGTGAAGTCTCCCTCGACCCGCTCAATGAGGTCTCCTCCCGCACCTTGAATCGAATAGGCCCCGGCTTTGCCCAACGATTCCTGGGTGGCAAGATATCGTGTGATCGAGCCATCGACGTCCGCACGCATAGACACCGTGGCTGTTGCCACTTCGACCGATTCAACCGCCTGTATCCGGCTGCACAGGGCTACCGCCGTGTGCACCTCATGCGGCCGGCCGGCGAGAGCCGTCAGCATGTCACGCGCCCCGTCAAGATCACGGGGCTTGCCCAACAAGCGGCCATCCAGCTCGATCACGGTATCACTGCCCAACACGAGAGCGCCCGGCCTTCTGTCGGCAATAGAGCGAGCCTTTTCGAGCGCAAAGCGTTCGACGTGCTCACGGGGTGACAGGCCGGCCAGCGGGCGTTCTTCACAGGACGGAGAGGCAACCTGGAAGGACACTCCCAGAAGCGCAAGCAGCTCACGCCGGCGAGGGGACGTGGACGCCAACACTAACTGCATCGTGACGCCGGCATCGGTTCGCTCTCATCCCTGCTGTCGATCGATTCAGCTTCAGTCGAATCCAGAATTCGTTGGGCTCGATACTCGTCGAGCAAGGTTTCGATCTCACGCACTGACGACACACGAAACATCCGTGCACGCAGCGCGGCGGCATGGGGAAATCCCTTGCAATACCAGCCCAGGTGTTTGCGCATCCGATGGAATTGCCGCTCGCCGCAGAGCCCCTCAAATTGCCGGGCATGATCCAACAGCACCGCAAACCGCTGGTTGAGCGAGATGGCATCCCCGGAACAGACGTCGGGACAAAATCTGTTCGCCTCACAGGCGAGTACACGGACCTGCTCTTTCGTGCGGAAAAACCACGGCGCGCCGAGCACGGCCCGCCCCACCAGCACGCCGTCCACTCCGGTTTCGCGGACACGCGCAACCACCTCGTCCAAGCTGTGAAGATCTCCGTTTCCACACAGTAACGTCCCCGTCCCCTTCGCCAGAGCCGCCGCCCGTGCAATGGCGGACCAATCGGCCTCGCCGCGGTACATCTGCCGAAGCGTCCGGCCATGCAGGGAGATCACCGCCGGCCGCTCTGCCAACAGATGCTCGATCCAGCTTTCCACCACAACCGAGTCATAGCCGAGCCGCGTTTTGACGGAGAGGGGGATGGAACGGCGCACGGTTGAATGGGCCTCGCCACGCGCTTCATTCATCCGCCGAAAAGCCGCCATCCTGGCCGATTTGAACCCGACCTGCTCGAGCGTATGCCCACCGGCCCAATCCTCGATTCCACGCCGGGCGGCCTGCATGATCGCACTGGCCACAGCCGGCGTTCTGATAAGCCCGGCGCCCGATCCAGAGGCTGCCACGTTCTTGGACGGACAGCCCATGTTGATATCCAACCCATCGAATCCCAGCTCACAGACCGCGTGCGCAGCCTGATAAAACAACGCCGGATCGTTCCCGTAGAGTTGTGCCACCATTGGACGTTCGATGTCACTGTAGACAAGGGTGTCCAGTAATTTCTCCGGCCCATGGCAGATGTCGTGCACGTGCGTAAACTCCGTGAACGTGACATCGGGCTTGCCCTGCCTCGCGATCACGGAGCGGAAACTCGAGTCGGTCACGCCGTCCATCGGGGACAGACCAATGATCGGACGAGGGAGGGTCAGCCAAAAGCTCATGGGCGTTCACTCATGATCTGGACCGGAGGCGCATTGGCAACCTCGTACGCCCCTCTGAGTTCGTCCGCTTCTTGTTGGGCGATACCGGCCAATTCCGGCGCTTCTTCATGGACGAATTCGATAAACCGCTCGATCTTCACCAGAAAAAAGTCATAGGACGGGGACCGCGGCCGCGGCCGGCTAAACCAAAAGGGCACAAACCGTGAGAGCGGCACCCCCTGCCCGGCCAGCCGGCGGCACGACTCCGGGAACATCGATTCTACATCGCCACCCCAGTGAAGAATCTCATAGGGAAGATAGATGGACCGATACCGGTCGAGCTCATCGGCACAGGCGGTGGGGTGTGTCCATTCCGTTCCCAGCGGATCGGCTCGGCCGACCGCCACGCGGGCATAGCGATCATAGGCCTCCTCCAACCCGCGCGCGACCGCGTCGGGCAGCCGTTCCTCCTCCGGCAACCAAACTGCCTGCTCGTCGGAGGCCACAGGAAGGACTGTTTCTGGAAACGGAACCATGCGATAGCGCTCGGCGAATTGGGCAAATTCCTCGACGATCAATTCGACCGGCTTGGTGTCGACTTCCAAGGCCAGGCCCCGCAGACTGGTCAAGCCCGGATGGCTCAGAATCTGATCAAGGATTTCGAAGAGCACCGGTGGGATGGGAGCCGCATGCGCATCGGTCCACACCGGCAGGGACCCATCGCCGGTCCTCTTGGACAGCTCCGACTGAGCGGCCGAACTCGATTCGTGAGGGGCAAGCCCCGCCACATGAATCTCGACCACGCGATGCATGGGGAAATTATCCAGAAACGTCTTCACAAATTGCGCCAGCGAGACCGCTTGCCACGCGCCTGAATACCGATAGACGGTCCACAGATGGCCAACATCCAGCACAAGCCCACAAGGAGTGCTCCGGACAACCAGCTGAAAAAACATCGGGACATCGACGGTCCCGGCGATAAAGTACGTGAGCGGCGGCATTTCCAGCAAGACCAAGGGTGCCGCCCCGCTTGAGAGGCGGCAATGTCGGTCGAGCAGTTCTTGCACGAGCCGTGTATTCTCGGCCACCATGGCGGCGCTTGACTCTGTGTACAGCGGAGGAAGATAGGTCCCGAACGAATACCCCGCAATGGATTTCGTCGCGCATTCGTGATTCAACCAGGCACTGTCCAGCGTCTGGAGATGTCCGGCAACCTCGCGAACCTCTTGTGGGAATGCCGGATCGCCGGCAAGATCCGGCTGAGTCAGCCACAAGCCTTCGCCATGATACGTCAGCAAGCCGTCACCGGCCTGGCTTCTGACCATGGCCAGCGCCGCCGGAGCCGCGCGAAACACCTCCAGATAGGCCGGTCGGACTTGACGGCGGCGCAGTGCTCCGAGCAAGCTAGGAAGGTCCGGCGAATAGACGTCGACGGAGAGGCCGAGGCCATGAACCTGGATCAGCCCAAGACGACGGAGAAACACCTGCTCCACGGCATTCAGCGCAGCCATTCAGATACGCTCACTCACGGCCAAAATTGGACCCCATTCTATTCCTGGAAACCGTTGACTGACAAGGGTTTGTGGAAATCATGGGCCTTAGAAACCTTCTGCTATACTTGCCGTACATCGCAGGGGCCGGACGCCCGGCTGTTTCGGAAGAAAGGACCGGGCTGATCGATGTCGAGCGACGAGAAAACCCGGCCAACCCCTGCCATTCACCAAAACCCCGTGGTTGCACACATGATGACACCAGGTGTAGTTCAGATTCCCGGCGATGTCTCCGTCACCGAGGCGGCCTCCCTGTTGGAACGGGAGCAGACGCCCTGCCTGCTGGTCAAGGACACGGAGTCCAGTTTCGGACTCATGACCCCGACCGACATCGTCAAGAAAGTGGTCGCGCAAGGTCTGGAGCCCGACGACATCGAAGTCCGCACGATCATGACACGGCCAGTCCAATTTATCGAATACGATCGAGCGGCGGACGACGCATCGACGATGATGATGACGAACGGCACCCCGATCTTGATCGTCACCAAACAGGCGCAGCCGGTCGGTGTCCTGACAGCACGGGATTTGATCCTGGCCCCGAAACGTTGTCTCGTGCACATCCCGGCGACTCTTCGGGTGACGGACGGAAACCAGCCCGGATCCGAGTTCCACGCCACGATCGTCGAGATCAGCCATGTCGGCGCGCTCGTGGAGCCTTCGACCTCGCTGCTCTCCGACGCGTCCGTCATCTTAAACTTTTCCCTCCCCTCTTTGGCAAGACCGCTGACGATCCGAGGCCAGGTCGTGTCTGATTACGGGCGTGGGGGCGTCAAGCCGTCTCGGACCGCTGCGGGCGCGGTCGATATCCAATTCGTCAAACTCTCGTCCACGGACCAATCAACGATCAAAGCGTGGGTGCTTCAGCATTCGCCCCCATCGTCCGATCTGTACTAGACCCCGCCCATCTTTGAAGGTTCTTTGACCAATCCGCGATCCATTGATAGAATTTCCCCTCAACTGAACCAGAGGCCAGAGGAGACCCATGAACGCGCCCAGCAAAGTCCAGCAGCTTCGACCGCGATCCCCCTTGTCGAAAGAGGAGATCCTGCACCAGATCGGCACACTGCTCGAGAGCCCGGAGGACGACCTGCACGCGGCCCTGATCAAGGAACTGTTGACGGGCGTGCTCAAACTGCATGACGCGCACCTCGATTTGCTAGACGTGAAAATCGTGAATCGGGCGGTAAAAGAACTCCGCCATGCGTTTGGGGTCTTTCACGGCTATCGCGATCGCCGGAAGGTCAGCATCTTCGGTTCGGCGCGGACGCCTTCGGACGATCCCAATTATCAATTGGCATTCCGGTTCGCGCAAACCGCGGTCCGACAGGGATTCATGGTCATCACCGGAGGGGCTGACGGTATCATGCGCGCCGGTCAGGAAGGGGCCGGACGCGAGAACAGTTTCGGCGTCAATATTATGCTGCCGTTCGAGCAGGGGGCCAACACCGTCATCACCGACGATCCCAAGTTGATCACGTTCAAGTATTTCTTTACCCGCAAACTGATGTTCCAAAAAGAAGCCAACGCCATCGCGCTGTTTCCGGGAGGCTTCGGCACACATGACGAAGGGTTTGAGATTCTGACGCTGGCGCAAACCGGGAAGAGCGACCCTCAGCCGATTGTCTGCCTGCAGGCGCCGGGATGTGACTACTGGGACGACTGGTCGGCCTTCATCACCAAGCAGCTCTTGAAACGGAAGCTGATCAATGAGGAAGACCTCAGTCTCTTCATGATCACGAATTCAGCCGACGCCGCCGTCGATCATATCCTGCGTTTCTACCGCCGCTATCACTCGATCCGATTCGTCGGGCAGCAATTGGCAATGCGGTTACACTCGCCGATCTCCGGCGAACAGCTTGAGCGAATCCAGGAACGGTTCAGCGACCTCCTGGCCGATGGACGGTTCGAGTTGCGCGGCCCACTTGACGAAGAGCTGGATGAACCAGGCCTGCGGGACCTCCCCCGGCTGGTCTTCAATTTCAACCGGCGAAGCGCGGGCCGTCTCCGCCAGTTGATCGACCATCTAAATCAGCTGTAACCTCACCCCGTGCCCGGCCAGCCCGCTCCGACCGGTGGAGGGTGAGAAACGCTCTTTAGTCGGCATTCCGGCCATGGTATTCTCCCCATACTGTGATGAGCGATTCCCCCTACGCACGCCGGTTCCATGATCCTCCCGACATCGTGCTCTATCATGCCGAATGCATGGATGGCTTTGGAGCCGCATGGGCGATTTGGAAACAATTCCCCGATACTCGCTTTGTGCCGGTGAAACACGGCGTCCCACCCCCGTCTGACCTTGCGGATCGCCGCATCGTCATCGTCGATTTTAGTTATGGGCGGCCCATTCTGGAAACCATGGCGGCCGAGGCCAAGGACCTGCTTGTCCTCGACCATCACATTACGGCAGAACAGGCATTACAGGGACTACCCTATGCCTATTTCGATCAGACAAAGTCGGGGGCGGTGCTCGGATGGGAATGGGCCCACGGGACCCCCGCGCCCTGGCTGCTCCAGTATGTTCAAGACAAGGATCTCTGGACCTGGGCCTTGGCGGGCAGCCGGGAAATCAATGCGGCGCTCGCGTCATACCCATTCGACTTCAAGCTCTGGGATCAGTTCTCCCAAGGCACGCTCGAGCGGGAAGGCCAGGCGATTCTTCGCTATGAACATGAGCTGGTCGGCAAACTCGCGGCGCAAGCGATCATGGTGGAGTTTCAGGGTGAAATTGTTCCGTCCGTGCAAAGCGCCGTCTTAACAAGCCAGATCGGCGAACGGCTCTCGCCCCATTATCCCTTTTGCATCATCTGGCACGATCGCGACGGGCGGCGATATTTCAGCATGCGCTCCCGCCAGGACGGCACGGACGTCGGAGGGATCGCCGCTTCGTTCGGCGGAGGCGGGCATACTCACGCGGCTGGGTTTTCAGTTCCCTTGGGGACCGATGGAACGCTTCCCGCCAATCCGTTGCTGCCGCGCGCGGTCACCGACCGCCGGCGGTCGCCTTAGGCCCTCACCGTGATTCCACTTCACGACGATAATCCCACCGAACGATTCCCGTTCGTGACCGTGCTGTTCATCGTGATGTGTGTGGCAGTCTTTCTCTACCAGAACAGTCTATCGGGGAAACTCGGTGATGTGTTTGTCTTTCAGTATGGCGCCATCCCTGCTGTCGTATTTGGCGCCGGCTCTCTCCCTGAAGAAGTCTCCCCGGCATTCCCAGCCGCGCTGACGTTGCTCAGCAGCATGTTCCTGCACGGAGGCTGGATGCATCTGCTGGGCAATATGCTGTACCTGTGGATTTTCGGTAATAACATCGAGGATGCCATGGGGCATGCCAAGTATGTCATGTTTTACCTGCTGTGCGGGGTACTAGCGGCCCTCAGCCATGCCGTCACCGATCCGGCATCGCCCATCCCCATGGTCGGCGCCAGCGGGGCCATTTCAGCCGTGCTAGGAGCCTATCTTCTGTTATTCCCACGTGCCCACGTGCTGGTTCTCTTGCCAGCGGTGGGAATGACGCGTATCCCGGCTGGCATCGTGCTGGGCATGTGGTTTGTCACCCAATTGATCAGCGGAGGAATGAGCGTGGGTGCCACGGGTGGCGGGGTGGCCTTCTTCGCGCACATTGGAGGATTCGTCGCGGGGATGGCTCTGGTGGGTCTGTTCAAACGTTCCGAGGTTCCGTTTTTTTCACCGAGACACGTTCGCCGGCGTGAGCACTGACGGACCTTTCACTCAGCTGTTTCATAAGCCACAACGCCCGTTCTTCTGCCGCTGATCGTTCCTCAGCCAAGAACGTCACATGCCCCATCTTTCTCCCTGCCTTGATGGTCCGTTTGCCGTAGAGATGCAGCTGGGCCCCAGGAATTGCCATCAGGTCGCTGTATCCTGATCCCGCTGTGACGGCACCGACTTCGTCCCCGATCAGATTCACCATTGCCGCGGCACGCACCAGCTTGACCTCACCGATGGGCAGGCCACAGAGGACCCGGACTTGTTGCTCGAATTGTGAGACCGTAGCGGCGTCCAGCGTGTAGTGACCGGAATTATGAGGGCGGGGTGCGATTTCATTGATGAAGAGTTGTCCATCGGCTGTGTGAAAGAACTCGACGCAGAAGACGCCCGGAGAATTCAATGCCGACACGGCTTGCACGGCAAGGTTCGACACGTGAGCAGCTGCTTCGGCAGAAAGGGATGTCGGTGCCAGAGTCAGCCGTAAGATGCCGTGCTCATGCCGATTATCGACAGGGGGATAGGTCCTGTATTCCCCATTCAATCCGCTGACGACGAGCACGGAGAGTTCTCGTTCGAACGCCACAACTTGTTCAAGAATCCATCGCTGGCCATCGCGAGTACCGGCGTGCAACTCCCGCGAAACCTGGTCGGCATCACCTGGATCTTGAATGAGCCATTGGCCTTTCCCGTCGTACCCAGCACGGGCGGTCTTGCACAGGGCGGGATTACCGATGGCTTGGATGGCATGCGGTAATTGATCTGGCGATTCGATCACTGCGAAGGGGGCAACCGGAAGGTTATGAGTCTCGAGGAACCGCTTTTGTTGAACACGGTCTTGAATGATCCGGAGAACGGATGCGGATGGTCGGACGGGATGCCGCAATTCCAGCCATTCGCAGAGGTCGGCTGGAATATTCTCCCATTCATAGGTGACGGCCTGTACGGTGTGGGAGAAGCGCTCCCGTGTCTCCACATCCAGAAAGGGTGCGGTAAAGGAGTACGCGGCCAGCTGATGGGCCGGCGCATCCCGGTCAGGGTCCCACACGGCGACGCGGTAGCCCAGACGGCGCGCCGCGCCGGCGAACAAGGCGCCCAATTGCCCCCCGCCCAGTACACCAAGGACCGCTCCAGGCTCAAGGATCTGTGCCGTCACGATCTCCGACTCAGTTCGTCCGCGCCAAGATTGCCGAGGCTCATCCCTTGGGCTTCTGCGGAATTGAGGACACTGTCCGTCTGGGCGGCCCGGTACTGTTTGACCGCCTGACCAATGTGGGGGTATCTCCCGGCGAGGATCTGCGCCGCCAGGAGAGCCGCGTTTTCCGCTCCACCGATGGCGACCGTCGCCACAGGAATCCCTCGTGGCATTTGAACAATCGACAATAAGGAATCAAGGCCGCGAAGATGTTCCGTGGGGATCGGCACGCCGATGACCGGAAGGTGAGTTTTGGCCGCCAGCATGCCGGGCAGGTGTGCCGCCCCGCCCGCTCCCGCAATAATCACTTCGATGCCTCGCCCAGGAGCCGTTTCTGCGTATTCAAATAATCGATCGGGTGTCCGGTGGGCAGAGACGACAAGAAGCTCATAGGGGATCGCAAGTTGGGCGAACAGTGCCCCCGCCTTTTCCAATATGGGGAAGTCTGACTTACTTCCCCCGAGGACCCCGACGATGGGTTTCTCCCTGCGCGTGTCTTTTCTGTGTCTGTGCTGGTGTGGCCGGGGTTTTCTTGTTTCCATGAGGTACCTGCCTTGTGCTTTCTATGATCTCGAATGAGCGATCGAGGCTGATGTGAGCAACTTAATGGGTCCTGCTGGATCGGTCAAGTCCATCAGAACGGAGGGTGACTGTGCCTGTGTGATGGAAGGAGGCAGACCACCGGTCTTACCCACGTGATGGACTGAGGGGGAAAAACACAGAGGGGGTGGTTTCCCACCCCCTCCGGTTCAGAAACAGCGCTATTGGATCCTGCCTCTTGAGACAGTCGCGGGGTTACTTCAAACCCGCCCCTGTTGTCCTGGGCGAGAATATTTCAAGAATGCTCGGGTCCCGTTCCATATAATCCGGCGGGAAGAAGTTGAACCGCCGCCACAATTCATACCAGAGAGGCACACGATTCAGGATGACCCAACCCAGCACCTTGGTGCCTTGCCGCACGCGTGATTGTTCTGGCCATGGCTGGGAATCTTCGGGATCCGGAACCACCCAGAATCGATAATTGCCTTTTCCGTCGTCGATCTGGTCGACCACCTTGATAATACCGGTACGGGTTCCGGCCATCAGACTAGGCCAGGCCGGCAGCGGAATGGCGGGAACTCCGAAAAAGAGGATCTTGACCTTGCGGCCAGGAACTAACAAGGGTGAATCCAATCCTTCAGCAACCATTTCAATCGCCGTATCGGACGCGGTGGGGGACAGGGTCACGATCGTCTCACCCTGCTTCACTGTCTCGCCGACTCCAACCTTGGCCATCTTCACGACGGTCCCGTCCATCGTCGCCAGGATCCGGGCCCGATCAATACGCTGTTGAGCATTTTCTTGCCGGACGGACACATCAGCCAGTTGGTCTAACGCCTTCGAGGCATCGGCCACGGCTTGGTCCCGCGCCGCTTCGGCATCAATCAGCTTTTGCCACACATCGGCGGTGATTTGATCCCGGCCGAAAAACAGGGCGGATCGCGCCTGTTCGGCCGCCTGCAGATTGGCCTGTGCCGCCTGCAACGAAGCCTTTGAGGCGATTTCGGTTTGTATCGTCAATTCGAGTTCCCGCTGCGAGACCAAACCATCTTTGACCAATTGTCTGTGCCGATCCACGTTGAGCAGCGCGGTGGTCACATCGATCTTGGCGGCTTCGAGTTTCTGCTGGGCTTCCCGGATCCGGTTTTCAGCCTCGACCACACGGGCATCGGCCGACGGCACCGCAGCTCTCACCAGGTTCTTCATTTGACCGATCCGCTTGTTGAGTTGATCGGCCCTCGCTAATGCCGCCTGCCGTTGCTGTTGCAGGGCAACTTTTCTCTGCTCAAGAAGTTCGAGCAGTTCGGGTGCCATAAAGTTCGGGTCGTAATCTTGGAGCTCTGCAATCAAATCGCCCTGTTTGACCTTCACACCTTCATATACATGCCACGCCTTGATTCGGCCCGTGATCTGGGCTTCAAGGTTCTGCGGTCGTTCGTACGGCGTATAGGCAGAGACCTTGCCGCTGGCGCTGATGGTTTGCGTCCAGGGCACAAAGTCAATCAGGATGAGGATCAGAATCAGCAACGTCAGGATGACGCGCGATGCCGTGGTCAGCCGCCTGGGTATTTTGACGGCATCCCAGCATGGCATCTTGGTTAATGCGCTCCCGGTGTCGAGAGCAATCGCGTCAAACCCCGTTGCCCGTGGAACCAGTGCACGCTCATTACTTCCGCGTTCACGATCTAGGCCAGCCATGTAAGCCTCCGTTGATATTACTTACTGTGGTTACGTCTGTTCGACCCGTTCATGCATGCGTATGGTGCAACATGATACGCCGATCGGCATGCGCCGTTAGGTTTGGATCTGTTGAGACGAAAATGACCGACCATGTTTCATCCTTGGAACAGAGCCTGCGCAAAATCGTTTCCCGCATCGTCGGATCCAAGCTATGGATGAGTCCATCGAAGACGAGGACTTGCGGGTGCCCGAGGACGGCACGCGCCAACAAGATCTGGACCACCTTGCTGGACGGGAGCACCTCACCCAGCTCGCGAATGTCTGATTTCATTCCACGAGGGAGGGCTTCGATCTCTTCTTCCAATTCAGCAAATCGCAGGGCCCAAGCGATATCATCATAGTTCACATAGGATCGGCCCACCACGATATTATCTTCGATTGTCCCCTGAAGGAGGGTCAGCTGGGAGTCGATGACGACGCTTCGGCATTGATTAATGGCATCCGGGTCCAGGTAGCGAAGGTCAACGCCGTTGTATTGCACCACGCCATTCGTCGGTGCCTCCAGACCCCCCAATACCCTGGCTAAAGAGAGTTTCGCCACGGCGGTTTTCGCATAGATGCCGAGCTTTTCGCCCGGAGCGACTTCCAGGTTGAAGTTATCGAACACCGAGTAGCCATCATGCACGAGTCCGACATTCTTGCAGGTGACACGGATACCCTGGCCCCGCGGGGTCGGCAAGGTCACCGTGGATGATGCCGGCACCTGATCTTGCGGATGGGAGAAGAAGGCATCGAGTTCCGTGAGAGACACGAAGAAATAGTACACATGGCCCATGTTCTTGATGAGCGAATCGAAGTTGATCACCAGTGCCCCGACGACGACTTCAACGGCCACCAATTGGCCGAGTGTCAGCTGGCCTTGCGATAGGAGGGCCCCAGCTAATGCCAACGCGCCTGCTTGAGCCAAGGCTTGCCCGGATACTGACCCGACGTATTGACGGATCAACACCGCGAAGCGCGCTTTTCGAGTATCGGTATACCGGTTGACCAGGTCATTGGTCTTTTGCAAGAGATAGGGCTGGCTGTCCGTGGCCTTCAGCTGCAAGACGTTGCGTGAAATTTCCTGGATCCAATGGAACATGTCGTATTTCGCCCTGGACATGTCGAGCGTCGTTTTCACGGCCCCCCGGGACAGCACAAAGAATGTGATGGCGAATCCTCCCATCAGCATGAGGTTATAGAGCAGAAAGTAGGGGTGATAGATGACCAGCATCGTCATCCCGACCACCCCACCGACGACAACATTCACCAGATCGATGAGCAGGGTGGACAAGGCACGTTGCATAAAAATGGTTTCGATGAAGCGATTCGCCATTTCGACGCGGTACCCCTGCACTTGATAGCGCGGGAGTTGCTCGACCATCGCCACCGCGACGCGCGCGAAGATGCGCCGCTGGATCACGTCCACCGCGTAGAAATGGAACGCTTTGAACATACCCACAAAGAGGAGGACCAAGAACATGATGCTCGTCAGCGTCCAGATCATGACCGGCTGCACGGAGTAGGAGAAGGTGCTGACGAGTTCTTGCACCGTGAGTGGGATGATGAGTGAAAAGAACGCCACGGCCAAGGCATAGGAAAAGATCAAACTCATGATCCTTTTCTCGGCCTTCATAGCCACGGACAGCTGTTGAAGCAATCCCTGCAATAGGTTCGGATGATGTGTCCCCTGTGTTTCCCTCATCACAACCCTCCGTTCCAGAGTTAGAAGTAAAAAATGCTGCCCGTTATTGACTTAGTCACGCCCGTCTGTCTTCTGACCTGATAATCCGGCCGCGTGCACCGGTTCACCATATTTCTCCAATACACTCACGCCCAGTTCCTTTGACAAGGCCCCCCTGGCCCAGAGCAAGCCTCCGCGAGACAGGACGTAATCATATTGGGCCTGATAGAGCTCGTAGGCTGCTTCGACGGCGTTGCGCTCGCGCAGATTCACAAACAAGAGATTGGTCGCCCCCAGGTCGAAACGTTTACGCTCACCTTCCACCAGCGTCTGCGCCAGCTGGTACGCCTCCGAGGCTGCCTTCACCCGGTCTCTGGCCCGGACTTGGGCGGAGATCCAGTTGTCCACATCGATACTCACCGTTTGCTCTTTGTTCCAGATTTCATACGTCAGCCGTTCTTGCTCGGCTTCCGCAAAGGCCACTTTGCCGCGAGCCTCTCGATTGAACAACGGCATGCTGAAGAACGCCCCCAGTTGGTAGCCGAACCCTCCGATCCAATAGATACCGCCCACCGCCGGGCCCCCTGTAAATTTGAGCTTTGGCAGCAGACTGTTCTTGGCTAGCCTGAGGTCGATGCTGTTCTTCTGAATGTCAATGGCGAGTGCCCGCACTTCCGGACGGTCTTCCTTGGCCTCCGCCTTGGCCGCAGCGATCTCCTCCCCGGTCGGCAACGGTGTTTCTCCCGTGAACTCCGGCGCCCATTCCGGACGCGGGGTGACCGGGTCGCCGTTTTCCCAGAGAAAGAAGGCCAGCTTATACTGCTCGTACTCCACCTTCCGCTGCGCATAAATGGCCGCTTCCCGGCGGCGTTGCACTTCCTGGCGGATTTCCACGACATCAAGCGGCGAGATCTTGCCGGCCTTGGCCTGCCCTTCAATCTGCCCATACCGAGCTTCCGCGACGGCTAAGTTTTGTTGTTGCACCTCGGCCTGCTTGACGGCCAGCTGCCAATCCCAGTACTGCACGGCCCCGGCAAGATAGAGATCCTGCCGTTTTTGGGCGACCTTCACTTCAGCCATCGGCCCCGCGAGTTCAGCCTGTTGATACTCGGCGTATTCTTCGTTGATCATGAAACCGCGCAGGAGATTCACTTCTCCACCGACGATCGCCACTTGCTGAAGATAGAAGAGCGAGATGTCCGAGGTCGGGAACGCCACCGGGCCGGTGCCCGCGCTACAGCTGAAACTGTCACCCTCGCCGCTGATCGTCGTACAATCCCCGAACCCGTTCCGAATACCGCCGTACACGCTGAGTCCATAGGGATGCCCGACCTTGAGCACGGTATCGTTGTAGCCACCCGTCAAGGTATTCGGGACGCCTGACGCATTCGTTAGATTATAGGTTTGAAACCGGTCGACTTCGGTATCGCTCTTCACTCTCGGTTCCCACGGACCCAATGCTTTCAAGATTCTTGCCCGAGCCTGGGCCCGTTCCAAGCCGGTGGCCCTGAGCAGCGGATGGGTCAACTCAATCCTGGCCAAGACTTCTTCAATGGTCAATGGAGCCGTCCGCGTCTGAGCCGAACGCGATTGACCCATGTCTGTTGGAGCTTCCGCCAGGACGGCAACCGGCAACGAGACGAACAAGGCCACCAACAAAATGATCACGAAAGCATGCTCCTTTGTGGCTGAATCAATCGCGTCCCGACTTCTTGAGACCGTTCTTGCCCGCCGCTGTCAAAGGATCCCCATACTGAGCCAAGACGGTGTCCGCCACCGGCTTAGACAAGGCACCCCTGGCGTAGAGGAGGCCGCCGCGCGCCAGCACATAATCGTACTGGGCACGATAGAGTTCATAGGCGGCCTCAACAGCGTTTTGCTCGCGCATGTTCACAAAGATGATGGTGGTGGCGCCCAAGTCGAATCGTTTGCGCTCGCCCTCTTCCAGCGTCTTGGCCAGCCGGTACGCTTCCGTTGCCGCCTTCACCCGGTCTCTGCCCCGCACGATCGCCGAGAGCCAGTTGTCCACATCGACGCTGACTTGCTGTTCAGTGTACAGCTGTTTCAACACCAGTTGTTGTTGTTCCGCTTCCGCATACAGGACCTTCCCGCGGCCCTCGCGCTGAAACAGGGGCATCGCAAACTGATAGCCCACTCGATACCCCACACCCACGATCCAGTCCGCAGGGGCCTCCATACGTCCCCCATTAAAATCGAACTTGGGAAGCAGGTAGTTCTTGGCCAGCTTCAGATCAATATTATTCATCAGGGCTTCGACATAGAGGGCTCGCACTTCGGGCCGGTCCGCCTTGGCCTCGGCCTTGGCGGCGGCGATGTCCTCCTCGCTCGGCAAGGGCGTTTCACCCGTGAACTCCGGCGCCCACTCCGGACGCGGGGTCACCGGCTCGCCCTTCTCCCACAGAAAGAGCGACAGCTTGTATTGCTCGTACTCTACTTGGCGTTGCGCGGCGATGGCGGCCTCCCGGCGGCGCTGGACTTCCTGCTTGATTTCCACAACATCAAGCGGCGAAACCTTGCCGGCCTTGGCCCGGCCTTCAATCTGCGTATACCGCGCCTCCGCAACGGCTAAGTTTTGCTTCTGCACCTCAGCCTGCTTGACCGCCACTTGCCAATCCCAGTACTGGATCGCCCCGGCGAGATAGAGATCCTGCCGTTTCTGAGCCACCTTTACTTCGGCCATCGGCCCCGCGAGCTCGGCCTTTTGGTACTCGGCGAACTCCTCATTCACCATGAAGCCGCGCAGCAGGTGGAACTCCCCGCCGAAAATCATTTGTTGCAGACCGTAGAAGCCAAGGGGATCAGGAATATACCCAATGGTCCCTGCGTCGTACCCGCCTGACCCTGCACTGTTAGGAAGGTGAGAGGTAATGAGCTGATCTCCGAAGCCGTTGCGAATCCCCGTCTGGATCCGAAATCCATAGGGATGGCCGAGCTCGAGCTTGCTGTCGTTAAATCCCCCCGTGCCGATTTCGTTGGGATACAGGAAGTTATAGGCTTGAATGCGACTCGCCTGCGTCGAGTTCTTGAACAGGGGCTCCCAGGCCCCGAGCGCCTTCAAGATTTTCGCCCGGGCCTGCGCCCGCTCGACCCCGGTCGCCCGGAGCAGCGGATGCGTCAGCTCAATACGCGCGAGGACCTCGCCGATCGTTAAGGGCTCGCTACGAGCAGACTGATCGTTGCCCGCAGCCGAGTCGATACCCGGCTCCGCCAGGATCGTGGCGGGAAGCAAGAGCAGAATCACGAAAAATAGAGCGGCCATCAAAGGATGCTCCTTGTGCCGAATTAATCGCGGCCCGGTTGTTTGTGACCGTTCAGGCCCGCCGCCGCCAGAGGATTCCCGTACTTGGCCAACTCGCTTTCGGGCCACGACTTCGCCAATGCCCCTCTTGCCCACAGCATCCCTCCACGCGAGACGGCATAATCGGCTTGCGCCCGATAGAGTTTGTACGCCGCTTCCACCACATTGCGTTCACGGAGGTTCACAAAGAGGATGCTCGTGGCACCCAAGTTGAACCTCTGGCGTTCACCTTCCTCCAACGTCTTGGCCAACCGGTAGGCTTCCGTCGCCGCCGTCACTCGGTCCCTGGCCCGCACTTGAGCTGAGAACCAATCATCCACGTCGAAGCTGACTTTTTGTTCGGTATAGTATTGCTTCAACATCAATTGCTGCTGGCCCACTTCCGCGGCCATAATCTTCCCACGCGCTTCCCGCTGGAACAATGGCATCTCGAAGTGCACCCCGGTCCGGTAGCCGATTCCGACGATCCAGTCCGTGGCGCCCTCGGTGGGCCCCCCTTCAATGACCAAGGACGGAAGCAGCTTGTTCTTGGCGAGCTTGATGTCGATATTGTTCATCTTGGCGTCAATGTAGAGGTCCCGGATTTCAGGCCGTTCTTCTTTCGCCTCGGCTTTATAGGCCGCAATCTCGTCTTCGGTCGGAAGCGGCGTTTCGCCCTGGAACTCCGGCGCCCACTCCGGCCGTGGGGTCACCGGCTCGCCGTTCTCCCAGAGAAAGAGAGAGAGTTTGTATTGATCGTACTCCACCTGCCGTTGCGCGGCGATGGCGGCTTCCCGGCGGCGCTGCACTTCCTGACCGATTTCGACCACATCGAGGGGCGAAATTTTGCCGGCCTTGGCCTGGCCCTCGATCTGCGCGTAGCGCGCCTCTGCGACGGCCAGAATTTGCTTCTGCATCTCGGCCTGCTTGACGGCCACCTGCCAATCCCAGTACTGCACGGCCCCGGCGAGATAGAGGTCCTGCCGTTTTTGGGCGACCTTGACCTCCGCCATCGGCCCCGCAAGTTCGGCCTTTTGGTACTCGGCGTTCTCCTCGTTGATCACGAGGCCGCGTAGCAGCTGAAACGACCCACCGAAGTTGAATTGCTGCTGAGGATAGAAGAGCTGGAGATCGGGAATAATGGCCGTGAAATTCTGAGTGATGCGATCTCCGATGCCGTTACGGATTCCACCATGAACCCGGAAGCCCCAGGGGTGCCCGACTGCGAGCAGGGCATCCATGTATCCCCCGTTATTCCAGTTCGGGATGAATTGCGACGTCGTCGTGAGATTCCACAAGTTATACCGCTCGGCCTCGACGTTGTTCTTAAACGTCGGTTCCCAGGCCGCGAGCGCCTTCAGGAGTACCGCCCGGGCCTTCTGCCGCTCGGCTCCGGTCGCCCGAAGGAGCGGATGGGTGAGCTCAATGCGGGCAAGCACTTCGCCGATGGTGAGCGGTTCGGTACGCGAGGACTGGACCTGCACGGTCTTGGAGTCGGTCAACGGTTCCGCCAGGGCGGTCATTGGCAGGAGAGTCACAAGGGCCAATACCAGAGCGATCATGAAGGATGCTCCCTCTTCGTATGTAGTACGACGGCGGACGGCGCGGAGAGTAGCAACGGACCACTCGGTTTGGAAAATAGATAAAACCAATTGGATCTATCGTTTAATTCTATGTATACTTTCCACCCGACTGACGTGGTGAAAGGCCCCGCCGATGGAATGGCTGAACTATCATCATCTCCTGTATTTCTGGTGCGTGGCCAAGCACGGCACGGTGGCCAAGGCCTGCGAAGAACTCCGCCTCGCCCAGCCGACCATCAGCGGGCAAATCATACTGCTGGAACAAACCTTGGGGGAACAATTGTTCGTGCGGACGGGCCGCCGCCTCGCGTTAACCGAGGTGGGGCAGATGGTGTTCACGTACGCGGAAGATATCTTCTCCACCGGTCAAGAGCTGATGAGCGTGGTGAAGGGACGCGGGACCAATGGGCAGCCTTCCCGATTCGTCGTCGGCATGGTGGACGTCCTGTCGAAACCGCTCGCCACGCACTTTCTGAAATCGGCCCTCAAGGCTGATCCCTCGTCCCTCCTCATTTGCCGGGAGGACAAGCTGCCCTTTTTGCTGACCGATCTGGTCGTGCACGAACTGGATCTGGTCATCGCCGACACCCCGGCCCCGCCGAACAGCAATGTTCTAATCTATAACCATCTGTTGGGCGAGTCGGGCGTCACGCTGTTCGCGACGGCGAAGCTGGCGGCACGGTATCGCCGCGGGTTTCCACACTCGTTACAGGGCGCGCCGATCCTGCTGCCGACCGCGGATGCGACGCTCCGAAAGCTGCTGGACCCGTGGCTGGCTCAACACGACTTGTCCCCCACCGTCGTCGGTGAATTCGATGACAGCATGACGCTCAAGGCGTTTGGGCAGGATGGCTACGGGATCTTCCCCGGCGCCACCGCGATCGAAAAAGAAATCTGCCGCCAGTACCGGGTGCAGGTGGTCGGACGGCTGGACACGCCGAAACAGTATTTCTACGCGATTACCGTGGAGCGGCGGCTCAAACATCCGGCCGTGCTCGCCATCGTTGAGGCCGCCCGGCGAGAATTGCACACCTAGCCCACCCTCGTCATGACGGTCACGCTCCGGCGCGGCCGACCGCCTCCAACAATTGTTCCCGCTCCTGCTTGGCCAGTTCCTTCCATTGTCCGACCCCCAGCCCCTGCACCGTGATGTGCATGATTCGGACTCGGTGCAGACTCGTCACCCGATACCCCAAGGCCTGGCACATCCGCCTAATTTGCCGGTTGCGGCCCTCGGTCAAGACGATACCAAACCGGTTGCGCCCGGCCCGGCTCATCCGACAGGGTTTGGTCTGACTTCCAAGCACGAGCACACCCTGGGACATCCGATCGAGAAACGCTTGGTCGAACGGCCGGTCGACCTCGACGATATATTCGCGCTCATGCCCGAATTCGGTGCGCAAAATCTCATTCACGATGTTGCCGTCGTTGGTGAGGAGCATCAGGCCGGAGGAATCTTTATCCAGCCGCCCGATCGGAAAAATTCGCTCCGGGTGGCCGATCTCCGCAATGATGTTGCGTTCAACATGGGCTTCACTGGTCGTCGTGACACCGACCGGCTTGTGATATTTGATATAGATGGAGGGCTTGCCCCAGGGAATCACCTGCCCGTCCCTGGCAATGACGTCCGCCGGACCCACGCGATCGCCCAACTTCGCGACCTGACCGTTGACCGTGACGGCCCCGGATTCGACCAGGCGATCCGCCTCGCGCCGGGAGCACATCCCTTGTTCCGTGAAAAACTTGTTGATGCGGATCATGGCAGCCACGAGAAGAGGAGACGATTGACGGATGACGATTGACGTTGAACGTCAGTATACGCGGCGGCCGGCCCTCACACGGCCGAGCATGCGGTAGATCAGGCGGGCGATGGAAAATTGCGGCGCGGCGAATCCGTCGATGGGGGCGATTTCGCTCACATCCATCCCGACGATGCCGGGTCCGTTGGCCAGCGCGGCCACCAAATTGAGGGTGTCATACCAGCCCAGCCCGCCCGGCTCCGGCGTGCCCAATGCCGGCACGATCGACGCATCCAGCCCATCACAGTCGAACGTCAGATAGACCGGCCCCCGGCACGCGGCCACCACGTCGGGAATCCATCGCGCCGCCTGTCCTCCATACGGACCGGACGGATCCAGGATATTCGCCGCGAAAAATGTGGCGATCCGCTCCGACTGTTCGATCCGCGTGATTTCCTCGGTGCTGATGGACCGGATGCCGACCTGCACCAGGGGGAGTCCGTCCTCCACCACCCGCGCCATCACGCTGGCATGGCTGAACGGGTTGCCTTGGTAGGCCTCGCGCAAATCGCCGTGCGCATCGATCTGCACGACACACATGGATGGATACCGCTTGGCATGGGCGCGGATCGCGCCCAGCGCGCCGGTATGCTCCCCGGTCAGCGTGACGAGCAAGCGGCCGGTCCCGACATGCGGCGCGACAAATCGCTCGATGGCCTCGACGGCGTCGCGATCGACCTTGCCACCGAGATCCAACGCCGAGGCCGTCGCGATGCCGCCCCATTCGCGATAGGGTTCGCATCGCAGCTGCTCGTCGTAGAACTCCACTTGGCAGGAGGCTTCGAGAATGGCGGACGGACCGCGATCCGACCCGAGGATGTAGCTGGAGGTATGTTCGTAGGGGGCCGGCAACACATAGACGCCGGCCCGATCCGGATGGCACCAGGGCTCATCGAGTCCGAGGAAGTTCTGCTCCGGTCCTTCCCAGCCGGCGGGAAGCGTCATGAGACATCCATCACGTGCGCCGCCCGCTCAGCCCTCTCAACGCGGGCATCGCGCGATCAACGGCGGAAATGTGTACGGGCATGTGCTCAAGGAATGAAGACCGCCAGGGCGATGACCGTGGTCCATTTGCCCGGCTTGCCGACAGCCGACTGCGTGATGTTCAAGGTCTTCACGATTTTGCCGCCCATCTTAAACACCTGCTCGCGCTCTTTCCAGGCGACATTCGGGTCAAACTCGACGCCCAACGTCGTCGCCAGCATCTGGGCCGCGAGATCTTCCGTGTATTCTCCGGTTTCCTCGTCGGTCTCCCCGTGCGCATGGTGCTCAGACAAATACCCGTAGCCCTGGCGATCCGTGGGTTTCGCCAACCCGACGGACGCGGACACCAGCCGGTTGCGCTCATTCGTTTCGGACCGGGCCATGACACAAAACGTGATTTCACCCGGGCTCAAGAGTTTCTCCCCGCGCTTCCGCGGGACGATTTGGCAATTCGGCGGCAAAATGGAAGACACGCTGACGAGGTTGCAGTATGCCACCCCGGCGCTGCGTAACGCCTCCTCGAAGGACGCCAGTTTTTCCTTGTGGACTCCCACCCCTCTCGTCAAAAACATCCGCGTTGGTACCATCGTCATCCCTTTCCTCTGGTTGACCTGGTTGAATGGTTTTATGAAGTTGTTCTGGTTTGTTTGGTTATGTCCTAGGACGAGATAGACCAGACAAACGAAATAGACCGGATCAACTGCCCGTATCGGGCGCTTGTTGTATCAAGATTGAATCCGCTTCGCAATATCCACCGATGATTTTTTTTATGCCGAGCCGGACGGGGCTTTCACGTTCAACACCAACAGCCTGGGCTCCGTCATGTCTTCGATCGCGGCGCTGATCCCTTCGCGTCCCAGACCGGAATCTTTCACCCCTCCATAGGGCATATGGTCGGCGCGGAATGTGGGAATCTCATTCGCCAGCACCGCGCCGACTTCCACATGGCGAAAGGCGTAGAAGATCTTGTTCACGTCCTGCGTGAAGAGGCCGGCTTGCAGCCCATACTCCGATTGATTCAGCAACGCGATCGCGTCACTGAGCTGACGATACGGCGTCACCGTGACCACGGGGCCGAAGACCTCCTCACACGACACCTTCATCTCCGGGGTCACGTCCGCCAGCACGGTCGCCTCGACGACCGATCCCATCCGTCTGCCGCCCAACAGCACCCGCGCGCCTTGAGCCACGGCATCACCGATCCAGTTCTCGATCCGGTGAGCGGCCGCCTGATCGATCACGGGGCCGATGGTGGTCGTCTCGTCGGTCGGATCGCCGGCCTTCAATCGCGCGACGTGCATCAACAGCTTCGTGGTGAACACCTCCACCACCGACTGATGGACGAACACCCGTTGCACGGAGATGCAGGTCTGGCCGGCATAGCCGAATCCTCCGGCCGCGCACCGTTGCGCCGCCAGATCGAGATCGGCATCGGGCTCGATCACCACTCCTGCGTTGCCCCCAAGTTCGAGCGTGATTTTCTTTTTTCCGCATTTGGCTTTTAGCATCCAGCCGACCGCCGCGCTGCCGGTGAAACTGAGCAGTTTGAACCGCGGGTCCATCACCATGCGTTCCGCGAGTCCGTTGTCACACGGCACCACGTTGAGCCCACCCGGAGGCACTCCCGCTTCCAAGGCGATCTCGCCCAGCAACAGGGCCGTCAGCGGCGTCTGCGGAGCCGGCTTGATGAGGATCGAATTGCCGGCGGCGAGCGCCGGCGCGACTTTATGGGCCACCAGATTCAACGGGAAATTGAACGGGGTAATGCCGAGAATAGGGCCGATCGGGACGCGCCGCATGATGCCCAGATGCGAATCGGTGCCGGGCGTCCAATCGAGCGGGATCACGTCACCGGGAATTCGCCTGGACTCCTCGGCCGCGACGGTAAAGGTTTGCACCGCCCGGCTCACTTCCCGCTTCGCATCGGCGATCGGCTTGCCCGCCTCGGCGACGATCAGCGAGGCGAGCTCCTCGCGCCGCCGATACAGGAGCGCAGCAATCTGTTGAAGTATGTTGTAGCGGGCATGCGACGGGAGCTTGCCCATCGCCGCCGCCCCATCAACTGCGGATGCAACGGCCTGTTCGACATCGGCCTCTGTCGCCTGAGCAACTTCAGCGATCGTTTGCCCAGTGAATGGGTTGACGACGCGAGCGGTTCGCTCGCCGTGCTTCCATTGGCCATGAACGAGAAAGAGACGCGGTTCCTGCACGGGGACGCTCGCGGGGTCGGGAATGATTAATCC
This sequence comes from Nitrospira sp., assembly GCA_016873455.1. Lineage (GTDB taxonomy): Bacteria > Nitrospirota > Nitrospiria > Nitrospirales > Nitrospiraceae > Nitrospira_D. Next base: position 92,819 of record VGXE01000002.1, on the reverse strand, counting down.
GCCGCTTCGACCGGCGCAGCGGATTCGGCGACAGGTTGAGCCGCGGCGGCCGCTTCTTGCGCTGCCACAGCCCTGGCAATCAGGTCTTCAGTGCCCCAATCACGGACGGCTTCGAGGGTAAATCCTTCGTACGTCGAGACCCCGTGACAGGAGGGGCAATCAGGCATGGGAACTTTTCGATAAAAGACCTCTCCCAAGCACGACATGCACACCCAAAAATCGTCATCCCGATGAGAGACGGGCCAAAATGACTGTGACGCCATGAGACAGTCCTACCTTCCTACGAACCGAATGAATATTCCCAACACCCTATCCGAACCGATCCGACCGACTCAGAAGAACCCCCCTCGTGTGTCACTGCGGCGAGCTGGCCAGCAGCCGGTCGATCTCCTCGGCAAACATCTCGAACGGAAACGCCCCCGGAATCGCCACCGCCGGCTCCTTTTCGGTCGGCTCGTTGTTCGTCCGCACCAGGATGAAGCCCGGCGTGCCACGAAACCCCCAACGGTTGGCCTCTTGCCGATCCTCGAAGATCGACTTCGCGTACCGTCCCTCTTTGACACAGCGATCGAACGCAGGGCGGTTCAACCCGATCGCGGCCGCGTGCTCGACATAGACCGCGCTGTGTAGCCGCCCGCCTTCCGCAAACAACCGATCATGCATCGCCCAGTACTTGCCTTGTTCGCCGGCGCAACGCGCGGCCATCGCGGCATCAATCCCGGGCCCCTGATCGGCACGGGGATAATCCCGGTAGAGAAACCGGACCTTGCCGGTCTCGACATAGCGGGCGTGAATGCGCGGCCAGGTGTCCTTGAAAAATTTCAGGCAGTAGCCGCACGTAAAATCGGAGTATTCGATCAGGGTGAGCGGCGCACTCGCCTGGCCTCTGACCCGCTCATCGGCCTCCGTCGTATTCGCAGCCCAGAGGGACAGGGGCCAGAGGAGGCCACAGAGAACCACCGGTAACGCGACCCGCAGGCCCGTCATCGTCATGGATGGCCGGCCCCATCGGCCTTCTTCCGCTGTCGCTCCATCAATCCCATCATCAGCAGCGGCCACACGACCGTCGCATCACTCAGCACTTCGGCAAACCGTCCTCCGTCCTTCGGGGTCACGAATTTGCCCCACGACAGCCCTTCTTGATACGTACACCCGCTCAGCCCACCCCAATAGTCCGGTTCGGGGCATATCCGGACTCCATAGTGAAAGCGAGGCGGCTTCACGCTCAGTCCCAAGCGTAGATTGCCGATCTCGATGTAGGGGCCGACTTGCTGCGCCCAGTTCCTGGGTACGCCCCCGCCGATGGTAAAAATCCCCAGCCGCTTCGCCGAGAGCACGTGATCGGCATAACTGTTGAGATCGAGATAGGGATTGAACGACGGACTGGACTGGTGAATTGCCGTCAGGACCGCCAAATCGCCTTTTCCACCGGCGTGAGAGCGGGCTCGATCGATTTCCCGCGCCATCGCCCAGGTCCCGACATCGAGGCCGACTTCGGAGTCGGTAAAGGCGGGAATGAACACCGGCACTTTTTTCAGATAGGCGCTCTTCAGAATGCCCTCGCCGCCGTACTCCTCGGCCAGCGTCTTTCCCAGCTCGCGTGTCATGATTTCCGAGGAGAGCGGCCGGTCGTGATCGATCCGCTTCAACGTCTGCGACACCACGTGCTCGACATAATTCAGATTCGCTTCCATCTCCAGGGTGTCGTAGACGCGATTGTACCCCTTGCGAAACAGTTCTTCGTCGCTCATCGATGGATGATGCTGGTAATGCGTCTTGCCGACGGATTCACTGAGGCCGTGGGCGATCAGCGCCCCCGTGGACACGATGCATTGCACCATGCCGTGATCGATCATCATGCTGACGATCTTGCCCATCTTGGCGATGGTCATGGCTCCGGACAACGTCATGACGACCTTGCAGTCGGGATCTTGGATCATCGCCCACAGCACTTCAAAGGCTTCGCCCAGCTTGCGGCCGCCGAATGCGGTCTTGCTCATCGCCGTAAGCAGATCGTCGAAGGAAGAAATTTTCGACGGATCCAGCGGCTCGACGGCCACTAATCCGTCTTGCGCGCCGTCATGAAATTCGCGTGCGGACATAGCACTCCATTCCCACAAAGTTGACGTGATACGAAAATACCGATTCCTTATACACAACCGACGCCAGGGGCGTCAATGAATGAAGCGCGAGAGAGATCGTCACCGCCTCCTGCTCATCCACGCGTCCAGCATGGCGACTGTTTGCGTCACACGGAAACAAGAATCGGCTCCAGCGAGAACTCGACCTGAAGCTGCGCACCCCGGCTTTCTTCAACGTGCGTGCGCACGATGCCTCCGAGCTTCCGCGCTCGAGATGTGATTACGGCCACCCTCTCACTCTGAATCCGACCGTCTACTGGCACGCGTCTGATTCCATCGTCACAGATGCGCAAACAGATTCGGGAACCGCGCTTGCGAATCGACACCGTGGCATGGATCACCTGGGCCTCACGGATACGGGTACCCAGCACCTCCCGCACAATGTGCAGAATTTCCTTCGCTTCCTGCTGAGTCAGCACCTCAATGGCCGCCGGGTGAAGGGACACGGTCCTGCGCAGATTTCCGACCCGCTCGTACGCCGCTCGGAGTGCGTTGAGTTCGGCGGTCAAATCGAAGTCCTGCGTCAGGCCTTGATTGAGGCTATCGATCATCCGCTGGATTTCGGACATGAGCTGCGTGAGTCGTCCGACGATCCTTTCCCCGGACCGGTCAGACTGCTGATGGTGCATGCCGACAAGTGGATGACGTGAAGAAGAAACCATAGCGGAAAGGCCATGTCCGTTGAGCAGCTGAACGCCTCGCCTATTTCTTCTCACGCAAACACCTCCCTACTCAGAGTGAACAGATGACGAACCATCATTTCGGCATGAGCCCGGCCTTGGAGCAAAGAGCATGCTCATGATCTCCGTGACCTGATGATGTTGGGGTATTACCGAAGAAGCCGTCAGGAAACCGGTTTCATTTCAATGTCTAGGCGTGACCGCACATCAAGACTGCACGTGCTTTGATGGCGGACTGTATCTAAAATGATTGGGTACAATCAGATAAAGGCGAATCGGATCGGATACATCGATAAGGGCCGCGGATCGAGTGAGCGGAGAGAAAAGGACATCGCTGAAAACATTTACCTAGTGCCATCAAACAAGAGAGGCTTCGCCTGAATAGCGGGCAGCCCAACCGAAGTGGGGAATCAAAACGGGAGCCACTTGAGGGTTTTATCCGTGCGTGTCCATGGAAGAGGAACGCACGGCACGCGCTAGCGAGGATCACGAAAAACCACTGGAGGTATTTATCCGGCGCCGACAATCCATACAACGCTAAAGAGGCGCCGGCTCAACCGAAGGTTGGTGTGGTGGTCCCAACGGGATTTGAACCCGTGTTTAAGCCTTGAGAGGGCTCCGTCCTAGGCCAGGCTAGACGATGGGACCATCCGAGCCGTACAGGAACATGGACCGTAGCATAAGCCCTTTTCAGTTTGCAACGAAACCGGCCCGCAGGACTTGCGGCTCCTCCACGCCTGGCCTATAAGAGGTCGCACTGCTTGAGCTTGTCCGGATGCTTAGACCGGGCACGCGGCTCTTTGTACAATTTTGAGGAGTGGCATCATGATGACCTATCTCTCGCCCATTCGCCCTCGATTCTTTCGACGCAGTCTCATGCTTTTGATTCTGTGCTGGATCGGCGCAGTCTGGGGGTGCACCGCCCTCGCGGATGTTGAACCGACTCAGATCCGATGCCCTGGGTCGGTCCAGACGAAGGTCAGTACGACGAAACACACGGTGAGTGTTTCCTACACGGAACCGTCCGTGAGCATCGGAGGAAAGCCCCTCACCGATCTGGCCAAGACAACCATTTATTATGACCTGGGTAACGGACGCGTCCCGGCCAAGGAACTACCCGCAACAAAGCCGACGGGCGGAGGGCAGATTTCCCAGACGATTACCGTGCCGGTTGCCGCAACAGGTGAACAGACTGTCCGAATCTGCGTGACCGCGACGGACCGCCATGGGAACGAAAGTCCCATGGTGCCCTGATCTCCGGCGGAATCATCATTGCTGAATACTCGGATCGTGCACGACCGTGCAGGAATATGAGAAACGTTGTTCGGTTCGCTGAAATTTCTATAGACTCTCCCCATGACCGAGATCATCAAGCCCAGCGTCCAAGCCTTCCTCGTCTGCGATCAGGTGATCGAGGACAGCCTGACAAAGAAGAAAAGCCTGATCGGCATCTTCACGCACCTCCAAGCCGCCGTGTTTCCGTTCCAACACCAGCACATGGGACTGTATTTTTGCCTGACGGACGCCGAAGGCACGTACCGTTTCGACATTGATCTCGTCTGTCTCAACGACGACCAACTGGTCTGCCGCGCCACACTGCCCAATATCCACATTCAGGATCGTCTCCAAATTTCCGACTTCGGCATCAATATCCCCTCGTTGCTGTTTCCCGGCCCCGGTCGATATGAGTTCCGATTGCGGATGGAGGGCTATCTCATCGCGCAGAAAGACTTTAGTGTGATGCAGATGGCACCCCCACAAATGACGGAGCCGACTGCGTAGCCAATTCTCTGTTCCTCCTCTCCACCCCTCTGTGGTAGAAGAAGCCTGCTCGGTTGTCTGAACACTGCGGCATGCACCCGTATGATGGAGACGTTGCCTCCAAGTCACTCCGACTTCATTCGCGACCTCGTCGCGGCGGATCGCGCTGCCGGCAAACACGGCGGCCGGGTGGTCACCAGATTTCCTCCCGAACCGAACGGGTATCTCCATATCGGCCATGCCAAGTCGATTTGCCTCAACTTCGGCATCGCGAATGAGAACCCCGGTGGGATCTGCCACCTCCGGTTCGACGACACAAACCCCACCACGGAAGATCCCGAATACGTCGAGGCGATTCAAGACGATATCCGTTGGCTTGGATTCAACTGGCACGACACGCTGTTTTATGCGTCGGACTATTTCGAGCGGCTCTATGCCTTCGCCGTCACCTTGATCAAGAAGGACAAGGCCTACGTCGACAGCCTCTCCGCCGAGCACATGCGGGAGTATCGCGGCACCCTGACCGAACCGGGACGAAACAGCCCGTTTAGAAACCGCCCTGTGGAAGAAAGCCTCGCGCTGTTCGAGCGGATGCGAGCAGGCGCGTTTCCGGACGGCGCGCATGTCTTACGCGCCAAAATCGACATGGCCTCCCCCAACATCAATCTCCGCGATCCGGTCCTGTACCGTATTCGGCACACCGCTCATTATCGGACGGGAACCGCCTGGTGCATCTATCCCGCTTATGATTTTGCGCATCCCTTGTCCGACGCAATGGAAGGGATCACGCATTCGATCTGCACCCTGGAATTCGAGGATCATCGTCCGCTCTACGATTGGGTGGTCGCGGAAGCCGACGCCCCTCATCGCCCGCAGCAGATCGAATTCGCCCGGCTCAATCTGACGTTCGCCGTGATGAGCAAGCGCAAGCTGCTCGAGTTGGTTGAACAGAAACTCGTAGCCGGATGGGACGATCCGCGCCTGCCGACGCTCAAAGGGCTCCGCCGCCGAGGCGTCACCCCGGAGGCCATCCGCGCCTTCTGTGAACATATCGGCGTGGCAAAACGGGACGCCGTGGTCGAGATGCAACTCCTTGAACACTTCATCCGAGAGGATCTGAACAAGCGGTCACCCCGTGTGATGGCGGTGCTCAAGCCGTTGAAGGTCGTCATCGTCAACTATCCGGAGCAGACAGTGGAGGAGTTGGACGCCATCAACAATCCGGAAGATCCGTCGGCAGGAATCAGACGCGTTCCCTTTTCCCGCACGCTCTATATCGAGCAGGACGATTTTCGGGAAGACCCCCCCAAGCAGTTTTTCCGCCTTGCGCCGGACCGGGAAGTCCGACTGCGCTACGCCTATATCATCAAATGCGTGGGGATGGTGAAAGACCCGCAGACCGGCGCGATCACCGAACTCCATTGCACCTACGATCCGGAAACCAAGAGTGGGGCGTCTCAAGAGCAACGCAAAGTGAAGGCCACGATCCATTGGGTGTCCGCGCCCCATGCGGTTCCCACGGAAGTGCGGCTCTACAACCCGCTGCTGACGACTGACCCGGCTAAAATCCCGGCCAACCAGGATTGGACCACCTATCTCAACCCCCAATCCCTCGAGCGCCTCACCGACTGCCTGGTGGAACCAGGCCTCCGGGGAGTCCAACCGGGCACACGCGTTCAGTTTGAGCGGCAAGGATACTTCTGTGTGGACCCGGATTCCTCGGCACAGACACCGGTCTTCAACCGCACCGTGTCGCTCAAGGACGCCTGGGCCAAGATCGAAAAATCCCAGCCACCTCGTTGACGACTTACTGGGGAGACACCGAATGCTCGCGACAAAAGGCTACGCCGCACTGACCGCGAACGCCGCTTTGCAGCCCTTCTCATTTGAACGGCGAGCAGTCGGCGAACGCGATATTCGTATCGAGATCACGCACTGTGGCATTTGCCATTCGGACATTCACCAAGCCCGCAATGAATGGGGCATCTCCCTGTTTCCGATGGTGCCGGGGCATGAGATCATCGGCACGGTCGCACAAGTCGGCGCGGCGGTGACCGCCTTCAAAGTCGGTGATCGCGCCGGTGTCGGCTGCTTCGTGGATTCCTGCCGGACCTGTACGGCATGCCGCGAAGGTTTGGAGCAGTATTGCGACGGCGGTACGCTCTGGACCTACAGTGGACAGGACACAGCAGGCCAGGTCACACAAGGCGGCTACTCGACCCAAATCGTCGTGGACGAGCACTATGTCTTGCGCATCCCCTCGGCGCTTTCGCCGGCCGGAGCCGCACCGCTGCTCTGCGCCGGCATTACCACCTACTCTCCTCTACGCCAGTGGGGGGTGGGGAAGTATCACAAACTGGCCGTCGTCGGCCTCGGCGGGCTCGGCCACATGGCGGTGAAAATCGCCAAGGCCATGGGAACCGAGGTCACGGTGTTGAGCACGTCAGAAAAGAAACGGGAGGATGCGAAGCGCTTGGGGGCCGCGAATTTCGCGGTCACGTCACACCCTGAGACCTTGAGCAAACTTCAAGGATACTTCCACTTCATTCTCGATACCGTCTCCGCTCCGCACGATTACAACGCCTATTTGAACCTCCTCAGGACAGACGGCACCATGATCCTCGTGGGCGCGCCCGAAACGCCGACCCCTGTAGAAGCATTTTCGCTCATTTCCAAACGGCGGCGGCTGGCCGGCTCTCTCATCGGCGGCATCAAGGAAACGCAACAGATGCTCGACTTCTGCGCCACGCACAAGATCGAATCCGACGTCGAAGTGATTCCAATCCAGCAGGTCAACGAAGCCTACGAGCGCGTCCTCAAGAGCGACGTGCGGTATCGATTCGTCATCGACATGGCGTCGCTGAAGTAGCGAGCGGAATAGAAACGGGTAGTCCTGCGAAGAAGTGGCTGGGGGACTAGGAATCGAACCTAGGTAGCCGGCTCCAAAGGCCGGCGTCCTACCGCTAGACGATCCCCCAGCGCGGTACGGCAATGAACCCCTGACGGTACGGGTTGGGAAAGATTGGCTGGGGGACTAGGAATCGAACCTAGGTAGTCAGATCCAGAGACTGACGTCCTACCGCTAGACGATCCCCCAACCGGCGTTCAACGTAATATACGACGGCGGCGCGCGTCAAGACGGACCGGTTTTCGCGCGTTCGACTCCCTCCCGCAGACGAATGAGCGCGCGTGCTCGCCCCAGGACCTCCATCACGTCAAAGAGACCTGGGCTCGCGGTCCGGCCGGTCAGCGCGACTCGGACAGGCTGGGCCAGTTGGCCCATTTTGACCCCTTCTTCCTCGACGAGTTTTTTGAAGCTCTCCTCCCATGTTGGCTTGGAAAAACCTGGCAGGGCCTCGAACCGAGCCAGGAGCTTTTCAAGAATCGGCGCCAGCGCCGGGGTAAGAAATTTTCTGGCCGCTTCTTCGTCATAGGTCACCGCCTGGCCGAAATACGGCTTGACCCACTCGACCATCTCAACCAGCGTCTTGGTCCGTTCCTTGACCAACACCACCAGCTGAGCCAGCCACTCGGGAGTCACGTGTCGAACTTCGCCCCCCAAACCGGCCTGTTCCAGCAAAGGCGCCAGCGCCTCGGCCACCTGTCCGGGGGGACTCGTCTTGATGTATTCCGCATTCATCCACAACAATTTGTCGGGATTGAAAACGGCTGCCGACGTTTGCACGTGTTTCCAGGAGAACTTGTCGATCAATTCTTGCCGCGTGAAGATTTCCTGATCGCCGTGGGACCAGCCGAGCCGCACGAGGTAGTTCACCATCGCCTCCGGCAGATAGCCCATGTCTTTGTAGGCCATAATCGAGGTGGCCCCGTGGCGCTTTGAGAGCCGGGTTTTGTCCGATCCGAGAATCATCGGCAAATGCCCAAAGCGCGGAATAGGAAACCCCAGTGCCTGGAAGATCGGCACCTGCCGCGGAGTGTTGGTGAGATGATCATCCCCACGAACGACATGGGTGATCTGCATCAGCGCGTCATCGACCACCACGGAAAAATTGTAGGTGGGATAGCCGTTAGACCGGAGGATGATCAGGTCGTCCAAGATGGTATTGTCGAAGACGATCTTGCCCTTGATCAGATCATCGACCACGGTTTGTCCTTCTTGCGGCGCTTTGAAGCGAAGCGCGGCCTCTCCGGTCGGTGTCATGATCTCACGGTGACGGCACCGGCCGTCATAGCGCGGTGACAGCCCTTTGGCCTCGGCTTCTTTCCGCCGGGCCTCCAACTCCTCCGCCTTGCACACACACCAATACGCCTGTCCCTGTTCGAGCAGGTTCAGCGCATGACTCCGATAGAGATCCATCCGCTCGGTCTGTCGGAACGGGCCCTCGTCCCAATCGAGTCCGACCCATCGCATCCCTTCGATGATGGCCTGAATCGATTCGTCGGTCGAACGGTTCTGGTCCGTATCCTCAATGCGGAGGATAAACTTCCCCTGCTGTTGGCGTGCGAACAGCCAGTTGAACAGGGCCGTCCGAACCCCTCCGATATGGAGAAACCCGGTTGGACTCGGAGCAAATCGAACGCGAACTTGCGTCATGATGACCCTGGGTGAATGATGGTTTCCACTGGCATCTCTATAGCACGCACGGAAAAGTGTTGTACAGAATGGCCGTGAGTTGGCTCTTTCTTCCGGCCCGCCCTTCTGCTATGAAGTCGCCACAGGAACGATATGGCGGAACCGACACAGACGGCCAAGGTCCTTTCCGTTACCGATCTCACGCCGAACGTCCGCCAGCTGATCGTTCTGCCCAAGACCCGGAAGCTCTCCTTCCAGCCCGGCCAATGGGTATCATTGAAATTACCGGTTGGAACGAAACCGCCGCTCAACCGAGCCTATTCCTTGGCCACTCCGGAATCCCCTTCCGGCGAACTGACCTTGGTCTTTGACCGAGTCCCGCAGGGAATAGGGTCAGGGTACCTCTATGAGTTGAGGCCCGGAGACGATCTGTCTTTGTCAGGGCCCTACGGCAATTTCGTGCTGCCCAAGCCGCTTGATCGCGAAATACTGTTCATCACCCGCTACACAGGTCTGGTCCCCGTCAGATGTATGGTGAAAGCCTTATATGCCCACCGTGACGCTCCTCCGGTTCTCGTCATGGCGGTCGGCCCGGCTGAGGATGAATTGGTCTATCATTATGAATTCTTGTCGCTGGCGATGACCCGCGCCTCGTTCCGATACCTCCCCCTCGTGGCCTCCAGTGAGGAAGCGGCTGTTGGATTGACGGTGAGTATGTTGCGCCCGTTTATCGACAGCAAACCCAAAGTCACCCCGCTGGTCTGCGGCACAAAGGGTTTTGTGAGGCCATTACGGGATTACTTCATTGAAGCCGGATATGATCGGAAGGAAGTGAAGACAGAGACCTACGACTAGAAGACCGTATGCCGTCACTCGTCACAGGTCAATCGAGATTCGAATACGCCGGCAGGATTCAATACGAATGACGCATTATTCAATGCCCTTCCCGAACCAAGTTCTTGTTGACGGCGGGAATCTCGACGACGAGGTCTGCCGTACCGTTGGGCACACATTGGCAGCCGAGTCGTGATTGCAGCGTGGTCATTGGTGCTTCATCAAGCTGATCGAACTCATCATCGGTCCCTTCGTTGCAGCTCTCCAGTCCTTGCTTGACCACGACATGACAGGTCGAGCAGGCACAGACTCCTCCGCAGACGTGCTCCAAATCCACTCCGTTTCCCATCGCGATATCCAGCAGACTCCCGGGAAGGCCTGTCTCACCGTAGGGAATTCTGTCCGGATCAACGGTGACTTTGGTACTCACCCCGTCCGGCTGAATATACGTCACGGTAAATGTGGTCTTAGGAAGCTCGTAGTCGGCTTTCTTAATATAGGGATTTGTCCCGCCCATCCGGATGTTCCTTTCTTCTCGATCTAACCCGGCTCCATGTTGACAGTCTGGAAACCTGCGTGATATTGTTTACTCCGACCAAAGTGATCGGAGATCATTATAGTCTCCGATAGAATGGATCGGCAATAGACATGTTGAAGATTTCAAAAAAAGCCGACTACGCGCTCATGGCACTCCAGCATATCGCCTCCGTTCAATTCGGGGATGTGACGCCAGGCCGCGTCATCAATACGAAGGAGATCGCCGAGGAATACCATATTCCCTTGGAACTGCTGGCGAAGGTCCTCCAGGCCCTGTCTAAGAGCGGTCTGATTGAAAGTCACAACGGTCCCAAGGGCGGCTACCTGCTCGCCCGAAGCGCGGGACAGATCACGATTGCGCAGATCCTTGAAAGCATCGAAGGCCCGCTGGGGCTCACCGACTGCTCGCATGAAAAAGACGGTGAATTCTGTATGCAACGGGAGCACTGCAATATCCGCACGCCGTTGCTCAAAGTGCAAGACAGCATCTATCAACTGCTCAACAGCATGACCCTGCACGATATGATGGGCGGCACGCCGCTGATTACCATTCAGTCGCCCTCAGCACAAGGAGTCGAACGATGAAGCTTCCGATTTTCCTCGACAACCATTCGACCACCCCGATGGATCCGCGGGTGCTGGACGCCATGCTCCCCTATTTCGTCGAAAAATTCGGCAACTCCGCCAGCCGCAACCACGCCTTCGGCTGGGCGGCGGAAGAAGCCGTGGAGCAGGCCCGCAAGCAGATCGCCAAACTGATCAACGCCGACTCGAAAGAAATCGTCTTCACCAGCGGGGCCACGGAATCGGATAACCTGGCCGTCAAGGGCGTGCTGGAGATGTACAAGGAAAAGGGGACGCACATCATCACGTCGTCCACGGAACATCGCGCTGTGCTCGATACGGCCAAGTCGCTCGAAGCCAAGGGACTGGCGACGGTCACGTACCTGCCGGTCGATAAATTCGGCATGGTCAATCCCGACGACGTGCGCAACGCGATCACGGACAAGACCATCCTGATTTCCGTGATGCTGGCCAACAACGAAATCGGCACGATCAATCCGGTCCAGGAGATCGGCAAAATCGCCAAGGCGAAGGGCATCCTGTTCCATTGCGATGCGACGCAGGGCGTCGGCAAGATTCCCGTCGATGTCCAGGCCATGGGCATCGACCTCATGTCGTTCACTGCCCACAAGATGTACGGCCCCAAGGGAGTCGGCGCGTTGTACGTGAGGAAAAAGAATCCTCGCGTCCGGCTGGTGGCACAAATGGACGGCGGTGGGCACGAACGTGGGATGCGGTCCGGCACGTTGCCGGTGCCGCTGATCGTCGGATTCGGCAAGGCCTGCGAGCTCTGTGAGCAAAACATGGCGGAGGAATCTGCTCGACTCACCGCGATGCGCAACCGGCTCCAAGCCGCCATCATGGACAGATTGGAAGAAAGCTACCTGAACGGCCATCCCACTAACCGGCTGCCGGGCAATCTGAACATCTCCTTTGCCTATGTTGAAGGTGAATCGCTGCTGATGGGCATGAAAGACATCGCGCTGTCATCCGGCTCGGCCTGCACCTCGGCGACGCTGGAACCGTCGTATGTGCTGCGTGCGCTCGGCGTCGGCGTCGAACTGGCGCATTCATCGATCCGCTTCGGCCTGGGCCGATTCAACACCGACGACGAGATTGACTATACGATCAAGAAGGTTATTGAGATTGTGACCAAACTGCGGGACATGTCCCCGCTTTATGAAATGGCCAAGGAAGGCGTGGATTTGAAGTCGGTTCAATGGGCGGCACACTGATTTGAGGCTCGCGGCGAGAGGCGCGAGGCCAGAGGAAGGAAAGAGATTCGAATCTTGACGAAAATTGCCCCTTGCCTCGTGCCCCTAGCCAGCACTTGAGATCAAGGGAGTCGATAGAGGAGGGGAAAAAATGGCATACAGCGATAAAGTCGTCGATCATTTCAACAACCCCCGCAACATGGGGAGCTTCAAGAAGGATGAAGAAGGCATCGGCACCGGCATGGTCGGCGCGCCGGAATGCGGCGACGTGATGAAGCTGCAAATTAAGGTGCAGAACGATACGATCGTGGACGCCAAGTTCAAAACCTTCGGCTGCGGGTCGGCCATCGCCAGCTCCAGCCTGGCCACCGAATGGCTCAAGGGGAAAACGATCGAAGAGGCCCAGCAGATCAAGAATACGGACATCGTGCAAGAGCTGAATCTCCCGCCGGTGAAAATTCACTGTTCCGTGCTGGCGGAAGACGCCATCAAGGCCGCGCTGGCGGACTACCAGAAGAAGTCGGGCGACAAGACGGAGGCGGCCCAGTAACAAACCGCCGAAGCGGAAGGAGCAAGCCCATGAGCACATCAGATACGACGGCACCCACACCGGTCATCACGCTCACGGAAGCCGCAGTGAAAGAAGTGAAGCGGCTCATCAACGTCCAAGGCATCGAGGAGGGCGGACTCCGCCTGGGCGTCAAGGGCGGCGGCTGCTCGGGGCTGAGCTACACGATCAATTTTGACGACAAGATCGGGCCCTACGACCAGGTTTTCGAGTTCGACGGCGTCAAAGTCCTCGTGGACGCCAAGAGCGCTATCTATCTGCAAGGCACACAACTCGACTACCACAAGGATCTGATGGGCGGCAATTTCAAGTTCGTCAACCCGAACGCCAACAAGACTTGCGGCTGCGGAGAATCGTTTTCGGCATAATCCCTTACCGCAGCGCGTTTTTTGCAAACATGGCTCACCACACCCACACCTCCGGCTCCCGCGACCTGCAGATGGCCAGAAGCATGTGCTGGCACTGCCAATCGGAGGTATCGGGGGAATATTTCTGTGACCGTTGCGTGAAGGTCCAGCCCGTTTCCAAAGAGACGGATTACTTCACATGCTTCGGCCTTCCGCGCCGGTTGACGGTGGACCAGAGCAAACTGGAAGCAAAGTTCTACGAACTGAGCCGCGCCTTTCACCCCGACTTTTATCAGAACAAGAGCGAGGCCGAACAGACGATCAGCCTGGGCAACGCGGCAACCCTCAATACGGCCTATCGTACCCTCCGAGACCCCATTCAGCGGGCCGAGTATCTGCTCGACCTCGAAGCCGGGTCGGTCAAGGAGATCCGCACCTCGCCGCCGAGCGATCTCTTCGAAGAAATACTCGAACTGCAAGACACGCTGGAGGCCTACCGGGCCAGCGAGAGCGCCTCAGAGGCGGGCCGCACGCTTCGCGCGCAGCTCGTCGCCGAACAAGCGGCATTGGAAGGGCGCAAGCATGAGATGGAACAACAGCTCCAGCGCCTCTTCACCGGCTGGGATGCCTTGCAAGACCGGGGTGATGCCGCGGCCCAGGCGCGCGCCGAGCGGGATCGCTTGCTCAAACAGATGCGGGATCTTCTCTCCAACCGGACCTACGTGAAGAATATCGTCACCGACCTCGTGGCAACGATCGGCTAAGTACACTATGTCATCCATTCACTCCCTGCACAAAATGCTCAAACAGGTCTCCAGCGAGGCTGCAGGGAGCGAGGGACCCGAGGCGTACAGAGTGAGTACGTTGAGGGGCCAGAGCGACCGAGAACGAAGCTGGGGACCTGTTTCAGCATTTTGATATGTCGCGCATCGTCGGAATCGACCTCGGGACTACTAACTCGCTCGTCGCCTACATGAAGGACGGGAAACCTTGTGTGGTCCCCGGGCGGAGCGGCCGCACGATGGTTCCCTCCGTCGTGGCCATGACGGACAACGGCCTGATCGTCGGCGACCCGGCAAAAGACCATCTGACACGAAGCCCCGATCGTACGGTCTATTCCGTGAAACGGTTCATGGGCAAAGGCCTGGCGGACGTGCAGAACGAACTGGCGTACTTTCCCTATGCCCTCACCGAAAAGGGCGGCGTGATCCGTATCCAACTGGGGGCCAAAACCTATTCGCCCCCGCAGATCTCCGCCATGATCCTGAAGGAACTCAAACAACGGGTCGAAGCCCACCTGGGTGAGAGTATCACCAAAGCCGTCATCACCGTCCCGGCCTACTTTAACGACAGTCAGCGCCAAGCCACCAAAGACGCCGGCTTGATCGCCGGTCTGGAGGTGCTGCGAATCGTCAACGAACCGACGGCCGCCTCGCTCGCCTATGGCCTTCAAGAGAAGACACAGGGCACGATCGCCGTCTACGACTTCGGCGGCGGCACCTTCGACATCTCCCTCCTCAAGCTCAAGAACGGCATTTTTGAAGTCTTGGCCACAAACGGCGATACGCATCTTGGCGGAGACGATCTGGACCGCCGGATTGCCGATCTGTTCCTCGACGAGATCAAGACCGAGCATCATCTCGACCTCAGCGCCTTTCCCGACCATATGCAAGCGGTGCGTTTGGAAGCCGAGCGGGCCAAAGTCCGGTTATCCGACGAACTGAGGACGCAAGTCACAATCGACCTTCCTGATGGGAAAGGCCGTTACACCAGAGAGCTGACACGCGATCAGTTGGACGCATCGGTCATGGATATCATCGAGCGCACGTTGGCCCCTTGCCGGATGGCGCTGAACGACGCCGGCTTGACACCGGCGGACATCGACGAAGTCGTCTTGGTCGGCGGGTCCACCCGCATGCCGCTTGTCAGACAACGTGTTCGAGAGTTGTTCGGGAAGCAGCCGCACTGCGACCTCAACCCGGATGAGGTGGTGGCCCTCGGCGCAGCGGTGCAGGCGGACATTCTCAGCGGCGGAACGACCGACCTGCTTCTTTTGGACGTCACGCCGCTGTCGCTCGGCATCGAAACGATGGGCGGGGTCATGAGCAGTCTCATCCGGCGCAATACGACGATCCCGGCGAGCGCCAAAGAAATGTTCACCACGTATGTCGACGGCCAGACCGGTGTGGACATCCACATTCTCCAAGGCGAGCGTGAGCTGGCGCAAGACAACCGCAGCCTCGCCCGCTTCCGCCTCAAAATGCCGCCGCTGCCGGCCGGCGTCCCGCGCATCGAGGTGACGTTCCTGATCGACGCGAACGGCATCCTGAACGTCAAAGCCAGCGACATGCGGACCGGGCAAAGCCAGTCGGTCGAAGTGAAACCGTCCTACGGACTGTCTGACAACGAAGTCGAACGGATGATCGAAGATTCGTTCAAGTTCGCGCAGGAAGATGTCACCGCCCGCAAGTTGATCGAGGCGCGGCTTGATGCCGGGGCGTTGCTCACGACGACGGAGAAGTCCCTGTCGGAAGGAAGCCGGCTCATTACCCCCGATGCTATTGTAGCCATCCGCGCGGCGGTGGCAGCACTGACGACAACCAAGGACGGTACCGACCCGAAAGCCATTCGCGCGCGCATGGCCGACCTCGAACAGGCGGCACAACCGCTCTCGGCCGCGATGATCAACGACTCACTCAAACGAAGCTTACAGGGAAAGAAAGTCACGGAAGTGACGTGAGCGAACAGCTGATAGCTTATGGCATATAGCACGAACAGGATCGATCTCCTGGTAACGGCTATACGCCACATGCTATACGCTCAGAGAGGTTTGTGATGGATCTGAAATGGCAGGACGCGGAAGAGATTGCGATTCGCCTGGTGGAAGAGCACCCGGATACCGACCCGCTCACCGTTCGATTCACCGATATGCACACCTGGATCACGGCCTTGCCGGAATTCAAGGACGATCCGAAGAAGTCCAACGAAAAGATTCTCGAAACGATCCAGATGGCCTGGCACGAGGAATTCCAGGACTCCAAATCTTAACGACTCACAAGCTGCCCCTCCGGAATCTGATCCAGCTTATAGAAGTCCGTCGGATCGACCCGTCGATGCGCGGCTTGCGTCGGCTCACTCCCCTTGGTAAAGAGCTCCACGACCCCCGTCTGCCCTTCGCCTTCCTGTTCCGATTCCAGCAGTCCCGTCGATGAATCCACCTTCACGAACGACACTCCATCCGGAATTTCAAACGGGACGACGGGCAGTTGTTTCAACGCTTGCTTCATGAACCCGATCCAAATCGGCAAGGCCGCGCGGGCGCCGGTTTCACTTTCGCCCAGAGAACGGCGGTCGTCAAAACCCACGTACACGCCGGTCACCAAATTGGGAGTGCCTCCGATAAACCACGCATTGATGTAATCGTTGGTCGTGCCGGTTTTGGCTGCAATCGGACGATCGAGTATTTTCGCCGCTTGGCCGGTGCCTTTCTGCACCACATCTTCCATCATGTTGGTGATGAGATACGCCGTTTCTTTCGCGATCACCTCGTGGGATTCCGGCTGAGTTGTTTCGAGCGACTTCCCGGTGTTATCCATCACCGCTTTCACCGCAAATGGTTCCACCCTGGTTCCTTGGTTCAGGAAGACTCCGTAGACCGACGTCAATTCCATTAAGCCTACCGACGACGAGCCCAACCCCAATGAGAGATCGCCCTGCAACGGACTCGTCAGGCCGACCGAGCGGGAAAACTCGATGACATTCTTGATTCCCACCTTATCGAGCAACCGCACCGTCGCCAAATTATGCGAGTGCGCCAGCGCGTCCCGGAGACTCACCATGCCGTGGAATTTGCGGCCGTAGTTCTCCGGCTTCCAGATCTTGTCCTCTTCTTGCTGTTCATACACCACCGGCGCATCCAGGATCTGCGTGGCAGGACTCAACCCTTGGCCCATCGCCGTCGCATAGATGAGCGGTTTAAAGGCCGATCCGGGCTGCCGGTGCGCTTGCACCGCGCGGTTGTATTCGCTGCGGGAAAAATCGACGCCCCCGACCATGGCCCGAATGGCTCCGCTTTTGGGGTCGATCGCGATCAAACCTCCCTCCACTATCGGAGTTTGCTCGAGCGTCAGCTGTATCCCGTCCCTCGTGAGCTTCTTGATGCCGACCTCGACCACATCGCCCGGTTTGAGCAGCTGCTTCAGATTGGGGTTGATGACAAAATCGATGGCGGGATCGGATCCCTTGAGCACACGTTTGGCCCACGCCATGTCGTCGAATGCCAAAGTCCCCGCGACCGGTCCGACTTGCACCACATAGTGATCCTTCGCCACTTTCACGACGATGCCTTCCGCAATATCGCCCGCGGTGAATGGCTTGTCACTTGCCGGCAACTTCGACAGCTGGAGCGCATTCACGTCTACAGTGCGCCGAGGGCCGCGCCAGCCCTGCCGCTTGTCCAACTCACGAACCCCGGACGCAAAGGCCGCTTCCGCTGCTCTCTGCATTTCCAGATTCAACGTGGTCTGAATGTCCAAGCCGCCTTTATAGACCATCGTCTCACCGTATTTCGCCATCAAGAGTTGGCGGACATGTTCGACGAAGTACGGCGCCAGGCGTTCACTGCCGGGCCTATGGAAGACAAGGGTTTCCGCCACCGCCGCGTCACGATCGGCCAGCGTAATGAATCCGGCCTCCTGCATTCGAAACAGCACGTGCTCTTGCCGCTTTTTCGCACGGTCGTACGCCGTGAACGGAGAAAACCGGCTGGGCGATTTGGGCAACCCCGCCAAAAATGCCGACTCGGCCAGCGTCAGCGCCGACAGTTTTTTCCCGAAATACGACTGCGCGGCCGAGGCCACCCCGTACGCCCCTTGCCCAAAGTAGATCTGGTTCAGATAGGTTTCCAGAATCTGTTCTTTCCCCACGGCCACTTCCATCTGATAGGCCAGGATCAACTCGCGGATCTTGCGCTCATACGACCGCTCCGCTGACAGAAACAGCGACCGCGCCAGCTGTTGCGTAATGGTGCTGGCGCCTTCGACTTTTTTTCCGCCAGCCCGGATATTGGTCCAGGCCGCCCGTACCATGCCGACATAATCCAGCCCGGGGTGCTCGAAAAACCGCGCGTCTTCCGTTGCGATCACCGCCTGAGTGAGACTCTTGGGAATCAGCGTCAGAGGTGTGAGAATACGGCGCTCGATGAAAAATTGGCCGATGGGCTGCCGATCGTCCGAATAGACCGTCGTCACCAGACTGGGTTGATAGTTCTGCAGCAGATCGAGCGACGGCAGATCCTTGGAGAAATGCCAGATGACCCCCGCCACCATCGTGGCCCCGCCGATGCTACAGGCAAAAAGTCCAATCAAGACGATTTGCCACCAGCGCCACCGCCGTGGCAATCGGGGCCGTTGCTGAATCTCTATAAAACGACCATCGCCGGGCATCCGAACACAGCTCCTGTATGGTGGTTTGCGATCTGCGAGGGTGGTGCAGGTACCTTACAATGCATGCCACGGAAACTCAAGTTTACCTCCGAAGTGCGTTCGGAAGAATTGCATGGGACCAGCGCTTGTACAGCGACGGCACGTCGGGTATACTGCCTCCCGACGCCTCGAGGTCGGGGCGTCTTTTTTTTGCCGCAAAGAGAACCACAGCCACTATGTCACAATTACGCGCCCCGCACGACCGCCGGAACGATATCCGGAACATCGCCATCATCGCCCACGTCGACCATGGCAAGACGACGCTGGTTGACGCCATTCTCCGCCAGACCCACGTTCATCGAAAGATCGACGACATGGGCGAGCGGATCATGGACTCGATGGACCAAGAGCGCGAGCGCGGGATCACGATTCGAGCCAAGAATGCCAGCGTCACCTACAAAGGCGTCAAGATCAATATCGTGGATACGCCGGGCCACGCCGATTTCGGCGGCGAAGTCGAGCGGACGCTTCGAATGGTCGATGGGGTGCTCATCTTGGTCGACGCCAAGGAAGGCCCGATGCCGCAGACGACCTTCGTCCTGCGGAAGGCCCTGGCGCTCGGACACAAGGCCATCGTCGTCATCAACAAGATCGACCGCCCGGACGCCGTGATCGACGACGTCGTCAACCGCACGTTCGACCTCTTCGTCCATCTGGGTGCCACCGACGCACAGCTCGATTTTCCCATTGTCTATGCCTCGGCTATCAAAGGCATCGCCACGCTCGACGTGAATAAGCCGGGCAACGACATCACGCCGCTGCTCGATACGGTACTGGAACAAATTCCCGCTCCGGCCATCAATGCCGCCGCCCCACTCCAGATCCTCGTGCTGGCCCTCGCGCAGGACTCCTATAAGGGGAAGATGGGCATCGGCAAGATCCAATCGGGATCGATCGCCCGCAGGCAGAACGTGCTCGTCCTCGGCAAGAACGGCGAGCAGCTGCCGGGCAAGGTGTCCGACCTGGCGGTGTATTCCGGTCTGGATCGGGCAGATATCGAGGAAGCGAAGGCCGGTGAAATCGTGGCGGTGGCGGGACTCGACGAGGTCAGCATCGGCGATACGATCGCCGACGCCGAGCAGCCGCTGGCGCTACCGCGCGTGACCATCGATGAGCCGACGGTCCAAATGACCTTCTCCGTGAACAACAGCCCCTTTGCCGGGCGCGAAGGCAAGTACCTGACGTCACGCCACCTGCGCGAGAGGCTCTTCAAGGAACTGGAAACGAACGTATCGTTGCGCGTCAGTGAAACGGACAGTGCCGACCGCTTTCTGGTCGCCGGTCGTGGCGAATTGCATCTTGGCGTCTTGATCGAGCAGATGCGGCGCGAGGGCTATGAACTGCAAGTATCGCAGCCGGAAGTCATCCTCCATCGGGACAGCGGTGCAGTCACGGAACCCTACGAAGAATTGACAATCCAGGTGCCGGAAATCTATCAGGGGTCCGTCATCGAAGAAGTGGGCAAACGCCGCGGCGAAATGCGGCATATGAAACTGGTGCATTCCGACATCGGCACAGGCGAGATGCACTTGGAATATTACATTCCGACGCGCGGCATCATGGGATTGAAGAATATTCTCATGGCCAAAACGCGCGGGACCATCATCATGCACCACGTCTTCAAGGCCTATGAGCCCGCCCACGAGGAAGACCTGCTGGTCGCCCCGCACGGTTCGCTCTGCGCCTTCGAAGACGGCACCAGTACCGCCTACGCCCTGTTCATGACGCAGGAACGCGGCGAGCTGTTCATTGGCCCGACCGTTGAGGTCTATCGCGGCATGGTGGTGGGCCAGAACAACCGTGACGAGGATCTGGATGTGAACGTCTGCAAGCAGAAACAGCTCACGAACATGCGGGCAGCTGGCTCCGATGAAGCCCTGATTTTGACCCCGCCGCGCGAGATGTCGCTGGAATTTGCCTTGGAATACATTGGCGCCGACGAACTCGTCGAGGTCACGCCGAAGAACCTGCGCCTTCGGAAGCGGCTGCTCAACCCGGAAGACCGCCGCAAAGCCCGGAAAGCCGGCAAATAATGTTGAATGGTGAGTGGTGAATTGGGAGTTACCGGAGCTGCGCCTGTCCGGTTGGCTGACAACTCAACACTCAACGTTCAAAGCTGAAAACTCCTAGCCAACTCGTTGCTATAGGTTTTTCATGAGGATCAGAAAGAAGACCGCAAAGCCGTCTGCCAAGCGCCCCCCGCTGTACTTCATCGGCTATCGGGGAGCAGCGCCATCCACCGATGAACTGAACGGTTGGTACGAGCGAGAATACGGCGGTCCGCTGACGATTCGTCACGAAGAGGGCTCTCCTGAATCCTGGCAGGCAACGCATGGCCCCTGGTCGGCGCATGTCGTCATGCCCCTGCCGGCAAGCCACGTGGGCGAGATTATGAAGCAAATGTCCTGGGAACATGAGCTGATGGGCGCGATCGCCCCGTCCGTAGTGCCTTCACGGGAGATGCCTGACCAAGTGCTCTTTGCTGCCCGTCTGGCGCGCGGCCTCACCCTGTTGGCCCAAGGCACCGCGTTCGATGTCACCACCCGCGCCTACCTCAATCCATCGGATTGGCAAGACCGTCCCCTCAGCGGATTTCTCTTGGACGATCATCTGACCATCACGCACGACGACACGTCGAAACCCGATCAGGTCTGGTCCTATTCACTGGGCCTCACTAAGTTTGGGTTGGATGAGCTCGAGCTGTTTCAAGGCAAGGGTCTGCCGGAGAACAAGGCGAAGGAACTCCTCATGGAATCGGCTCACGAGTTGCTGCGCCTCGGGCAACCCCTCAAGGTCGGGACGGACGTATTGCTCCCCATGCTCGGCCGGACCGTCCGTATTGCCAACTACCGAACGGCAGCCCCGACCGGGCGCATGCTGGGATTCCGCGAGCTTCGGGCCTGACAGGATGCTGAAAAAGCCCGCCAGCATCGTTCTCGCGTCGCTCAGAGGCTCAACGTACCGAACTGCGTACGCCTCGCCCCTTCGCTCGCTGCGGCCTTGCTGAACGGCCTTTTTGAGCATCCTGCTGGAATCATGTGTCAGACCAAGGCTTTCTACAGTCGTGTATCGCTACCTTCCAAGACAGTTTTACCACAACCTGCTAGGTCTTTAGGCCTGTTGACAACCCTTCCAGCCGCGGGTTAAAAATTTTGGCTCTGAGAGTGAGGTCTCTTCACCATCTGAGATCTCCGTCACGACAACAACTAGCAGGATTCGCAAAGGAGGACCGGACATGAGCGACGTAGCGGCAGAAATCAAGGTCGGCGATACAGCGCCGGATTTCAATTTGAAGGACCAGGATCAGAAGGACGTGAAGCTGAGTGACTATCGCGGCAAACAAAACGTCGTACTCTGCTTCTATCCGCTGGACTGGAGCCCGGTGTGTCAGGGTGAAAACAAGTGTTTGACTGATGACTTCCCCAAGTTCCAGGGCGCGAATGCAGAATTGTTCGGCGTCAGCTGCGACAGCTTCTTCTCGCACAAGGCTTGGGCCGATTCGCTCGACCTGAAGCATCGCCTGTTGTCCGACGTGCACCGGACGACCGCAAAGGCCTATGGCCTCTACTTCGAGCCGCTGAACTGTTCCAAGCGCGCGACCGTGATCGTGGGCAAAGACGGCAAGGTCGCCTATGTGAAAGTCCAGGAAATCAAGACGGCACGGGAGGATAAAGATATTCTCTCGGCGCTCTCGAAACTCAGCTAGAAAGTGCTGAGATCTGAGTGCTGAGCAGGGAGGGGTTTCTCTTCCGTCTCAGCACTCAGAACTCGGGACTCAGCACTCGTCACCATGTCTGGTATCGTTCAAGACGTCAGCGACGCCAACTATAAGGAATTCACCGACAGTCCCGGTGCGGTCGTCGCCTATGGGCTCGCCACCTGCGAACCTTGCAAAACTTACGATCCTATCCTCGAAGAGATCGCCAAGAAGTTCCCCGGCCTCAAAGTCGGCAAGGCCAAGATGCACGTCCCTGGCCGCTGCCGCGAGATCAAAAAGACCCATACGTTCGAGACGTATCCTACCACCCATTTTTTTGCCAACGGCAAACTGCTCCTCACCCGTGAAGGAGTCGTCGAACCTGCCGAACTTGCCGCGCTGATTTCAGACTATCTGCTGAAATAGGACACCGTCTCCCACACTCCATACTGGGCATCGCCAACATTCGACCTGCAAATCTCTCCCGCCGAATAACCATCTGTGTTAAGATGTTGATGAAACGAGGAGTGTTCGCATGCGCATGACGATCACTGGTGCCATGGTCTTGTCTCTCTCCGCCCTTGCGACATCGGCTTGGGCGCATACGGATGAATATTTTGAAGCAGTTCAGGCCCCACATGGCGGGCAACTCCGCATGACGGGGCCGTTTCATATGGAGTTGGTTGCGCAAGACGGGCAACTGATGGTCCATGTGACGGATCATGCGGACAACAAGATCAGCGTGGAAGGCGGATTGGCGAAAGCGACCATTGAGACAGGGCCGACCAAGACACAAGTGCATTTGCATCCGGTGGGAGACAACATGCTCAAGGGATCCGGATCGTTTTCGCTCACACCGAGCACGGTGGTCATCGTCTTCATGAAATTGCCGAATCAGGACGGCTACGCCGCCCGCTTCATGCCGCTGAAACCGAAGCCCGACCCAACCGAGAAGGCACATGAGGATGCGTCAAAATCGGGCGGGGACGAACACCATCATCACCACCATTCGCCGAAACATTGAAGGTTGGCATCCGTCTCTTTGAGAATGATGTCGCTGGATTGTCCGGAGGCCGGATTATGAAACAGCTACTGGTTCCTGTGGCTCTCTGCGCAACGTTGCTCGTGGCGGTACCGGTCGGAGCCCATTCCAAGAAACACGCCGAGCCCGTGAAAGCATTTCATGGCGGGCAATCGCTGGCCGCAGGACCCTACCACCTGGAGCTGGTCGCCAAAGACGGAGAGCTGGTCCTGTATGTGTCGGATCATTCCGACAAGGCCATCCCCTCTGATGGAGCGAGAGCCAAGGCCACCATCCAGCAGGGATTTGAAAAAGCCACGCTTCAGGTCGAGCTGGCCCCGTCCGGCGACAACACCCTGAAGGGGACCGCTACGTTTACCCTCACCCCGAACACCGGAATCATGGTCTTCCTCAAATTACCGGACCAGGACGCCTATTCCGCCCGCTTTACCCCGCTCAAGTCAGGGGACAAAAAATAAGGGCCTGCGATTGCAGCTCGTTTGCTGCGATGTCACGAAGCAGTCACCGATGCGCCGCTTATCCGGCGTAGTCGAAGGAGAGGTCGCGGGTTTGTTCGAGGCGGATGTGTCGTAGCGTGCCGCCTGAGATGCGATTGACGAGACGGGTCCAGATCGCCTTGGTGAGGAATTCCCCGCTGACGGCCGGCACGCTGAGCACCTGTCTCAAATCCTGCCGATCGAACGGTTGCACGATCTGCTCGTGCACGAGCCGGTCCAACACGCCAATATCAGTCACCATGCCGGTGACCGGATCGATCCGGCCATGCACGGTCACAAAGAGATCCCAGGTGTGGCCCTGGTTTCCCGCTTGGACCGCGTTAAAGGAGTAGCGCCTCGTCACGGAAGCCACGTCCAGACCCTCTGCCGCCGTCACTTCGGCGTAGAGATCTTCATCCTCACAGAGACGGATGGTATGCAGGACGCCGATGTCTCGCTGGAGCGACAGTTTCTCCCAAAGCAGGCATGCGAAGTTCTCTGAGGTAGGAATCCGGTCCTTGAAATACGGCATGTCGAGATTGAGATTCTTGTGATCGAATTCCTCCAGGACGTTGAGGAGTACTCGCTTGAGGTCAAACAGGTTGACGACCATGCCGGTCTTGGGATCGATCTCACCGGACACCGTGACCTCGAGCATATAGTTGTGCCCATGGGCAGGCGGGTTGTAGCAGAGGCCGAACACCGCGCGGTTCTTCGCCTCATCCCACTCCGGCTTGAGATACCGGTGAGAGGAGGAAAACTCGATGCGTTTATTCAGCAAGACAGATGCCATACGGTCCAAGGGTGGTTAAGGGGCAAGGGACAAGTTGCAAGGTTCAGAGCGCATCGCCGGACAGGGCCTAGATTCAACATTCTGATTTGAGCATTTACGCGCTCAAATCGGAAAGCCATTCCTCCCGCATGCTCCCGGGCACCGGCACATCCTCCCGATAGCCGCCGTGATTCACGCCGATCGTCACAGGTTTGCGGAGATCGGCAAAGGCTTCCTTCATCGCGGTTGTCGGCCGGAATCGGACGAAATGGACGGCGCTGATTTTGGTTTCATGGCTGTGGCCGCCCTCGAATTCCGCAAACACCTGCTCCCCGTTCGCCGTGATCGCCAGCGTCTGGCCCCGATCGAGTCCCATAAACCGGTCCAGCCACTCCTTCATCTTCGATTCTTCGGTGATCTCGATCAAGAGGGTCGCGCTCAATTCATCCGGCCCTGGTAACAGCTCATTATACACATCCAACTCGTCTTGGACTTTGCCCTGATCAACGATGCGTTCAACCCGGATCATCTCTTGTACCTGAAAGAGCAGGGTCTCTCGATTTTCAAAGACCACGGTGATCAACGGGCCGACGGAAATTCTCCGCTTCCGCTTCAGTTCGATAATTCGGGAGCGAAATGCTTCCCGTTGCCGTTCATATTCCTGTGTGGACAGTAAATCTTCGTGTATCAGCCGTTTCATCGTGTTCCCTGCGTCTCACCCATCACTCATCACTGATCACTTTGGTAGTCCATAGGCATCGCGGACAATCTGAATCGGGTGGCAAGTTGCCTTGCCACCCACATGAGCCGACGCCCCGGCCTGATCCAATTGCAAGCCGGCCAAGGGGCAGTCGGATGCCACGAGATCCGCCGGAGCCTGTTCGATCGCGCGAACGGCCTTGGCCGCAATCTTCATCGACAGCGTGAAGAATTCCGTCTTGGCCGACCATGATCCATCATGGCCGGAACAGTGCTCAATCACGTTCACCTGCGCCCCGGCACACTCCATCAATTCCTTCGATTTGAAGCCGATGTTCTGATCCCGCAGGTGACAAGGAATCTGATAGGCCACACGTCCGGGAGGCGCCGTGAAGTCGGTCGCCAGCTGCCCCGCCTTCTTCATCGCCATTAGATATTCGCAGACATCGAACGTCCGGTCCGCAACCTGCTTGGTGTGTTCGTCCGGCAGAAGTTCCGGATATTCGCGCTTGAGCATCAAACTGCAGCTCGCCGTGGGCACGACGACGTCATAACCTTGTGCAACCCACGGATGCAGCGACGCAACATTGGCCTTCGCCGCCTCTTGAATGGCCTGCGTGCCCCCGATTTCGAACTGAGGCATCCCGCAGCAGCGTTGCTCCGGCACCACGACCTCGACTCCGTTTTTCTCCAGGACCTGGACTGTCGCCTTTCCGACATCCGTTGTCTGATAGTTCACCAGACAGCTGGCAAAGAGCGCGACTTTCCGCACCGGAGGCTCGGCCCGTTTGACCGGCACATGCCGGCTGAACCAGCGGGCGAACGTGTCGCCGGAAAAATGCAGCAGCTGCCGGTCCCGATGCACCCCCACGACCAGTTCGATCAGCCGGCGGATCAGGCCATTGTTCAACAACCCGTTCGCCAGCGATGCCGTCGCGCTGCCAAGTTTCCCGATCATGTCCGTCATGACAAGCAGTCGATCGCGCCATTGAACCCCGCGTTCCGCCGCCAGACGCTTTTTCCAGGCGACCATCAAATGTGGAAAATCGATCGCATACTGATGCGGCGGGGTGTACGGACAGTGGTTGAAACACAGTTTACAGTAGTAGCACTCATCGACGACGCGATGATGGTCGGCGGGCGACAGCTTGGCGACGTCGCCCTCATAGGTATCGATCCGATCCAGCAGGGTATTGAACGACGGACAGAGATTGAAACAGCGGCGGCAGCCGTCACAGATCTCGTAGATCCGCAACGTGTCTTTTTCCAACTGAGCAGGATCGATGGGATTAATGAGGCTGAGGTGCTTCATGGGCGGGCTAATACGAGCACTCAGCCGCCAGCAACCAGCTGTCAGCCGTGAAAATCGACTTTCTCACGCTGACAGCTGACGGCTGAACGCGACAGACGGTTAACCGTGCTTTAGGCCATCAAGACCTTTTTGGAACCGATTGGCATGGGACCGCTCGGCCTTTGCCAGCGTTTCAAACCATTCGGCCAATTCAGGGAACCCTTCCTCGCGGGCCGTCTTGGCCATGCCCGGATACATCTGCGTATACTCGTAGGTCTCGCCCTCGATAGCCGCCTTCAGATTCGCATCGGTGTTGCCGATGGGACTGCCGGTTGCCGGATCGCCGACCTCTTTCAAGAAGTCCAAGTGGCCGAATGCATGGCCGGTTTCCGCTTCGGACGTA
Organism: Nitrospira sp.; assembly: GCA_016873455.1. Lineage (GTDB taxonomy): Bacteria > Nitrospirota > Nitrospiria > Nitrospirales > Nitrospiraceae > Nitrospira_D. The sequence continues at coordinate 65,776 of VGXE01000002.1, read as the reverse complement.
TCACGGAATAATCCGCCCACGTCGGGATAGCCCTCGATGTCGGCGCGCCGCGCAAAGTAGAGATACCGGCGGTTGGCCTGCGATTCGCCCGCGAAGGCATGCTTCAAGTTGTCGTGGCTCTTCGTTCCCTTCAAATTGTTTCCCATCTTCATCCTCCTCGTTGTTCAAACGATGTCGGCCTGCGGAGAAGGTCCTCAGTGACACTCACCCGCCGCTAAGATAACGCAGCTGTCCTGACCGGTTCAAGGGTTTTCCTCGACGACCTGTGCTAGACTGCACCGCAATCGGACCGGTCGATCCTGTTGTCGTCATGATCCCTTTCAACAGCCCCATGTCTGTTCCACTTCTCCTGCTCATCTTGATCCTCTCTTCAGGGTGCGTGCATCGAATCGAGGTGAATCCCCGTTCGACGAGCCCGGCCTCAACGACAATTCCCCATTCGCTCCAGCTGACCGTCAGTGCTCTTGCCCTGGAGGGCGCGGACCACCGGCCGGGAATTATCTTCCTCGAGTGGCCGACTCACGACCTCAGCCAAGCGATCATTCGCTATGCGCAACAGCGGGGCACATTCCGTTCAGTCTCTCCAGGATCCGCCGACTGGAGGCTCCACATCACTTCGAAGCTGGCGCTGACCTCCCGCCAGGGCCGTTATCACTATCACCTACGATTACAGGGGGAGATGAGCCAGGAAGAACCGCCGGTGAAAACCTATGTTGCCGAACACACTGTGGCGGGATCGATGGTGCGATGGGTGGCCGCTTCGGATCGCGATCCGATCGAAGCGGCACTCCAACTGGCCTTGGATGACTTGTTCTCTAGGATCGAAGCAGATCGAGCTCTGTATGTCGGACGAGCGGAACGGTCCTCATCATAGCACCAACTCCACGTCCGCCTCAGCAGCCCTCGCCGAAGACAATGCCCGGTCTGTTCGATCGCTGACGAGAGCCCGGAACTGAACGAATCCTTCAGGCACTCTTCGCCTTGGTCTTGAGCACTTCGAAATATTCCGGACAATCGAGACGGATGGCCTGATCGCCGAAGGGTACGTCGAAATACCGGCAATGGTGCGGCTGGTCTTCGCTCTTATGGGTGTTCGGAGCGAAATGCTGGCACGAGACGCACATCCGGGCGATCGGAATCTCCCCCTTCTGCTGCAACACACGAATGAGTTTCGTCAAGGCGGTCAACAGACCGATCTGTTCTTCAAGCGACAGCTGCTGCGTGGCGGCCGCCAGCAACTCAGGCCACCCATCCTCAACCCGGGCCGCTTTGGCGCCCAAGGCGGTCAGGTGCACCATCACAATGCGCTGGTCCGCCTGCTCCTGACGCCGGCGCACAAGCCGCTTCTCTGCCAATGTCCGAATCACCTCGGACGCCGTGGGCAGCTTGACCGTCAATTCTCGCGCAATCGTCGAGACGGTAGCCGCCTGATTGTGACACGTCTTCAGATAGCGCAACACCTGCACCTGCAAAGGGCCGACCCCTTTGCGCCCCTGTCTTCGCCAGGTTCGGCTCTTCATCGCCAGCCCAATTTTCGACAGCCCCGTGACCAACCGGTCAGGAAGGGGTTCTTGCTCAATCTTTTCCGCAGAAGCCATGGTACCCTCACAAATTATTACGCACGTTGACGAACGAAAACGCGTGCAGTGTATTCCTCCCATTTTCACTCGTCAAGCTTTCCCCCTCCGCCTACCCCCCTTTTTTATTGCGATGGAGAGAAGGGTCGCCTCGGGTCTTGAACCTGCCCATTGCATGCAGTTGGTGTCGGTTATTGCAGATGGGTATCGGTCTAATTGGCCCCAGCCATGAACAAACCGGCTGCCCCCCTGGGCAGTTCACGCCTTTCCAGAAACATTCCGGTCGCTTACCGAGCAACGAGGATGGAACAGGTGGCATGTTGAACCACGCGTGTGGACACGCTGCCGAGCAACGCACGACCGATCGCCCCCAAGCCTTTGGCGCCGGTGACGATCAGATCAACCTTCTTCTGTTTTGCTTCCGTGAGAATCTCGTCGGCCGGCTTTCCCAGCCGCATGGCTTCCTGCACCTGAAACCCGGCCTTCGCCACTTTGTCCACGTAGCGTTTCACCAACGCTTTCCCCGGTTCCCGCAACTCCGGATATTTGAAGTAGGGCATCACATGCGCCACCGTGACCATGACCGGCTCACGGTCGGGACCATTGGGAGCCGGATTCATGTTTCGCAACAGAAACCGCACCGCCTTGTCCGATGCCGGCGAACCATCGATCGCCAACAAGATGCGGCGCACAGGACGGGGCGCCTCTTTCACCACCAAAACGGAACAGGGCGCATGATGTATCGCGTAGTTGGACACACTGCCGAGCATGAAACGATCCAGGGCGTCCAACCCGCGCGACCCGATCGACAGGAGATCGACGCCGCGTTTGGTGTGCTTCATGAGCGTCGCCGTGACCCCACCCCGATCCACCACGACTGTCCCGCCCAATCCGGATTCTCGCAACGCGTTTTCGGCCTCTTTCTTCGTCGCTTTCGCGCTTGTTTCCATTCGTTTGATCTCGGCTTGGAGATACTTTTCCGTGCCCACGATCATGGGCTGGATCAGGAACGGCGCACGCAAGCCGGCGGTGTCCACGACGTGCAGCACCCGGACGACCGGCTTGGCGGTGAACGGAATCAGCGCCGGCCATTCCACCGCCCACCGGCCGTACTTCGATCCATCTGTCGCTGCCAACACTTTCATGGTGCGCATCCTTTCCTCTCTTGATATTGAATCGGGGCCGGACCGACCACCCCGGCAAATCGCTCGCGGAACGATTCCGGCGACAGGCCGGCGATCGCGGCACAACGGCCCAGCATGATCGGATCGTCAAGGTCTTCGTGCGTAAGTCGAATCATAAATTGCCGGGCAATGTCATAAGACTGGGAACCGACGTCCACCATGCGGACCTTGGTGCGCCCGGTGGTGGCGTCCACCATTTGCTTGAACGGAATCGGCGTGAACCGCCCGTTCTGGATCGACACCATCGCCGCCGTCCCCCCATCGAGCAAGAACTGGGCGGCACAATAGCCAAGGTCGCGAGTGTAGTCGAGATCGAACGGAATCGGGTCTGCGCAACGCAATTCGTAGCCGATGTCCTTGGCGACGATCGAGACGGAACGCCCAAGGGCGTTGAGTTCCTTCGTCACTTCCCGCCTGAGCAACGCCCCCACATCCACCTCCGACAAACGCAGGTGGCCGTGCTCGTCTCGCGCAACGTGCTCCAACCCTCCCAGGTCTTGCGGGTCCAGGATTTCGATCAACCCTTCCGCCAGCACGGCCACCCCGTCGGTGCGGCCGTGGCTGAAGCGCTTGATCACGGCGCCGACCAGCAGATCCACCAACCGCTTTAGTCTGACAGGCCGCTCCGCGAATTCTTCTGGGATCACCGTCAACGTGGCCCCTGCGGCTTTCCCTATGCCAAGCGCCAGATGACCCGCTTTGCGTCCCATCGTCACGGCGAAATACCAGTGCGAGGTGGTGTGGGCATCGACCATGAGATTCTTGATTAGCTCCACGCCGACATGCCGCGCGGTCTGAAACCCGAAGGTGGAAATTCCGTTGGGCAAATTGAGGTCGTTGTCGATCGTCTTCGGCACATGGACGACCTGAATGCGTCCGGCCCCCCGCTCTTCCAGTCTGAGCGCGGAAAAGGCGGTATCATCTCCACCAATCGTCACGAGACGCGTCACACCGAGGTTGTTCAGAGTGGCGAGCACGCGCTCCAGATGCTCAGCGTTCTTGGTCGGATTGGCCCGCGACGTGCCAAGATACGAACCGCCGCGAAAGTGGAGCCGGCTGACGTCTTCAATCAGGAGCGGCCGCACGTGACCGGTGCTTCCGTCCATGAGCCACTTGAACCCATCGAGAATCCCGAGGACTTCGGAGCCGCCCAAAATGCTGGGGATTGTCGCGGCGGCTATGACACTGTTGATGCCGGGCGCCGGCCCCCCTCCAACCAGTATTCCGGTGATCGTCCGCGCGGATGCCATCCTGTTATTCCCTTACTTGCCCGCCAGCAGCCATCCAATCTCTTCACGATCTGCGACATGGTTGTATACTCCATTGCATCGAGAGGCAAGCGGTACAACTCCGCTTACCCCAGCACGTCATCCAGCCCCACATGCGCACGAAGCCGGTTATAGTCGAACGCGGTCCGGCCCATCCGTGAGAGGCCCGGATCGTGCTGGGCCATTTCATCGATCAACGCCCCGACCCTGCCGCGCATCTCCTCACTCGCAGCGGCATGGCGCGGCGTCAGCCCGCCGAGGGAGCGATGCGGTTGATCCGACCATTCGAGATAGGCCTTGTCGAGAAACTGGTTGAGTAGGGCGCAGTCTTCGTCTTGCGTCACAACCACGGTCAGCGGCTCGTCCGACATCAATGCTCCCACCGACAATTGCCGAGCCGGCGGCGCCAGCGATTCGCCACGGAAATGCAGCGAAAATCCCAGCGACGCCGCCAGCCGGTGCTTGATCCGGTCCAGCCGCTCCGGCCCATCACATTCCACGATCAGCTGGGAGGAGGTCAGCGTCAGCCGCGCCACCGTCGTCTCTGCCGATCCGCCGGTCTCACGCTGAACCCAAGTCAGAGTCGGAGGAACACTGCCAGCCGGCCCCCGGTTCTCTGCTGAACCGGCCGGGTGCTCCGATCGCAATTCCTCCATCTCAGCCAACCGATCTGCGAACAGCCGATACTCATGATGGTCGTACAGCGCCACGGCATAGAGATAGGGTTGTCCGTCTTGAGTACGGAAACGGATATGCGCCACGGCATCCACCAAGGCATCCACGCGCAGCTCCGCAAACGCCCAGAGAAGCATGTACCCAAATCGCTTGGCAAACTCCTGCCACTCCCCCAATGCGAAGGACCCCGAACTCATCTCCATCTCGCGGCGCCATTCTGCGGTCATCTCGAGCACCGTCTCGGCATCGGAAGAGGAGAGCGCGATCCCGCACCCGGCCCATATGGCTCGGCCGGACTCCTGCCCACCCGGGACACGAATGACACGAGTCAGCAGCACCTGCCCCGCCGCCAGGTCTTTGGCGAACTCACCACCGGGCAGGATGAATGTGGTTCCATCGCCCAGCGACCGTAACGAGAGGGTGTCGCCCGGTTTCGTCGACAGGGTTGGCTCCAACAAATCCATATAGGAATGTTTCAGCGGATCGAGCCAGGCCCGTTCCTCGTTCGGAATGTGTTCGGTGATGATGTCCCGCAGCTGTTCGATTAGTGTCAGCTGCCCATCTTCCGGATAGAAATCACAGAGCAGCGATAGTTCGGCGAGTTCGGTTTCTTGGACAAGCGGCGCAACGACCCCCCCGGCGCCGCGTTGCAGATAGGGTCTGAGCGCACGCGCCAGCGCCATCTCCCGCTGCACCGCGAATTCCGGTCTCAGCGACAACGAATCGAGCCGAGCCATGACCGTTTCGAGGGAGGACGGAACTGGGGCTTGGAAACCAGCCGCCCGGTCACTCGCGAGCTTCATGGATCTCTTCCATGACGATTTCTTCCGCGTCGAGCCAATCCCTCAGCTCGTTGCCTTCCTGGCGGCCCCGCTGGTCCCACAATTCATAGGCCTTCCGGGCGATCCGTTCCCACAGCCCATCCGGCGATTCAATCGGGTGTTGAGATCCGCCGGCGGCAGGTGAAGGCCGTTTCTTTGCTGTTTCGGTCTTTTTCACGATCGTACGCATGGCAGGCTCCTCGGTTGGCGGTTTATAGGGAGATGGGTTGTGCCGTAAGTACGCGACGATGGTCTGGATGAAATTTCGGGCTTCGGACCGTCAGGACGGGGCAATGGGATTTTCGGAGCACAGATTCCGCGACGCTGCCGAACAAAGCGTGCGACAGGCCGCGGCGTCCATGCGTCCCCATGACAATCATGTCGGCGGATCCGGTCCGGGCCGCCTCCAGAATGGTATCGTTCGGAAGACCGCCGCGAAGCAGATAGCCGGCCTTCACGTGAGCAGAAGCCAAGGACGACACCAGGCCGTCGAGTCGTGATTTGATTGCCTCCCGCTGACGTTCCCGCTTGTCAGGATGCGGAAACGAGAAATCGAGGCCATAGGACACCGGCTCCATGACATGAAGCAGTGTCAGCGACGCCTTCGCCCGCTGCGCCACAATGACCGCGTATTCCAGCGCGTCGAGCGAGCAATCGGAAAAATCAACCGGCACGAGGAGTCGTCCGAGTTCCACCGGAGACTGCTTGTCTCCGCCTTGTTCCGGCCTTGACCGTTCCGTCCGTACCGCCAGGACGGGACAGGAGGCGATCCGAATAATCCGTTCCGCCGTGCTGCCCAGCAGAACATGTTCAACACCGGTCTTTCCGACAGTGCCTACGACGATCAAGTCTGTGCCCTCAGCCCTGGCAGCCGCCAATACCTCTTCGCTCGGAATCCCCGTCGCAATTCTGGTCTGCACCACCACTCCTCGAGCGGAGACCCGTTCTTTCACCTCCAGCAACCCCCGCGTGGCCTGCTTCATCAGCTCCCCGAGGTATAAACGGTTTACGGGATACTCCGGATTGAGTCCGGGAGGGAATTCCAACACACTCATGACCGTGAGAATCGCTCCCCACGACGCAGCCAATGTGGACGCATAGGCCTCCGCCCCTTCCGCCGACTGGGAGAAATCCGTCGGAAAGAGAATCCTCGGTCTCGTGTCCGATTCGCTCACACGGCCTCCGTGCTCAGGATGAGCAATTCTCCGTTCATCGTCGGATGAATCGAACAGCGGAACTCATGCCGCCCCGGCCGTGTCAGATCGAATCTGATCGTCGCTTCGCGCTTGGAGTCAAGAAACACTCCGCTAAGGCCGCGGCCATAGACGATCACTCCGTCCTTTTCTATCTTGACCGACAGCCCCTCGAACATCGTCGAACCGAAATCATGCCGCTCCGCATCCTCGTTCCGGACCTTGATCACCGTCGGCAAACCGAGACGCAACGGGCCCTGCTTCGTCACGAACTTGTAATCTTTGATGGTAACTTCCACCACCTGTTCGGATTGGGCCACGGCAGCGCCATCCCCATATCCTTCCATCGCACCAGGCACACTGAAGGCCAATCCGAACATCCCGAACATCAGGAATGAAATCCATCTTCGCGCATGCGGCATGTCGTTATCCTCCTCTTTCTCAGGTCGATTTCCGCTGAACAGCTGACGTCGGCAGCGGCACGGTCAGCACAGGACACCCGGCGGTCCGTACGACCTTCTCCGCCGTGCTGCCGAAGAAGATCTTGTCCACGCTGCCGGACCGGCCTCCATAGCTCCCCATCACGACCAAATCGACTTTTCCTATACGCGCGGTTTTGGCGACTTCAACGAACGGCGATCCCTCCACGACCATGCGTGAGATAGGAATCTCCTTGGCCTCCTCGGAATCCATTAACCGGCGCACGTTCAACCGGGCATGATGGCGCAGACGCCGCCGTTGCGCAGTGGCATCGGAGGGCACGGCTAACAAACCCAATCGATGGAATGCGGCAAGCGCTCCCGTATCAATCACATGGAGCACCGTCAGGCTGGCCCCGCACAGACGCGCCAGATCGCATGCGATCCGGAATGCCTCATCCGAGCAAGGCGAAAAATCGACTGGCACCAGAATCTTTCTAAAAAGACCGTTGGTCTGCCCCATGGAAATTCTCCTCGATGAGAAACTGAGCAAGGCCGATGCCACTGCGCAAGTCGGGAGCTTATGGCATGTAGCTCATGGCACGAGAAAGAAATCGGCGCTGATTCAAGCCTCTTGCTTGTGCCATATGCCATACGCCATCAGCTCTCCCGGGTTTTACAGGGGCGCTCTGCTACGGTGACCATTTGCCTGCTGTAGCAGAAGGCACCATTGGAAGTGAGGCATGAATGGTGAGGCGTGAGGGGATTTTTAGGCAAAATCTCTTTGCCCTATCGCCTCTTACCTCTCACCTCTCGCCCCTCACCCGCTCTTTAAAGAGCGGCACTGGACTTGCTGAACTCTTCTGCGAGGAATCAAAGATGACACGCGCACAATGGTTGTTGCTCGGAGCCGTGGGGTTGGGTCTGGCGATCGTGATCTACTTCATGTTCTTGTGCCCAACGGATTGTCAATAACGTCTCGTCCATGAACGGGTAGTACATATGAAACTCTTACTCGCCGTCGATGGGTCCGACAATTCCTATGAGGCGGTGCGAGCGCTCACGTACTTGAACCGCGCGGAAGAGCTGCACATCCTGCATGTCTTGGATGTCCCCACTCCGGCCTATCCGATGATGATGCCGGAGGTGTCGAAGGAACTCTATGAGACGGTCGAGCGCAATATGCGGGAGGACGGCACCCGCTTGTTGGAACGGATTGTCTCGCTGCTTCCGATGGGGATCGGCCCGGTCACGAAACACTTGGTCGTCGGCTCCCCGGCAGATCACATCGTCACGCTGGCCGAACAAGACAAAGTAGACCTGATTCTCCTCGGCACCCGAGGCCTCGGGCCGATCAAGGAGCGGCTGGTCGGGAGCGTCGCGCATCGCGTGCTGACCTACGCTCCAGGCGCCAAATTGATTCTTCCCGGCCCATTGAAAGCCCTACGCCAGGTGCTGCTCCCGTTGCAGGGAACCTACGATGCGTCCCACGCCCTGCGCTTCCTCCAGCAGAAGCCGTTTCGCGAGCTGCCCACGATCACCCTCTTCACCGTCTTGCCGCATACCAGACCGCCTTGGCCGATGGATGCCGCCTCGACTGAGCAGATGGAGGTCCATGCACTTCGCCAGGGCCAAGATTTCCTCAACGATGTCGCTGCCAAACTCGGCTCGTTGGGTTATTCAACCAAAGTGGCCGCTGCGTTGGGCACCCCTGTGGACGGAATTCTGCAACAAGCCACAGCCTTGAATCCGGATCTGATCCTGATGGGGTCTCGCGGGCGCCACGGCGTGACGCGTCTCGTGCTGGGCAGCGTCTCCCATGCCCTGTTGCACCAGAGCCGCTACCCGCTGATGATGTTCGGCTAAGACGAGGAGAACGACTATGCCGATGTACGACTACATATGCTTGGACTGTGGCAAGGAATCGCTGATCGTGGTGACGTTGAAAGAACACGAACGGGGCGAGGTGGCATGTCCAGCCTGCGGCAGCAAGAAGTTGCAGCAACTGTTTAGCCCGTTTATTGCCCACACCACGAAAAAGAGTTAGCGCCATGAACACGCCACTGCGCCTCCGCCTCGCGGGATTTCTTCTGCTCCTCGCCCCGACCACCCTGGCCACCACACCGCTCTATGCCCAAGACTATCCTCCCGATCTCGCTCGGGGGAAAGCGGTCTATGCACGTGACTGCCAATCCTGCCATGGGGACAAGGGGCATGGAGACGGGCCGGCGGCCGCGTCCTTGAAAGTGTCCCCAGCGGATTTTCATCGCATCCGGTCGTTCTTGAAATCGGATGAGGAGTTGCTACGGACAATCGAGCACGGCGTCGTTTTCAGCCCGATGCATTCCTGGCGTGGACAACTGACCGATGGGGAAATGCAGGACGTGCTGGCCCATATCCGCCTCCTGTCGCAACAGGGGCCATGATTGTCGGTTCCACACGCGCCAGCTTCCTCTTGTTCTGACGGCAACGGGAAACCTCCAAACCATTGCTCATGTCGTGACCCAAAGGGCCACGGCCTCTAACAGGCAAAGGAGACACCAATGAAGCACGCCTCCATCCCGATTGTGCTGCTCGGAAGTATGATGTCGATCGTACTCGCCGTCCCATCGGCCTGGGCAACCAAGGACGCGCAACCCGATCCGACCGGCTCCACAGTTTCTGTCTGCAAGAGTCCTTACAAGAAGAAACCTGTCCCTGCCAAGGCGCTGACCGCCCTGGTGCATGCGCACGAACGATGGGTGGAATACCGAGGGAATCCGCAAGCCCATCGTGCGGAACTCTGCCAAGCCGACTTGAGCCGGGCCTTGCTCGTCGGCGCTAATCTCGAGCGGGCCGAAATGGAAGGGGTGGTCCTCCGGCGGGCGAATTTGAACCTAACGGTGCTTATCCAGGCCAGTCTTGCCGGAGCTGATTTCACCGGAGCCACCATGGAGGGCGCGAACGTGGCCGGAGCTGATCTTCGCCGCGCGACATTCACGGGCGCGAATCTCGCTCGTGTCATCGGCGACGAAGCGGCGCTTTTCGACGCCGCCCTCACCGGCGCCAAGTTGCGCGAAGCCACGTTTGAACGGGCCCAGTTCGAGGGCGCCAATCTCTCCTTCGCCGATATGACAGGCGGGAACTTCGTCGAGGCCTACTTCTATGGAGCCATCCTCCGGAAGGCTGTCCTCTCGGATGCTGATCTCATGGGCGCGGATTTGCGCCGCACCATGCTGGCCGATGCGAACCTCTCGCGCGCCAACCTCCAGGGTGTCCTGTTCGACAATGCGCAACTTGAGCGGGCTCAGCTGATCGAAGCCGACTTGGAGAGCGCCTATCTGCCCGAAGCCAACCTGCGCGGAGCAAACCTACGGGACTCCATCCTGCGCGGTTCGGATCTGCGGTTCGCCGATCTCTACGGCGCAGGTTTGCCGGAGGCGGATCTCGAAGGAGCCAACCTGGAAGAGGCCAGCCTTGTGAAAGCGACACTGCGCTCGGCGAAGCTCCGCATGGCCATTCTCTATCACACAACTCTGGATGAAACCGACTTCCGAGATGCCCACCTCAACCGCGCCGTCCTCATCGGCGCACGGGGGACACGCGCAGTCTTCACGAAGGCCGACATGGCCGAAGTCTACGCGCCGAAATCCTTTCTCCGGCAATCGCGATTCGATAAGGCCAACTTGGAAGCAGCCAATCTTGTTGCCGCAGACTTGGGCGGCTCCAATTTCACCGAAGCGAACTTGACTCAGGCGAATCTTCAGGAAGCCATCCTGCGGGATGCCTTGTTCGTCAAGGCCGATCTCTCCGGCGCACGCCTCGATGCGGCGGACATTCGGGGTGCGGACTTGCGCGGCGCGATCCTGACCACGGCGGTCGGGCTGACTCAGTCTCAACTCAATACCGCCTGTGTCGACGAACAGACGAAACTGCCGAACGAACTGACCAGGCCGGCACCATGCCGCACCGCCAAGAAACGGACCAAGCCATGATGCCTGGGCACGAACACCGGGTCACAATCACAAAAGGGCCGCTGGCCTTGGAAGGCATACTCAGCCTTCCCCCCGGATCAAGTGGTGTGGTCGTCTTCGCGCACGGAAGCGGGAGCGGGCGGTTCAGCCCGCGCAACAATTTCGTAGCCCGTCATCTACAAACGTACAAACTGGTGGAGCTGCTCACCGGCGTGGCAGTCGGCGAGCGAGGGCTCGATGGTACCTATCCACTCGACACGGTGTTCGGCCACGCGGCTCAGCGGTTGGAAGAGATGGCGCAGGCCATCGCGCAATGGAGCGAAGGAGAAGAAAAACCGGAGAACCATATCATTACGGAGCCGTGAGCAGCACCATCTTCGCGTCTCTCGCACTCAAATCCGACGGAACCCGCGCTCGACTCTTCCAATCCATCACAATGCTATTTCTCATGCCCTTGGTGTATCGTAGAATGACTCGGCCTTGGCATGGAACGGACGATGGCAATGCGGTGGTTGAAGAGAGTTCTGATCGGTCTCGCCGTACTGGGGGGCCTCACCTATCTCTATTACACCGAAGTGAAACCGGTCGTCATTTTTGGACTCCGGTCGGACTATGCCCACGCCATTCCCTATCAACACGTTCCCGAGGGACTGACGAGCCTGAAGGCTGAATCCTGCGGGGCCTGTCATACCGACATCTACAACGAATGGAAAACCAGCATCCATTCACAAGCCTACAGCGATCCCTTCTTCCAGGCCTATTGGACCAAGGATAATCACATCTGGGTTTGCCTCAATTGCCACACACCCCTGGAGAACCAGCAACCAACTTTGATTACAGACATCCCGCGCGATCGAGTTGAGCGTGCCGTCAAAAAACCAAACCCGCACTATGACCAGGACTATCAGCAGGAAGGCGTCACCTGCGCGGCCTGCCACGTGCGTGATGGGGTGATTCTAGGTCCATTCGACGATGCCAAGGCCCCGCATCCGACGAAATACGATCCGACGTTTCGCACTCCGCAACTATGCGAACGCTGTCACAGCGTCGTAGGCGGCCCGGCCCAGTTTTATAATGGCGGGCCCTGCGGCACCTATCCGGAGTTCGAAGACGGCTACTGGAGGAAGGAACGCGGGTATATCTGTCAAAGCTGCCACATGCCTGAAGTTGAGCGGCCAGTCGCCATCGGTGGTCCTGTGCGGAAAGGCCGCCAGCACCTCTGGCGGGGTGGGCACGATCCGGAGATGGTCAGGCGGGCGATCGACGTGAAGGTGGTCACCGAGCCGGCCGAACCCAAACCCGGCGACAAGGTCCGCGTCACGCTCACCCTGGTCAATGCCGGGGCAGGGCACAAACTCCCGACGGGAGATCCGGACCGGCACTTCACGGTCGAGTTTGCGGTGGAGAATCAGAATGGAAAGGTGTTGGCGCAGCAGTCGGACGCAATGGGGCGATGGATCCTGTGGCAGCCGGTGATTCTTGAACTCCACGACAATCGGCTCATGCCCTTGGCCAGCCGGGAATATACATTTGACTATCAGGTGCCGAAGGAAAGCGCAGAGCTCAAGTTACGCGCGAAAGTTCGCTATCATATCCAGACAGAAGGGCAGCATCAGATGCTCATCGACAAGTACGGACTCACGGCAAAGGACCCCTACAACTTTACCGTCTATGAACGAGCCGTGCCCTTGACCGGCAAGCTGGCGGCATCCTTCGATCACGCCCCACACGATTCACGTCTGGCCTGCAAGGCGCCAAAGCAGAGTTGAACCACACCACGCCTGCGAAACCGGATGGATTCGATCCCGAAACTGCGTTCTCAGCGATGCGCTGACTGATCGCGCTGGCAGCTTTCTTCCGCCAGCAGTCGCTGGCCTTCCGTTGCGTCCTTGGGAATGCGCGCCATGCAGACGTCAAGCGAATCCCCTTGCGTCCCGGCCGATGCACGGTCGCCGCTCTTTCTGATGGCGGCCCCGACCACGGCTAGGCGAAGTCCTTCATTGTCATGACAGCTCTGTTCGGCCACCCACTTCGCCCCTTCACTGTCGCTCCCTTGGATCCGCGCCAGACACCCTTCCAAAGAATCTGAGAACACCTTGAGGGTCGTCTCCTGAGTCTCGTCAGCGGTAGCCGACACCGAAGAGTCTCCTGACGTCGGCTGTACCACAGCCCCTTGCAACGCGCAGCCAGCCGTTCCCAACAGGCAAGCCAAACTAAAAAGCCCCGTTCCAATCAACGTCCTATTCATATGCACCACACCTCTTCACAACGCGATGAGTAACACAACTCGGTTGACCCGCACGTATATAGCCGAGTCCCCTCCCAGGCGCAAGCGGCATCGTCGAGCCCAAAAGATCGACACTGTGGGCCCGATTTCAATAGCGTTCTCGTTGAACAAGAACAAGGATCCCCGAATCAGCAGATACAGGTATGTGGATGAAGGTCTCGTGGATCTCGCTGCGACATCGCTTCGGCACCACAGCCATTTTCTGGCAGCTGCTGTCATGGCGCCCGACCGAAGATATGGACTCTTGGGCCTCGAGGCAATTGGATCAGCCGCCCGTCCTCTCCCTCGCCGCCTAAGACCCATTCGAACAAGCGCTTCGCATCATTCAGCTCCGGATCTTTCGGAATGCCGTACTGTTCCTTCTGCATCGATTCATCGTAGAGTCCGATGCAGCCATGAGACGCGGGAAAGCCCGGCAGGTCTCGCCCGTGGATCCAGTATGACACTCCTTCCCGATCGATATGAAACCGCAGCGCATAGTTCATCGGATACGGACGATCAGTGCCTTCGATCGTAAAAAGACTGGACAGATGGCGGCGATGGGCGAGGGAGAGACGGAACGCACCGACCGGTGTGGCGTCTTGGCCACCCCCTGATGCCAGCGGCAGGGCAAACCGGAGCGCGCCGTATTCGTACGCGCCGAGAAATTGCTCGGACAGGTCGATCAGAATGAATTGCTCGTCCGATTCGGCTGGCGCATAGAACAGGGGCATCGGTTGCCATATCGCCAAGTCCTCAATCCGCCTTGGAACCTTGATCGACACCCCCGCATGGAGATGGCGCCGGTCGATACGATTGAACCGCGCGACATCGATCCAACGATCCCCGAACAGTCTTTCCAGTGACTCGTTTGGCCGCAGCCTCCGGCAGTCCCATTCAATGGCTGTATCGCTGGGATAACCGATACCACAAGGTCCGTGCTGCTTGCCGGCAGGTTCGGCAGAGGACACCAGGGGAATGAGTGTAATCAGCAAGAGAAGGGGGGCACTTGGGTATAGTTCGCCTCTCATCGCTCGTTTGCAGAACAGAGTGTATAGCGTATTGCCTATGGCACTGGACCGGAGCGTTCCCATGATCTGATCCGATCACGTGCTATATGCCATCAGCTATAAGCTCTCTCCCCAACGAGATATGTTACACGATAGGCGACTTACGACCAGTACTGGGACGCCTTCATATACCCAAACAACAAATCTCGGCGAGCCAGGATCCCCACGAGCTTTTTGTTCCGCACCACCGGGACACGGGTGACATAACGGTCCTGAAACAGGTCAGCCACTTGGGCGAGCGTCTGGTCTTCCGTCACCGTCAAGGGATACGCCGCCATGATCTCGGTGACCAGAATCTTCCGAAGATCGCGTCCGTCGATCATGGCCTGCAAAAGATCATACTCTGTGACGATCCCGATCAGTGCTCCCTCTTCATCCACGACTGGCAAGCTCCCATAATTCCGATGCGTCATCAGGTGGGCGATCGTCGCGGCGTCGGTCCGGGCGGTGCACTGCGTGACCGCATCCTGCATCAACTGCCCGACAGTCAAGGTCTTTGGGTCACAGGCTTTGAGATAGAAGTCGGATTGTCGCATGGCCGTTCCTCACTTTCTCTTTCCATTCGATGAGCCGGCGGACAGATACGTGCGCAACACGTCCCGACGGGCGATGATGCCCACCAGCCGGTCTTGGGCATCGACCACCGGCACGCGCACGAGGTCGCTCGCGCGCAAGACATGCACCAGCGTCCCCAAGTTCGTGTCCGGGCGAATGGAATAGGGGTTGCCCGTCATGATCTCGCCCGCGGTCACCTCGCCAAGACGATGCCCATCGTCGATGGCCGCCAGCAGGTCATGCTCACTGACGATCCCCGCCAGCGTCTGCTGTTTGTCGACGACCGGGACCGCCCCGAATCCTTCGATCATCAGCGACGCGATCACGTCCCCCTTCGTGCGAAGGTGAACGGACTGTACCTGCGGCTCCATCACCTCCTTGACGGTCATTGAGGAAAACTCTCGTTTCTTGACGACCCGTACCCGTTTCTTCTTGGTTTGCGTCGGCATCGATCCCTCCTCTGTCATGCTTCCGTACTGACGCGAATCACCACAGTCTGACTTTCCCCCTTGCCGCAAAACGCCGCAGTATGTTCCCTGCTTTCATGGGCCGACTGCGTCACAACCTCCGAGAACAGGCCGAATCTCTTCTTCATGGCCGTCCCTCCATGGCATATCCAATGCAGATTGGATACCTGAAATCAGGCGAGTGTACAGCCCAACAGCAAGCGGAAGGAGCCGGCCATGAAAGTCATCTGCGCAGTGGACGGATCGGAATTCTCTCAATGGGCCATCGAGGCGATCGGCGCCTTGGGTCGAAGCGCCCTTTCTTCCGTCACCTTGCTGCATGTCCTCGACACCCGGCACCTGAAACCGGCCGGGGCTCCCCATGTGGCAACCTATCGGGGCGTGAAAGCGGCAATGGACAAATCCGGAGACACTGTTCTACGCCGCGCAAGCGGTTATCTGGAGACAGCGCTCAGCCAATCGGCAAAACGGCCTCGCACGGACGTGCGAACGCTATTGCTCCACGGATCTCCCGCCTCCACGATCGTGCAGCGCGCCACTCAAGATGGATCAGACCTGATCGTACTGGGCACCAGAGGCATGAGCGACATCAAGGGGTTCCTCCTCGGGAGCGTGGCACGGAAGATCGCCTCCCTTGCGCCCTGTCCGGTGCTCATTGTGAAACACCCTATGCATCAGCTGCGCCGAGTGTTGCTGGCGGTCGACGACTCGAAACATTCGCGCAAAGCGGCGAAGTTTCTGAGAGCCGGCCTGCTGCCTGAGACAGCCGAGGTGACGGTCTTCTCCTCCGTGGCGTCCCCCTTCACCGATCTTGCCGCCGAACATCTGTCTGCATCCCAGCGGGACACGCTCGTGCGCCCCCAGATCGAACAAGCCGAGCGGTTGGTCGCCGGTATACGACAAGACTTTCTCAAAGAGGGCTATGCCGTTGTCTCCGAGGTGCAGCAGAACCACGTCGTAGACCATATCATCAAGCGAGCGGACGCCGGCCTTACCGATCTGCTGGTCGTGGGGGCGCGCGGTTTGTCAAACCGGGAACGGCTCGAACTCGGAAGCGTCTCCGACAGTCTTCTGAGACATGCCCCTTGCTCCATTCTCGTCGTGCGAGGCGCGCGTGGCTGATTTTCGCTATCACGACATCAACAGGCTGTCGGCGGATGAGGTCTTGAAACGGGTGGAAACGGGCGGTGGCGGCCTCACCCCCGACGAAGCCCTCAAGCGCGGCAAGGAATTCGGGCCGAACGTGCTGGCAGAACCGGTGCAGTATTCCGTCCTGCGGGGACTCAGCCGACAGTTCACCCACTTTCTTGCCATCTTGCTCTGGATCGCCGCCGGACTCTCGTTCGCCGCGGATTTCATGAAGCCGGGCGAAGGCATGGCAACCTTGGGCTGGGCCATCCTCGGCGTGATCGTCATCAACGCGGTCTTTGCCTTCCTGCAGGAATACAAGGCTGAACAGGCAGTGCACGCGCTCCACCGGCTGCTGCCTGACACGGCATGGGTAAGCCGGGGAGGACTCTCTGTCCAGATCGCGCGGAGCGACATCGTACCCGGCGACGTGTTGATCCTGGAGGAAGGTGAGCGGGTGCCGGCCGACGCACGGCTGATCGAGGCCATCGGCATGCGGGTGGACAATGCAGCCCTCACCGGCGAGTCGAAACCCAAACGACGGATTGCCGAGCCGGTGGAAGACGGACATTGGCTCGACCTTTCGAACCTCGTGTTTGCTGGGACGACGATCTTGTCCGGGCATGGACGTGCCGTCGTCTTCGCCATCGGGATGCGCACCGAGTTCGGCAAGATCGCCAACCTGGCCACCACGGTGGAACCCGGATTCAGCCCCCTCCAACAAGAAATTACCAAGGTAACCAGGATCGTCGCCGCCATTTCGCTGGCGATGGGAGCCCTGTTCTTCGCCGTCGGACTCTGGGCCGGACTCGGCTTCTGGATCAGCGCGATCTTCGGCATCGGGATCATTGTCGCAAACGTGCCGGAAGGCCTCCTGCCGACCGTCACACTTGCGCTCGCCATGAGCAGCCAGCGCATGGCCAAGCGCAAGGCCTTGGTGAAACACCTGGCCTCCGTCGAAACGCTCGGCTGCACGACGGTGATCTGCACGGACAAGACCGGGACGCTGACGGAAAACCGGATGAAGGTGGATCGGTTCTATACCGGCGGGATCGAGATCGAATTGCGGGAAGGCCGTTTTTGGGCTGACGGCCGACCGGTCGGCACGGCCGAGACCGAGCCATGGCGACCCTTCTTTGACGCCCTGTTCCACTGCCACAATGCCAAGCGTGTTCGGAGTTCAGATGGGCGGCTCATCGTGACGGGAGATCCGACGGAGGTCGCGCTCCTGGAATTCGCAGTCGGACACGGACTGGCCCATCGGCGGCCATTGCGCCGGATGGGCGAGCTGGCCTTCGATGCCGATCGAAAGCGGATGAGCACATTACATTGGTCGGAAGGCCGCTTGATCGCCTTCATCAAGGGTGCGCCCGAGTCAGTTCTCCCGTTGTGCACCGGCCTCCGGCTCGGCGGCAACACAGTCCCCATGACGCCCGTTGAACTGGCGACCATCATGGAACAGAGCCGGTTGTTCGCCGAACAGGCCTACCGCGTGCTCGGCGTCGCCATGCGCGAAGTGGCCCATCAGCCTGAACACATCGAGGTGGAGACGATTGAAAACGACCTCACGTTCCTCGGCCTGGTCGCCATGATGGACCCGCCGCACCGTGAAGTCCCTGGCGCCGTCGCCACCTGCCGCCGGGCCGGCGTGCGCGTCATTATGGTTACCGGCGACCATCCCCTCACCGCGCTGGCGGTGGCGCGCAAGATCGGGCTTGTCCCGGCGGCAGCAGAGACACCGGCCGGATCGATGGCCGTCATCGACGGCTGGCAGTTGGAGGGCATGAGCGACGACCACCTGCGGCAATTGCTGACGCCCTCACGAAGCGGGGAGCCGGACCCGCTGTTCGCGCGCATGGCACCGCGCCACAAGATGCGTGTCGTGTCGATCCTCAAAGAGATGGGCGAAGTGGTGGCCGTCACCGGCGACGGCGTGAACGACGCGCCGGCGCTCAAGAAGGCCGACATCGGCGTCGCCATGGGCATCGCCGGAACAGATGTGGCGAAAGAAATCGCCGACATCATCCTGCTCGACGACAATTTCTCGACGATCGTTACCGCGATTGAAGAAGGGCGCACGGTGTATGCCAACATCCGGAAATTCTCGACGTATATCTTGGCAAGCAACGTCCCTGAAATTGTCCCGTTTCTCGGGTATGGCTTCTTGGGCATGCCCCTCGCGCTCACGATTCCTCAAGTCTTGGCGGTTGATCTGGGCACAGACATGATCCCCGCGATCGCACTCGGCTCGGAAGCTCCTCATCCCGGCGTCATGGATCAGCCACCTCGGCCGAGAACCGAACGGCTCTTGAGCCTGCCGTTACTGCTGAGAGCCTATCTGTTTCTGGGAACGATCGAAGCGGCTGTCGCGATGGGAGGATTCTTCCTGTACCTCCACATGAACGGCTGGACCTGGGGAGCGCCTCTGGATTGGTCCGCTCCACTATATAGAGAGGCCACGACCGTCACGTTCGCCGGAATCGTCCTCGCCCAAGTGGCCAACGTGTTCGCCTGCCGGTCAGACCGGCTGTCCATGTTCCGGTTCGGCTTGTTGACGAATCCGTTGGTGCTCTGGGGCATCGCCATCGAGCTGATTCTTCTGGCGGCCATCACCTATACACCGGTCGGAAACGACATCTTCGGCACTAGTCCGCTGCCGGTCTGGATCTTCGGCCCGCTGGCATTGGGCGGGCTGGTGCTTCTATCGACGGAAGAAATCCGCAAGCTGATCGCGCAACGGATGAAGAAGGGCGTGCTCGTCACACGTGACCATAAGGCTTGGACTGTATGACGATCGACCCTCATGACCGTACACGCCACGCACCGGCTCAGGATATTCTTCCGAGCCAGGCAGGGGGCCAGTTCGATCCGCATTTGTCGGATACACGACCCGTCCCGACCCTTCCCGTCGAAGTCCCGCAGCAGCACCGAAAGACGCGACGATGGAAACCCCTGGCCCGCATTATTCATGACGGTTCGTGACGAAATCTCGTAGTCGCGTGGCGAACGGGCATGCGGAGCCCCGAGGGACCAAAGCCTACTTGAAACAGTACCACGAGGTCACGAGGGGCGAGCCTGCCGGTCGTCTGACCGGCGCAGCATTTTGACGATTTCCATCACGACGAACGGCAGCGTGCCCATAGCCCCTATCAATACCCAGTCTTCCATCGGCACCGGCACCACCTTGAAGATCGGCTGCGCAAACGGCACGATCAACACCGCAATCTGCACGGCGAGCGACAGGAAGAAGGCCAACAGGAGAGCGTGGTTCGTCCCCATACCAAGCTGAAACACCGACCACCGTTCGCTTCGACAATTGAACGCGTGCACCAGCTGCGCGACCACCATCACGGTAAACGCGACGGTTCTCGCCTGATCGAGGTCCTGATGCAGCCCGTACAAACTATAGCTGAAGGCACCCAGGGCGATCAGGCCGAGCATCAACCCTTCCCCGCCGATGGACCATAGCCGGCTCCGGTCCAGCAACTGCGCGTCGGGCCGGCGGGGCGGCCGTTTCATCAGATCGGGCGCTTTGGGATCAACCGCCAGCGCCAAGGCGGGAAATCCATCGGTCACCAGATTCATCCAGAGAATATGAATCGGCAAGAGCGGCAGGGGCAAACCCAACAGCGCGGCAAACAGCATGACCAACACTTCGCTCACGTTGCACGACAGGAGGAAATGGACGGCCTTGCGAATGTTGTCGAAGACCCCCCGGCCTTCTTCCACCGCCGCCGCGATCGACGCAAAATTGTCGTCGGTGACTACCATATCGGAGGCTTCTTTCGTCACGTCGGTGCCGGCCAATCCCATCGCCACTCCGATGTCCGCCGCCTTGATCGCAGGGGCGTCGTTGACGCCGTCACCCGTCATGGCCACGATGGCGCCCCGCGACTTCCAGGCGTTGACGATGCGCAGTTTGTGCTCCGCCGACACCCGGGCATAAACCCGCACCCGTTCGACCGATTCGACCAGCTGCTCCGACGTCAGGCCGCTGAGTTCGCTCCCCGAGAGCGCCGTGCCCTCGCCCCTGTCGAGCGCCAGTTCTCGCGCGATCGCCACGGCCGTCTCCTTATGATCGCCGGTGATCATCACGGTCTTGATGCCGGCCTCATGGCACAGCCGAATCGCCTCGACGGCTTCTGGACGCAACGGATCCTTCATCGCAAACAAGCCCAGAAAGACCAGACGCTGCTCTACCGCATCCGGCTCCTGCCCTTCACCCTGCTCAAGTAGGCGGCGCGCTGCGGCCAGCACACGCAGCGACGCATGAGCGCAGGCTGCGTTGTCCTTCAGAATCGCCTCCCGCCCTTTTTCGTCGAGCGGCTGCACCGTACCGTCATCATCCAGGCGATGCGTGCATCGGCGGAGCAGGACGTCCGGCGCGCCCTTGCTGTACGCCATGGTTCCGCCGTCCGTTCGTCGGATAACCGTCATCATCTTCCGCTCGGCGTCGAAGGGAATTTCTCCTTGGAACGGCGCTGACCGATCCAGTTCCTCCTTCGTCAATTCGGCCTTAGCCGCCGCCACCAGCAAGGCCCCTTCCGTCGGATCTCCGATCACCTGCCACGCACCGTTCTCCTGTTTCAGTGTCGCGCCGTTGCACAACACGCCCGCCCTCAGAAGCTCACGAAGCGCAGGGGGAAGTGCTGAGGACTGAGGGCTGAGGGCTGAGTCGAGAAAGGAATCTCGTACACGATTGACGCTTGACGCTTGACGATCTTCTTTCGAATGCGTTTCACGTATTTCCCCGACCGGTTCGTATCCTTCTCCCGTCACCTCGAAGACCCGGTCGCCGGCGAACAGTTGCGTCACGGTCATTTCATTCTTCGTCAACGTGCCGGTCTTGTCCGTACAGATCACCGTCGCCGAGCCCAGGGTTTCGACCGCGGGAAGTTTGCGGATCAGCGCATGCCGCGTCACCATGCGAGTGACACCCACCGCCAGCGTGATCGTCACCACGGCGGGCAATCCTTCCGGTACGGCCGCGACGGCCAAACTGACGGAGGTCAAGAACATGGCGACCAGGGGCTCGCCGCGCAGAGAGCCCAACACGAACACGACGGCGACCACCGCCAGCGCCAGCCACAACAAGGTGTAGCCGAACTGTTCGAGCCGGCGCTGGAGCGGCGTTTCCGCCCGTTCCTCTTCGGAGGCCTTCTGAATCATCGCCGCGATATGGCCCAGTTCCGTGCGGAGCCCGGTCGAGACGACCAGCGCGTGGGCCTTGCCCGATACGGCCATAGTCCCCATAAACGCCATGTTGGCTCGGTCGGCCACCGGCAGCTCGGCCCGCTCGATCACACCGGCGCCTTTCTGCACCGGCGTGGATTCGCCCGTCAGCGACGCTTCTTGGGCCTGGAAATTGACGGCATATACTAGTCTGGCGTCAGCGGGAATCCGGTCGCCCGCTTCCAGATGCACCAGGTCGCCGCGCACCAGCTCACGCGCGGGAATAGACTGAATCACACCGTCACGGCACACCCTCGCCGTCGCCACCGACATCTTCCGCAGCGCCGCCAAGGACTGCTCAGCCCGGAACTCCTGGACGAACCCGAGCACCCCGTTGAGAAACACGATGGCCAGAATAGCCGCTGCATCGACCCAGTCTCCCAACACACCGGACAGGACTGCGGCCCCGATCAGCACCCACACGATCACGCTCGTAAACTGGGAGAGAAACAATTTCAGAAGGGAAGGAGGCGGGGATTCGGGCAGTTCGTTGAACCCGTCACTCGCTTGCCGCCGAGCTACTTCGTCAGCTCCAAGGCCGTGATCGAGATCACTGGAGAGAGCAGAGGCGAGTCCATCCGCCGACTGTGTGTGCCATGGAATTACCGGCGGGGATTCGGTCAATGGTGCAGTCTCTTCTTTCATCGGCAAGACAAACCTCTACTCTCGTCTGTTTGTAGCACGGGACGTACCTCGCTAGACTCCGAATTCAGGAGGAATCTGTCACAGCGCCGTGGCATTTTGCCACGGTGCCGGAGGATCGCAGTGGTCAAATGCGACAGAGATGTTCCTGCCCGGGGCGACGCGATGATCGAGGCTGGGAGAACTGGTCAGCCGTACACGGGGTGATCGTTTCGATCACAGTCGATCGCTATGGGGTGAACAGCGTGTGACGAGACCTAGACCCAATAGACTGCTGTAGGCATATGCAGACACTCATACGGAAGCGCGCTAGCAGATACGTGGGAGTTGCTCACCCGATAACAGATCCAGAATCCGGTGTGTGCCTAGAACCGTCTGTAGGATAACCGGCGGAGCATGGCGACCAGTCACCACTCCAATCCGGGCAGCCTTGCTGGACACCGCATGACGGCGCATCACCGCCAGCGCGGTCTCTGCCTGTGATTCAGGCACCATGGCAACGAACCGTCCTTCATTTGCTACATATAATGGATCGAGTCCCAGTAGTTCGCAGGCCCCGCGGACCGGTTCCAGCACAGGAACAGCGGATTCGTCGATCGACATGCCAACCTTCGCCGCTGTGGCCAGTTCATTCAGCGCACTCGCCAGCCCGCCACGTGTCAGGTCCCGCATGCAGTGGAGGTCGACGCCGCTTCCCATGAGATCGCCGACTACTTCGTGCAAGGGCGCCGAATCGCTTTCGACATTCCCGGCGAAGGTCAACCCTTCCCGTACACTGAGGACGGCCACGCCGTGAGAGCCGAGATCGCCGCTGACTAGAATTGCGTCACCAGGCTGAATCAATGTGGGCGCGATGCGGACGCCTGACGGAACCAGCCCGACCCCCGCCGTGTTGATAAAGATCCCGTCCCCCTTGCCGCGATCGACGACTTTGGTGTCGCCCGTGACGATTGAGACCCCAGCTGCCTGTGCCGCCTTGGCCATCGAATTCACGACCTGCTGGAGGACGTCCAGACTCAGCCCTTCTTCCAGGATAAAACCCGCGCTGAGATACAGCGGCTTCGCACCGCACATCGCGAGATCGTTGATCGTGCCATGAACCGCGAGACTTCCGATGTCGCCGCCCGGAAAGAACAGAGGACGCACCACGTAGGAATCGGTGGTAAAGGCCAGAGTGCCCTTCTCCACCGGCCAAGTTGCACCATCATGCATAGGTGCCAGCAATGGATTGTGAAACGCTCGCACGAAGATGTCTTGAATTAACTCCTGCATGAGCCGCCCGCCACCGCCATGCGCAAGCTGCACGGTCTTCTTGTCTGAAGAGGGCAGAGGGCAGGATGGCTCGAAGGATTTATTGCCGTTCATGGTTGGTATCTCGCCTGAAGAACAGTGCTTATGGCTGATGGCGTATAGCACGAACAGAATGTGGAGCATTTGGCATATGGCTTATGGTAGAGGCAGGAAAAGCAAGCCCCCGATGGCATAACATTCCAGTCCGATCTCGTACCATAGGCCATACGCTATAGGCTCTTTTCCCAAGGAATACGTTTCACCTTTCACTTCTCACTTTTCACTGTTTACTCCTCACGCCTTACCCCTGACCGTTCCCCGGTACCGATAATACGCCGCACAGGCCCCTTCGCTCGAGACCATCGGCGCGCCCAACGGCCGCTCCGGCGTGCATTTCGACCCAAAGGCAGGACAGTCCATTGGCTTAAGCAAACCCTGAAGCACCAATCCACTTTGGCACTCCGGATCTTCCTGCGCGGCTGGACCATACGAGGCAAGCACGTCGCGGAAGCGTACCGATGCATCGAACTCGGCATAGGTGGAGCGGATCTGAAGCCCGCTACGCGGGATTGCACCGATGCCCCGCCAGGCACGCAGCGCCGGTTCGAAGACTTCGTCCACGATGGCTTGCGCCTGCCGATTCCCTTGCCGGCTGACCGAACGAATGTACTGGTTTTCAACTTCGGCTCGCCCTGCCTCCAACTGGCCGGCCAGCATCGCGATGCCTTCAAGCACATCCACCGGCTCGAATCCTGTGACGACAATCGGGACGAGATATTTCTGTGCGATGGCATTGTATTCCTCGTAGCCCATCACCGTGCAGACATGGCCGGCAGCGAGAAAGCCCTGGATCCGATTCTGGGGGGAGGACAGGATTGCCTCCATCGCCGGCGGCACGAGTACATGGGCCACAAGCAGGCTGAAGTTCGTGAGCTTTGATGCCTTCGCCTGAACCACGGCCATCGCCCAGGGCGGCGCAGTGGTTTCGAATCCCACGGCGAAACAGACGATCTCTCGATCAGGATTCGCACGGGCCAACTCCACCGCATCCATCGGCGAATAGACAATCCGGACATCCGCACCCGCCGCCTTTGCCCCGAAGAGATCGCCCTGAGAGCCAGGCACCCTCAGCATGTCGCCGAACGAGCAGAGCATCACACCCGGCTGCCGCGCGAGTCGCACCGCGTCGTCGATCAACCCGATCGGCGTCACGCAGACGGGGCAGCCCGGCCCATGAACGAGTGTGAGGTCTTTGGGTAACAGACTGTCGAGGCCAAACCGTACAATCGAATGGGTCTGGCCTCCGCAGACCTCCATCACCGTCCAAGGCCGAGTGACCGTCTGCTTAATCCGCTCGGCTAGTGCAGTTGCCACCGTCCGATCACGAAATTCATCCACATACTTCATGACTGGGATCCCCGTTGCTCCACAACACTCACACAATGAGTAGAGAGCTTGCTCTGCTTCCAGTCTTATAAACCTCCACCAGTGTAATGGGAACAGGATGCCACGTCGACCGTTCGCGCCGGTTGCTTGACATGACCATTATAAATGACTATATAAGATTACTAACAGGAGCGAGACAAGGAAGGGGGGTACGGTCACGTGAAAACCATGCCTGTGACAGATTTTAAGGCGCACGCCTTGAAAGTACTGGGAGAAGTCGCGGAAACACGAGAGCCTGTCGTGGTCACAAAACGAGGCAAGCCGCTTGCCGAAATTGTTCCCTTCGCCGGAAAGCGCACGGCACCGGGCAGGTTGGCGGATGCTCTGGTTTTTGAAAATGATATCGTGTCGCCCCTTGGCGAAGCCGAGTGGAACGTCTGCCGGTGAAGTACGTTCTGGATACACATGTGTGGGTCTGGTGGCAGATGAACCCTAAGAAGCTGTCACCTCGCGTCCGCACCATGCTCAATAATCCCGACCACTATACGGAGCTTCTCCTCTCAGCGATATCGGCGTGGGAGTTCAGTAAGTTGTTGGAGAAAAAGCGGATCGGGATTTCCTGCGATCCTGAAGAATGGTTTCGTGTCGCACTCGAGATGCCCAAGCTCCGGCTCGTGCCCCTTACCCCAACGCTCAGCTACCGATCAACGACGCTGCCGCAGCCGTTTCACGGAGATCCGGCTGATCAAATCATTGTCGCGACCGCCAGAGAAGAAAATGCGACCGTGCTGACTAAGGACAACCTCATCCGGCAATACAAGCACGTGCGAACACTGTGGTGATCAACAACAAGACCGCTTTCGCTTGATCCGCTCCGCCAGCGCCGCCGCCACCGCCCGATCTCGAAATTCATCGACGTACTTCATGACCAGAGTACTAGGGGTCAGAGTTCAATTTCAGCGGCGCTCCGCAAGTTTTGGACACCGCGTTTCGCCTTTCAGGCGCCTACCGACTTGGCTGCGAATTTCTTCTAGGCCACTGCGAGCCGGACTTTACGTTCTCTTTGGGTCAATGTGCTTCGTCCAATCATCCATCGTCGTCACCGGATGAATGGTGCCGGTTTGGGTCGGTGCCAGCGGTTCGAAAAATTCCAGGAGCGACTGATAACTCTTGGCCTGAACGGTGATGTAGTACGTATGTTCTGTCACCGCCACATAGGCACTCAGAATCTTGATTCCTTTCTTCTCGGCGAGGTCCCGCTTGGCCCAGAATTCATTGAGCATCGTAGCTCCCTCTGTACTTCGTCCCGGGCAATTCTCAGGCGTGTGCGTCCAATGAGCCACAAACAATATCCCGTCGCTGTCATCCATCATTTATTCTCCTCGTTGATTAGATGGCTGTCGATCATGCCGGAAAGCTTGCTGAGGATCAGGTTATGTCATTCGACCTTGGTTGAGCTTCAAGGTGTACGCCCTCGATCCCGATCAGAGGCAGCCAAGTCGGCATAGGTCTGCAACGTTCGTCGGGCGGCATCCTCGTCCAGTTTGCTGATGGCAAAGCCGACATGGACGATCACATAGTCGCCGACTGCTGCTTCCGGCACCAAGGCCAGCGACACGGATTTCGTCACGCCGCCGAAGGACACCGTCGCCATACGCAACGGATCATCGGCGACATTCAACACTTGTCCGGGAACCGCGAGACACATCGAGTCTCCTATCTTGCTTCACCTGTATTGTGCATGGCCACTTCTCCTACAACCGCCCCTGTGCCGTTACGGCGATAAGAGCATATGGCTGATAGCGTATGGCCTATGGTACGAGATCGGACCGGAATGTTATGCCATCGGTGGCTTGCTTTTCCTGCCTCTACCATAACCATTTGCTATATGCTCCTCATTTTGTTCGTGCCATAAGCTATACGCTATAAGCTCTGCTCTTCAGACGAGATACGCGCCGCAATCACCGCCTGTCCTAACGACAGCCCGCCATCGTTGGACGGAACCAGGCTGTGACTATAGACCGCGAAGCCCGCCTCTTCCAACCGCTGTCGAGTGAACGACAGCAACAGTCCGTTCTGAAAACAGCCCCCGGTCAAGACCACCCGAGGCAGTCCGGCCGCTTGCGCCACGCAGACGATGCCGGCCGCCAGCCCAACATGAAACCGAGCCGCGATCTGCTCAGGATTACAACCTCGGCGGAGATCATCCAACAAGGCGCTCACCATCGGACGCCAATCGACGACTCGCGTTCCCCCAGAAGAATCCGGTTCCACCAAGTCCACGGAATAGCCCGACGCGAAGCTCGCTTCATGACCTCCTGCCCGCTCCGCGGCAAACTCGACCGCCATCGCCGCTTGGCCTTCAAAAGAGGGCTGGCGACATAGGCCTGTGAGTGACGCCACCGCATCGAAGAGCCGTCCCATGCTCGTCGTCCATGGTGATGCCAGGCCGGATCTGAGCAGTGCGGCGAACTGCGCGCGTTGATCGTCTGCCGCTTCCCATGATGGCAGTCGATACCCCGGCATCCGTTCTCCCATGATTTCCCAGAGTACAGCAGCCGCGGACCGTCTCGGTTCCTTCATCGCCGCTTCTCCGCCGAGCAGGCGAAAGGGCCTCAAATGCGCAAAACGCCTGAATCGCTGATATCCCGCAATCAGAAATTCCCCGCCCCAGACTTGCCCATCCGTTCCGTAACCGGCTCCGTCCCAGGCGATTCCCAACACCTCGCCATCCAGCCCGTGCTCCGCCATACAGGACGCGACATGCGCATGGTGATGCTGCACAGGAACCAGAGGCACGGACAGGGACGACGCCAATTCACGCGCGAATCGCGACGAACGATAATCAGGATGGAGATCGCAGGCGATGAGCTGTGGTTCGGTCTTGAGCAATCGTTGCAGATCACCGACCGCTTGCCGAAAGGCCGCGTCCGCTTCCAGGGTGGAAAGGTCGCCCAGATGCTGGCTGAGCCAGACTCGATCCTCCCGGAGCAAGGCGACTGTGTTCTTGAGGTGTCCTCCCACCGCGAGAACTGAACCCAGCCCGGTTTTCTCGCCGAAACCGTTCTCCAAGCGGATCGCCTGAGGCGCGTAGCCCCGCGCCCGTCTCAGCATGATCACCTGTGCCTTCAGTTTGTCCTGCTGTTCCGTTTCTCGCGCCTGAGATCCAGCAGGAACTACTCGCACGACCGAATCATCGACGGGCCGCGCAATCGGCCGGTCATGGATGAGGAACGCATCGGCAATGCCCTTCAGTCGAATCACGGCCTCCCGTTCGTCGATCACAATCGGCTCTTCGGCGCGATTGCCGCTCGTCGCCACCATCGGTCGCTGGAGATCCTGCATCAGGAGATGATGCAACGGCGTCGCCGGCAACATGGCGCCGATGTACGGATTGCCGGGCGCCACTGACTCCGCTAGTTGGGCTCCACTGCGTTTGCGCACCAACACAATCGGCGCTTGCGGCGAGCGCAATATCGCTTCTTCATCTGCAGAGACGACACAGTCGGCATGCACCGCGTCAATCGACGGAAACAGTACCGCATAGGGCTTGTCAGGCCGTTGCTTGCGTGCACGGAGACGCCGAACCGCTTCTTCCGATCCTGCATCCACCCAGAGCTGAAATCCGCCCAGCGCTTTCACCGCAACGACGAGTCCTTCACAGAGCAACGCGTTGGCCCGCAGCAAGGCCTCCTCGCCACGCTCCGTTTCATAGCCCTGCTCGTCCCACAGACGGACATACGGACCACAAGCCGAACAGGCGGTCTGCTCGGCGTGAAAGCGCCGATCGCTTTCGGTCTCGTACTCGGCTAGGCAGTCGACGCAGAGTGGAAATCCGCCCATGGTGGTATAGGACCGCTCATACGGCATTGCCGTGAGCAGGCTGTAGCGTGGACCACATTGCGTGCAGGTGAGAAATGGATACCGAAACCGGCGGTCGGATGAATCGGCCAACTCGCGCAGACAGTCTGAGCACGTAGCGAGATCCGGAGGAATGACGAGGGAAGGCCGCCCTCGCTCCGTGCTTCGGTGGATAGCAAAGCCTCTGTCATCCTGAACCGGAATGCCGTATGTGCGCATCCCATCCACACAGGCCGAGGCCGGTGCCTCGTCCTTCAGCCGCCGAAGAAAAGTCTCGATCGTCGGTGCGCCTCCTTCCACTTCGATCGACACCCCGTTCACCGTATTGCTGACCCATCCGGACAATTCCAATTCGTGCGCCAGTCGATAGACGAAGGGACGAAATCCCACGCCTTGCACTGTCCCATCCACGTCGATCCGCACACGCTGGGCAAGGGTCTCGTTCATTCCTCTACCACGATCTCATGCACCAGCACTTCCGGCAGGGCCTCGCCTGCCAGGACCGGGATGATCTCCAACTTCGCGGATTCGGCTGTCGTGCCTTGGGCCGCTAGGGCAAAGGCTGTCGTGAGCGAGGAAGGATCCTGCGCCAGGAGGTGCGACGACGCCTGTATCTTCAATCGCACCAAGACCGGCTTGGCCTTGGGTTCGCTCCGCAGCCGCTCCTCCACGGCCTTCACGACCTGCCCCATCAAATGGAATTCGTGCATACGCGCGACTCGATCTCTTGGAGAACCAGTTCAACGACTTCGTGCAGCGCATGAGTGACTTCCGGTGACAGAGGACGGCCGATGTCCATCTTGTCCGCTTCGATTCCGTAGACGATCACCTTGTTGGGGAGCACACCCAAGGTGCGGGCCAGCTCCAGCGCCTCTCCCACTCCGATCGCATGGGTGGATCGCGGAAACAGCCCTGGCGCGATCGGACCGGCCGAGGCATCGAGCCGATGGATTGTCCCTGGTACCTGTCTATGACTACATACGGCATCGATCAAGAGCACC
This sequence comes from Nitrospira sp., assembly GCA_016873455.1. Taxonomy (GTDB): domain Bacteria; phylum Nitrospirota; class Nitrospiria; order Nitrospirales; family Nitrospiraceae; genus Nitrospira_D. The sequence continues at coordinate 35,788 of VGXE01000002.1, read as the reverse complement.
GTATCCGCGGCGTTCATCATGTCCAGAAGCTCCACTCCCGCCGTTTCCGCCTCAATGACTTGCGCACGACTGCCGACCCGCTCTCGGAGCCGACGGGCCGCAAGGAGTCCGACCGCGTCGTCGCCTCTCATGTGATTACCAAGGCCGATGATCCGAATTGCCTGCATGGTTGCTCTTGTTGTTCTGGTTTTTCCGGTTTATCCGGTTGAACAAAACAAACCAGATGGACCAAACAAACCATTCATTCCTTCACTTGCGTGATCTCCAACTTCAAAAAATGTGTCGCGCAGGATATGCACGGATCGTAGCAGCGAATGACGCGCTCGCAGGCGAGTGATGCTTCTTCGTTGGAACGATCCAGTACACGGGGCAGGAACAGCCGCAGGTCCGCTTCAATACGACCCTGGTTCTGCGAGGTCGGTGGCACGATCTTGGCTTCGCGCATTACTCCATCCCCATCAACCCGATACCGATGGTAGAGAATCCCACGCGGCGCTTCAGTGCAGGCCATGCCGATGCCGGCTCGGACCCTGACCGGCAACGACGGCGACGGTGGAGGGTCGTACTGTTCGATCAACCGCAGCGATTCCTCGAATGCGTAGAGTGTTTCAACCGAGCGGGCAACAATTCCATGAAAGGGATTACGTAACGGCAGCGACAAGCCTGTGTCTGCCAGTACCTGTCTCGTTAACGGCGTCAGACGATCATGATTCAAGTTCAGACGCGCTAACGGCCCAACGAGATACGGAGCGCCCCGTAACGTACACTGCAGCGCGTGGGAATACGAGACCTGATGCTCAGTGAAGTGCCGTTCGAACTCGTCCACCGGAATATCCAGGCCGCTGCCGGCCACGATCCGCCCTTCATTGAACGGATACTCGTCGGGGTGACACAATGCGACGAACGTATAGTCAGGAGTAAACTCCGGATAATCGAAGGCCGCCACCCAACGGACCGTTTCGGCTGCCGCATCGCGTGCCCATGCGAGTTCGTCTTTGAGACTCTCCAGCTCACGATGGTTCGGCACACGCGAGAAGCCGCCGACTTTGACCGACACGGGATGGACGGAGCGGCCTCCCAGCAAGGTCATGATGGCATTGCCGGCTTTCTTGATCCGCAAGCCACGAGTCACGATGGCTGCGTGGTCCTTCGCCATTGCGATGCCGCTCTCGTAGCCGAGAAAGTCCGGCGCCTGCAGCATGAAGATATGCAGTGCGTGGCTTTCGATCCACTCACCACAGTAGAGCAGCCGCCGCAGGTCCCTCAACGGTCCTTCAACGCGCAGGCCGAAGATTTGCTCGATCGCATGGACGGCACTCATCTGATACGCGACGGGACAGATCCCGCAGATCCGCGCGACGATGTCCGGGACTTCGTCGTAGTGCCGCCCGACAAGGAAGGCTTCGAAAAACCTGGGCGGCTCAAAGATCTTGAGTTCTACATCATGGACTGCCCCGTCTTGCACGGTGACCCGGAGCGACCCCTCCCCTTCCACACGGGCGATCGTACCAACGGCAATCGTCCTTGTTTTCTTTTCTCCTTCAGGCTTCGTCCCGCCGGTCTCTGTCACTTCTCACCTTTCACGTCTCACTTTTCACGTCTCACTATTTCTGCCCCCACCTCTCGCTTTCCTGCTTGAAGGGGGCTGCATACCCATTGATGCCGCGAAATCTTCGCACCACTTCGACCGGAATCAGCTGAAGCCCCCCATGAAATTGCTTGGCCAGCGAAGCGGTATTGGGCGGGAGGCCCGGTCCTGTCCGCGCTCGTTCCATCGGGCCGAAGCAGCCATAACAGTCGCGTCCCATACTGGGACAGATGGCGCCACAGCCAGATCGAGTGACCGGCCCCAGACAGGGCACCCCCTTGGCAACCAGCACACAGACATTCCCGCGCCGCTTGCATTCCAGGCAGACACTATCGGCAGGTAGACGTGGCTGGACTCCGGCCAGCAGGTCCGTGATGACGCGCAGGAGCTGGCCTTTGTCGATCGGGCAACCCCACAGCTCGAACTCCACATGCACATGTTCTGAGATGGGCGTAGACGTCCTGAGACTCTGTATGTACTCAGGACTGGGATACACCACTTGCTTGAACGATTCGACATCGGCCCAGTTACGTAAGGCTTGAATCCCGCCGGTGGTCGCGCAGGCCCCGATCGTGACCACGACCTTCGCCTGCTCTCGCACGGACCGAATGCGATGCGCATCCTCTTCCGTGGTGATCGACCCCTCAACCAACGCGATATCGTACGGTCCCGCCTCCATGCGGCTGGAGGCTTCCGGAAAGTAGGCGATGTCCAGCGCCTGCCCCAACGCGAGCAAGTCGTCCTCCAGATTCAAGACGCTGAGCTGGCAGCCATCGCAGGAGGCGAATTTGAAGACACCCAGTTTGGGCCGGCTGGTTTGCTTAAGTTGTATGGCCGCTTGGTTCATCCCCGCTCACTCTGACTACAGTTATTAGCTATCAGCTCTCGGCTTTCAGCCTTTCGGAAAACACCTGCTGACTGCTGAACGCTGGAAGCTGATTGCTGGTCGCAAGTCATACTCCTACCCGTCCCAACCACGGCTCGACCCGGTCGTAGCGCATGACTGGTCCGTCTTTACACAGGAAATAGGGGCCCATCTGACAATGGCCGCAGAGACCAATCCCGCATTCCATATGCCGTTCCAGCGAGACGTACACGGCAGTGGCTGGAATCCCCCGTCGAAGCAGAATCGGCACGCCAAGCCGCATCATGATCTCGGGCCCGCACATCAGGACCATGGTCTTCGCCGCATCGATCGGCACACGTTCGAACAGGTCTGTCACCACACCGACATGGTGGCGCCAGGTCTCGTCAGGCCGATCGCTGGCCAGGAGGACTTCGGTGTTCGGCTGTTTCCTCCAGGCCTCGAACCGCTCCTGGTAGAGAAGATCATTCGGCGTCTTCACCCCGTGGATAATCTTCACCGATCCGTAGTCCTGGCGGCGGCGGAAGATAGAGTCGATGGCCCCCATCACGGGGGCGCAGCCCAGACCGCCGGTCGCGATGACGATGTCGCGCCCGCGCGCCTCCTCCAAGGGCCAGCCCTGCCCAAACGGACCGCGGATGCCCAGCACCTCGCCGATCTGCAATCGCGAGATGGCGGTGGTCACTCGCCCTGCGACGCGGATTGTGTGATCGAGATAGTCCGGCTCGTCCGGATCCGACACAATCGAGATCGCCACCTCGCCGACGCCGAACAGATAAAGCATGTTGAACTGCCCGGCAGTGAAGCGAAAGTTCCGCCGAACTTGCTCATCGACCAACCGCAATCGATAGGTGTCGATCCCATCCGCGGCTCTGGTTTTCTCCACAATGGTGGCGGGCTGGATCAGATAGGGATTGGCCGGAGTGTGACCGGTGGTCTGTGCGGAGGGCACCATCGTGGCTCCTTATTGGAGTCCCATTTTCCTCTTCACGAACCAGGGCGATCCCGCGCCTCGCTGTGACGATCAAGGTGCGTGAATTGCGGCTGAATCGTGTGAGAAGGATCGTGCGTCTGCATGCGGGCAAGACGTTCCGGGCAGGGCTTGTCACAGCCGGCATCACACTCCAGACCAAGGCGGTCTAGGCCACCACAACTGCCGCCGATCGGACGGCGACCGAGCAGGACACCCACCGCCATTGCCAGGATGGCAATCACCATGACAAGAAAGGTCACCAGGAAAATGGTCATGACAGCACCTGTTGACGGTATCGCTGGAAGGCACAGCAGACACGTTCCTCAAATTGTCCATCATGCTCAATGACGAAAAGGACGGGAAGATTGATCCGTTCGGCGATGGCCATGCCACGCTCAGGCCCCAACACCTGAAACGCGGTGGCCCAGGCATCGGCCCGCATGCTGGTTTCCGCCAGTACCGTCACCGACACCAGATGATGATCGACCGGCCAGCCTGTGGCCGGATCGATGGTATGGGAATAGCGTCGCCCACCAATTTCAAAAAAGTTCCGATAGTTCCCCGATGTGGCGAGGGCCATGTCACTCAGCGCCAGCATCGTGTGCACCGAGCGTTCGCCCGACAAGGGCTTTTCAATCGCGATTCGCCAGGGGGTATCCTGCTCCTTGAACCCGCGTACCCGTATCTCGCCACCGATCTCAACCATATAATGTTCAATGCCATGCGCGGTCATGAGTTCAGCAACGCGGTCCACCCCATAGCCCTTGGCGATCCCGGACAGATCCAGAAACACATCAGGCCGATGCTTACGTATCGCCGGCTGTGTCGCACTGAGTGTAATTTTATCAAGTCCGCTGCGCGTGCGTGCAGCGGCAATGTCCGTTTCAAGCGGAATGCGGTCCGGATGAGCCTCGGGGCCGAAGCCCCAGAGATTGACCAGGGGGCCAACCGTGATGTCGAAGGCTCCTTCGCTCTGGACGCCGATCTCGAGTGCGGCTTTGAGCACGTCACGGAGCGGAGCCGATGCGGACACCCAGTCCGTGGTGCGCAGACGATTGAAGCGCGACAGTTCTGATTCCGGGTCATAGGTGGACATGGTGTGATTGATCTCAGCCAGCAAGGCGTCCACTTCGGTCTGCAGGGCCTTCACTGCCGGAGTAGTGTGAGTGGGGCGGTATTTGACATTGTAGGTGGTCCCCATGGTGCGACCACTCATGTGCAGCTCTGGAACAGGCGGGTCAGGACGCAGCAGGCTGAAGCCGACACCGGCAGCCAGCAGAACGATCAGGGCAACCAGTGCACGGGGTCGCAGGATGGAAGGACGCATGGATGCTCATCCTCCAAAGGCATGGAGCAGGATGTTCTCTTGCTGGACACTCAGATCAAACAGCGTCCTGATCACGGTGGTCTTCATCAGCCCACTCATGTGCAGCTCTGCGACAGGAGGCTCAGGACGCAGCAGGCTGAAGCCGACACCGGCAGCCAGCAGAACGATCAGGACAACCAGTGCACGGAGGCGGGGCATGGAGGGAGGCATGGTTGGTCATCCTCCGAAATCGTCGAGCATGATGTTTTCCCGCTCGACCCCCAAATCCAATAGCATCTTGATCACGGCGGCATTCATCATCGGCGGTCCGCACAGGTAATACTCACAGTCCTCGGGCGCCGGATGGGTTTTCAGATATTCATTATAGAGCACGTTATGGATAAAGCCGGTATAGCCGGTCCACGCGTCTTCTGGAAGCGCGTCGGACAGGGCGACATGCCATGTGAAGTTGTCGTGCGCGGCGGCCAGCTTGTTGAAATCGTCCACATAGAACATCTCGCGCTTCGATCGAGCTCCGTACCAAAAGGTCATCTTGCGTGTGGTGTTGAGGCGACCTAGCTGATCGAAAATGTGCGACCGCATGGGCGCCATGCCGGCGCCGCCGCCGATGAACACCATCTCGTTCTTGGTGTCACGGGCAAAGAATTCTCCGAAGGGCCCGGAGATGGTGACCTTGTCGCCCGGTTTCAGCCCGAACAGGTAGGACGACATTTTTCCGGGAGGCAGATTTTGCGTGCGCGGTGGGGGCGTGGCAATACGAATATTGAGCATAATGATGCCACGTTCTTCCGGGTAATTGGCCATGGAGTAGGCGCGCTCGAGAGGCTCATTGACCTTGGACACCAGGTCCCAGAGTTTCAGTCGGTCCCAGTCGCTGCGAAACTTCTCTTCAACGTCAAAATCTTTAAACGCATGCTCATAGGGAGGGCAGAAAATCTGGATGTACCCTCCGGCACGGAAATCGACATATTCATCCTGGGGAAGCTCCAGGACGAGTTCCTTGATGAAGGTGGCCACATTATGGTTGGAGCGGACGGTACAGTTCCATTTCTTGACTCCGAAGACCTCGTCCGGAACCTCGATCTTCATGTCCTGCTTGACCGCCACCTGACAGGACAAACGATAACCCTCGCGCGCCTCGCGCTTGTTGATATGCGAGGTTTCGGTCGGCAGAATCACCCCTCCCCCTTCGAATACTTTTACCCGGCACACCCCACAGGTCCCGCCGCCCCCGCAAGCGGAACTGATAAAAATCTTGGCGTCGCCGAGCGCACCGAGCAGCTTCCCTCCGATCGGTGTCTCGATCGATTTCTTGTCGTTGATCGTAATCGTCACGTTGCCGCTGGCCACCAGCTTCGAGCGCGCACTCAGAATGAAAACGGCGAGAAGGAGGACGAACCCGGTGAAGACACCGACTCCCAGCAGGATCTCGATCATGCGCGGTCTCTCAACAACCTTAAAGTTGAATGCCAGAAAAGGCCATGAACCCCAGGGCCATCAATCCCGCAGTGATAAAGGTGACACCCAGTCCCTGCAACCCGGCGGGGATGTCGGAATACTTGAGCTTCTCACGGACCCCTGCCATCGCGACGATGGCAAGCGCCCACCCAAAACCTGAGGCCACCCCATAGGTGACGCTCTCGCTGAAGTTATAGTCGCGTTCGACCATAAACAGGCAGCCGCCGAGAATGGCGCAGTTGACGGTAATCAGCGGCAAAAAGATCCCCAGCGAGTTGTACAGTGACGGGACATATCGATCGAGAAACATTTCCAGCACCTGGACGACCGCGGCGATGACGCTGATGTAGGTGATGAGCCCGAGGAAATCCAGACTGATCTCAGGGAGCCCTGCCCATGCCAGCGCGCGATCCTTGATCAGAAACTGGTAGATCAGATTATTGATCGGGATGGTCAGGCTTTGGACAACGATCACCGCGATGCCGAGCCCGAGGGCCGTGCCGATTTTTTTCGAGACGGCGAGGAACGTGCACATGCCGAGAAAAAACGTCAGCGCCAGATTCTCAACGAAGACGGCTTTGATGAACAGATTGACGAGTTCCATTATGAAGCCACCTCCGGTCGAGGCGCATGATAGATCTTGTATTCAGGCTGCTCGACTTGTGCCGGCTTCCAGGAACGCACCACCCAAATGATCATGCCGATCAGGAAGAACGCACTTGGAGGCAGAAGCAACAGGCCGTTCGGCACATACCACCCGCCATCCCGATCAAGCGGGAGGATCGGATACCCGAACAAGGAACCGGACCCGAACAGCTCGCGAATGACTCCGACGGCCATGAGGAGAGCACTATAGCCGAGGCCATTGCCGAGCCCATCGAGGAAGCTGGGGAGCGGGGGATGTTTCATCGCATAGGCTTCAGCCCGTCCCATGACGATACAATTGGTGATAATCAACCCGACGAAAACCGACAGGTCCTTGCTGATGGAGAAGGCGTAGGCTTTGATGAACTGATCGGTGACGATGACCAGCGACGAAATAATCGTCATCTGCACGATGATGCGGATACTGCTCGGAGTATGGTTTCGGACCAAACTGATGGCGGCATTAGAGCAGGCGGTGACGACGGTCAACGCGATGCACATCGTGATCGTGGTGGAGAGCTTCGACGTCACGGCCAACGCCGAGCAAATTCCTAGGACTTGCAAGATGACCGGGTTATTGTCAACGATCGGGTCGAACAGGATCTTCTTGGGTTGGTACGACATGAGCGTTAGCTCCTTTCGTGACGCAAACGGGACAGGTAGGGCCCATACCCTTTGTCGCTCAGCCAGAACTTCAGCAAATTCTCCACACCTCGCGAGGTGATGGTGGCGCCAGCCAGTGCGTCAACCTGATGTTGCGCGTCCGGGCTGGAACTGTCAATCGCAACCTTCGTGATTTCGACCTGCACCTTCCATTTGTCGTCGAAGAGGACTTTGCCCGTCCATTGTGCGCGCCACTTGGGATTGTCGACCTCTCCTCCTAACCCCGGGGTCTCGGCATGCTGATAGAAACGGAGCCCCTGAACCGTTCGCAAATCCGCTTCCAGCGCAAGAAACCCGTACATGGTGGACCAGAGCCCATAGCCATACACCGGCAAGATCAGTTTCTTCAACTCGCCGTTGTCGCCGACAATCCGATAGACCGGTAGATAGCGCGGTTCGCGCCTGATTTGCGCGACATCCTCCCGACGGGTGAGTTCGGTGGAGATCTCGGGATCCTTCCCGGCCTTGACGATGTTGAAGGTGTCGGGATCGATCCCCTTCACCTCGTCGCCTGTGGCCAGTTCGATCATGCGCGCATCAATCCGTTTGAGCGCTTGTTCTTCCGTGAGTCCCTCCTTGAGGAGGCCGGAGACCGCAACCACATTCCTGATAAGGTCGGCCTTCTTATTCGTGTCCTGAATCGGTCGAAGAAGCACCGCCGCGCCGGCAACCACCACCGAGCAGACCAGACAGAGGACCAGCGTCACCAGCAACGTCCGGCTTGCACTCTCAACAGGCGCCGCGGATACGGCGGAATCGGATTCAGGCGCGGACATGGCGGCGGAGCCTCCGTCGGACATTTAGCTGAATGACCGCATAATCGATCAAAGGCGCAAACACGTTGGCGAACAAAATCGTAAGCATCACGCCTTCGGGAAACGCCGGGTTCGCGACACGGATCAGCACGGTCATACTTCCGATGAGAATGCCGAACACCCAGCGCCCGGCGCTCGTCATGGCGGCCGACACTGGGTCGGTAGCCATAAAGACCGCGCCTAAGGCAAACCCGCCCAGCACCAGGTGCCAGTACCAGGGCATCGCCACCATCGGATTGGTCTCGCTGCCGATCATGTTGAAGAGGAGCGAGGCCCCGACCATTCCGACAAAGCACCCGACGATAATACGCCAGGACCCGACTCCCGTATAGATGAGGAACGCTGCCCCGAGCAGACAGGCAAGGGTGGAGGTTTCCCCCATGGAGCCAGGCATCAGGCCGATGAAGGCATCCCACCAGGTCAAACCTCCGCGGACGATCTCGTCGACGCCACCCACTTTCCCAAGGCTGAGCGCGGTCGCACCGGAATAGCCATCCACCGCCACCCACACGCGGTCACCGGATATTTCGGCAGGATACGCGAAAAACAGAAAGGCCCGCCCGGTCAGGGCGGGATTGAGAAAATTCTTGCCGGTCCCGCCGAAGATCTCTTTGCCCAGGACCACGCCAAAGCTGATTCCGATGGCCACCATCCAGAGCGGCATATCGGGTGGCAGCGTCAGCGTGAAGAGCATGGAGGTGACCAGAAAGCCTTCATTGATCTCTTTCTGGCGTACCGTGGAAAAGACCGTTTCCCAGACACCGCCGACGATGAGGGTCGTCAGATAGATCGGCAGAAAATACAAGAAACCATGGACCATATTGGCCAAAATACTGCCGGCATCAAACCCAATATGGAGCGCTGCCAGCACGTCATACCGCCAGCCTGTCTTGGCCACCCCCATCTTAGCGAGGGCCAGATTGGCCTGATAACCGGTGTTGAACCAGCTCCACAGGATGCAGGGAATCATCGCCACGACCACGTACACCATCAATCGTTTCAGATCGATGCCGTCCCGCACATGCGGCGCGTGGTGTGTGGTTTCGGGGGAGGAATAGAAAAACCCATCAACCATCTCGAACACGGGATAGTACTTCTCATACTTGCCGCCCTTGGCAAATAGGGGTCTGAGATGATCGAAATACCGTTTCATACCGGCCATCAGCCTTCTTTCTCAATCTGGCTCAACACGTTCCTCAGGACGGGGCCATAGTCGTTCTTGCCGACACACACGAAGGAGCAGAGGGCGAGGTCTTCCTCGTCCAATTCCATGCAGCCCAGTTGTTGCGCCATGTCGGTGTCGCCCACCATCAGGTACCGCAACAACTGCGTCGGGAGGATATCCAGGGGCATGATGTCTTCGAAGTTGCCGAAGGGCACCATGGCGCGATGACCTCCATTGAGCCCGGTGGTCAGCCCAAACTCCTCCCGGCGATAACGGAAGAGACTCGAGAGCATGACGTTGCTCTGGGAGAAGGTGGTTCGCCCCGGGGTGAACCAGCCCAGGAAGGTGCGTTCGACCCCTTCCCGAATCGCACAGACCTGCAAGTGATGGCGTCCGAGATACGACGACCAGCCGGCTGCGTGACGTCCAGACAAGATCGAGCCGGAGATGACGCGGCTCTCACCGTCCTGCACCTCACCCTCGATCAACTCCTCGATGTTCGCGCCGAGCCTGGTCTGCAGCAGGCGGGGCTGCTTCACTTGCGGTCCGCCCAACGCGACAATGCGCCCTGTTGATAACCGGCCGCTGGTAAACAGCTTCCCGATCGCAATCACCTCTTGGTAGTTGAGATGCCAGACCACCTTGTTGACGTCGACCGGTTCGAGGAAATGGATGTGCGTCCCCGGCAGACCGGCCGGGTGGGGTCCGTCGAAACTCGCCTGGCGGATGTGGCCGATACCCTGTGGCAACGGCAGTTCGGCTGCGGGCGACTTGCACACCCAGAGCGGCATGGTGCCGAGGCGCGAGAGCACAGTCAGACCATGGCCGAACGACTCAGCCTCTGCGGTAATAATTGGAACAGGATCGGCGGCTAAGGGGTTCGTGTCCATCGCCGTCACGAAGATGGCAGCCGGACGAGTAGCCGGGTCGGCGATCTTGCTATAGGGGCGCGCGCGCAAGGCCACCCAGAGCCCCGATGCCAAGAGATTGTCCACCACCTGTGTGTCGGTCAAGCCGGCCAGTTGGTTGGCAGGGTAGGATGCAAATGTCTCCTCGGCCTCGATGTCGTCAAGCCGGATGACGACGGACTGGAGCAACCGTTGCGCGCCACGATGGATCGCGCGAACTGTCCCGCCACCCGGAGCCGTGATGCGGACGCCGGGTAACTTCTTGTGCTCGAACAGGGCTTGACCGAGCTTGACCTTGTCCCCTTCAGCAACCAGCATGGCGGGCTTGAGATCGACATGGTCCACGCCGAACACACCAATGTGGCGAACCGGTTTGGCAACCTCAATCCGCTGCTCCGGTTTCCCGCTGATCGGCAAATCCAGTCCTTTTTTGATTCGAATGATCATGGACGTTGCGATGACAGTCATGCAGTCGTGATAGAACAACTCGCTATGATTACAGGGTGATGAATTGTCTACGCTGCTGGATGAGCCTGTCCTTCTCGTCGATCATGAGCGCCGCCAGATCGAATACCCGCACACCTAGGGTCAAAGTCCCGTAGTACAACCGTTTGGACAGCTTGCTGTCAAGGCCTTTGGTGAGACCGTGTGGCCGCCTGATTCCTGGCAGTCTCAGGATCGATACCCCCCGTAGCTATACTGTGCCAGGGCCTGCGTAAAGCCCGTCATACCTGGCCTGGCATCTGTTCGGTTCGAGTCGAATGCCTCAGCAACACCGACACCTCCTCGGTCAGATCGATACCGACCGGACACCAGGTGACGCACCGGCCGCAGCCGACGCAGCCGGACGTTCCGAATTGATCGATCCACGATGCCAGTTTATGCGTCAGCCACATGCGGTACCGATCCTTGATCGTAGGGCGGATGTTTTTGCCGTGAATGTAGCCATGCTCCTGCGTGAAACAGGAATCCCACAATCGGGCGTGCTCGGTCCGCTGCCCAGTGAGATCGGGAGTCTCCTCGACCGTGTGGCAGAAGCAGGTCGGACAGACCATCGTGCAGTTCGTGCAGGCCAGACAGCGTGCCGCCACGTTGTCCCAGCGCGGATGGTCATGGGCGTCATACAGGGCTTGCGGCAAGCGCGTGTGGTCCAATTTGCGGACTTGGCTCCGCGCACAGGCCCCCACGCGCGCCGCCGCTTCGCCGATGACGTGCTGTGCCGCAGGAGGCAAAGAAAGATCAGAAAGTAGATCGGACCCGGCCTTGCTCCCCGGTTCGATCACGAGATGGTCGTCGACCTCGGTCAGCGCGAGATCGAAGCCCGTCTTGGCCTGCGGCCCGGTGTCCATGGACGCGCAAAAACAGGTTGGCAACGATCTGGTGCAATGCACCGCGATCACGAACAGTCCCTCACGGCGGGCCGCATAGGAGGGGTCCTGATAGGCGCCGTTCAGAAAGATCCGGTCTTGGATGGCCAGACCGGCGAGATCGCAGGCCCGTGCGCCAATGACCGCAATCTTGTCTGCTCGCGGAAGCTTCGGATGCGCCGCGAACCCGCCCTGCGTCCGTTCGATCTGGAGCAGCGGCTCACGCGGCGCGAAGACAAAGGGTTTGAGCGATTGTGGTCCATGCACCACGCCGAAGACCTGGCTTGAGCCGGTCTGTTCCAGCCGATACCGCCCCGGCTCTTGATGATCCCGCCAGCCGATCGGAAGGTCCGACACCAATCGGACTGTCTCCCACACCACCGCCCCATCACGGACGGTGGGACCGGCAATTCGATACCCTCTTGTATGTAAGGCCTCGAGCAATCGCTGGAAGTGGGCTATCGGAAGGATGCCACAAGCTTCGGGGACCATGACAGGGATCTCCAGGGGACGGACGACCGTATGGTACGGACTCTTCCGTCCTCATGCAAGGCGAGACCCGATGCACTATCGGAACAGCAGCCACAGTCCCAGCACGTAGGCGATGAGCATGAGCAGGCTGTCGGGCTCGATCAGCATGAACCGTTTCTCGGCCCGATAGATGATCCCCATCAACCCGATATTCATCATGATAATGGCCCAAAGCCCCGTCAGCGCGTGCGTGGTGCTCACCGCGCTGAGCAAACTCCCTTGACGGTACGCCAAGTCGGCGAAGAAGAACGCCGCCATGTTGAAGGCATTGCTGCCGAACAGATTGCCGACCGCCAAATCGAACGCGCCCAATCGAATCGCGGCGATACTCACGACCAGCTCCGGCAACGAGGTGGTGATGGCGACCAGGGAGGTGCCGATGAAGGTCGTCGAGACACCGGTTTCTTGGGCGATCTGCTCCGCCGATTGAGTCAGAACCGGGGCGGCCACCAGCAACACCCCCGCGGCGACGGCGAATCCGATGACCGCCCGGCGCAATTCCTCCCGGCGCGAAGCGCCCCCGTCATGGGTTTTGGCCGATTCCTCCTCCAGTGTCGACTGGGTCCGCTGACGGCGCGCCATGTCCTCTTGCCGCAAGACCAGCCTTATTCCCAACACATACAAGATCGGGAGAACGAGACTTTCAAGTCCCACGCCGAGATGAACGACCTCGATCCGCAACAGCACGAAGAAGGCCGCAAGACCCGTCAGGACCATGGCCAACGTGGCGGTCAGAGTATGTTCCAACGCCGCTTGGCGCCACACACGCTTCTTCCGGTACAGCAAGTCGATGAGCGCGAGCGTCAGCATATTGCTCATCCCTGCGCCGAACAGATTGCCCGCCGCCAGATCCGGCGCATCGATCCATCCGGCGCTCACCGTCGTGAAGATTTCCGGCAACGACGTCGCGGCGGCCATCAAGACGACGCCGATCCACAACCGTCCCAAGCCGGACAACTCGGCGATGCGATCGCCATAGCGCGAGAGCTTCGCTCCGGCCAGCACGATCGCGACCGCGTTCACAAGGAAGAGCAGCCACACCATGATCATCGCCGACTCCTTGGCGGAATCCTTTAGCGCACGAGGATATACGGGCTAGGGTCCTGAAGGACCTGCGTCACTGCCCCGGACGAGGGCAAGCCCTTGGAATGGATACAGGCAGAAATGTTCGATGGCGGCAGGAGCGTCACTGCTCCTTGAAAAGCACGAAGTACCCGATCGCGACGACGATGGCCTGGATCAGAAAGAGCCAGCGCAAGAGTCCCCACGGTGTGTTCGATTGGGTATCTTTCATGCGCCGGCCCAGTCCGGGCTGGGACATGATATAGCTGGCCACCTGCTCTCTCGCGTCCTCTCGACTCAGATTCTGCGCAGTCTGGAGCAGGGTGATCGCTTCGCTCCGTTCGCCGCGCGACAGGGCGTCCAACACGTTCGGGGGAAGATCCGGGACTTGGAGAAAATTCGCCATATGGATGCCGAGTGTACCAGAAACACGTGCGTCTCGTCTTGTACCGGACAACGAGGTCGCGGCGCAACTCCATAATAGCGATGAGACGAACACAGAGCCGGCATTGCCCTACACTATGCGCGCTAAAACATCGGGTGATGAGGTGCTGACGAAAAGGGAGCGGAACTCGGAGCCTCTCCGGCATTCCCCAAAAACCGCCACCGGCCATTTTCCTTGACCAAATAATGCACTTCGCGAAACCAGCTGTCGAGGGTGATCCGCTTGCCTGTTCCTTCCTCGGTTCCGTACAGCCCGCCGGTGCAGGTGACCTCGGCGCGAAGCTGGGAACCCTCCTGCATCACGGTAATGTCGGAAAACAGGTGGAGTGACTCCACACCGTTGTAGTGGACGAACACCTCGTCCCACACCCGGCGCACGTCGGGTTCCTTCAGCCCGTGAAAATTGTACGCAGGGGTATAAAACGCCATGAGCGCGTCCAGATCCTCTTTCTGCAACGCCGCTTCCGCCCGCTGGAACGACGCCAGGAGCTCCTTCACGGCTGGATGGCCGGTCACCCGTTTCTGGCCCTTGACCTCTTCCCATCCACCTTCAGAACCGTCTCAGATAACACCTGGACCTTGGCTATCGCCACGACAGGCGCGAGGGCCCAGCATACGGCCACACCCAGCACAAGGAACGCGGACAGCTTTCCTTCATATCCACACGTCATACAGCACCCCTCCCAGACTGCTTCATAACACGTACATGACCAGAGACGCGAGGCCGGCAGCCAGGATCAGAAATCCGACTAACCAACTGATAAATCTTCGCTGCGCCGTGGCGAGCACCTTGTCCATCTTTTTCTTGAGGGCCGGCTGAGAAGCGATATAGGCATCGACCACGTTCCGTGATTCTTTCAGTCCGATGTTCAGCTCCTGGCGGACAACTTTGATGGCCTTGATCACATTGCCCTGCCACAGCGCGTCGACGGCAGCTTTCGGAAGATCCGGAGAACGTCGTGATCGATTCGACATGGTGCCCTGGCTATCGTTTATAACTGCTGAGCGACGCGGAGGCAACTCTGTCGGTCGTGAGCCAGGCCCCTGGCATAAGTCCCTTTTTCGCGCTATTCTTCCGCCATTCCGACTCGGAATACCGGTGACCAGCAGCCATGCATCGTCTTGAACTGAAGATTCCCCCTGCCATCGTCGCCGCGCTGATCGCGGCAGGCATGTGGTGTGTTTCTTTCACCCTGCCCGCATTCACCTATGCCCCGATGCTCGTCGCGACAGTGGGATTGGGACTCATCGGCTTTGCGATCATCGGATGGGCGATGCTGTCCTTCTTGGAAGCGCAGACCACGGTAAACCCCATGAATCCATCCTCGGCCTCGGTCTTGGTGACGTCAGGGGTCTATCGTCACACACGCAACCCGATGTATCTGGGCATCTTCTTGATCCTCGTCGGGTGGGCCCTGTTTTTGGCAAACGTCCTGAGCTTTCTCGTTCTACCTGCCTTCATTCTGTACATGAATCAGTTCCAAATCAAACCGGAGGAACGGGCGCTGAAGGCTCGGTTTGGACGGGAATACCTAGAGTACATGGCTCAGGCTCCTCGGTGGATCTGAGGCGGCGTGGATCAGGCCAACCGGGCTCGGTATCTGAGAAGGAAGGGTTGTGCAATAGATGTCGCCCCTTTTGTCCATGCCTTGTCGGGATACCTTGAAGTAAGATATCTCTACCGCAACAACGAGGACGTCATGCCGACGAAAAAGACCCCGAAGATTCACGTTCGGCTGGCAGCCGTACGGAAGAAAATCAAGAAGCTTGGCATCGAACCGCAAGACATGGATCGTGCCATCGCATGGGCCAGAGGACACTGAGACCGCCGCCGGTGATCCGCCCAACATTCAGGCACTCTTGAGCCGTTTTCCGTGAGGGAGCGGCGTGAACCGGAGTTCCACTCGTTGATCCAATGCGATCGCGATGCGATTCAGCATGGCGAGGGAGTGCCCTGCATAGTCCGCACTCTCCAATCGACAGATGGCCGAAGCGGTCGTGCCCACCAGCTTGGCGAGTTGCCGTTGCGTCAGGCCCGCATGCAGGCGAAGAGCAGTCAGCTTGCGAGCGACACTGTCGTCCGCGCGTGCTTCCTCCAACCCCCGCACACGTTCCGGCCTTCCCTGATAGTAGCGGCGATAGAGTATCTGAACCGCATCGGTCGTCGTCCGTTTCTTCCGTGTCGCCATTATGAGCCCTCCCGATACGTATGCCCCTGTGGGTCTTGCTCGAAGATCCGTTTCCGTTCCAGCGCCCGTTCTATGTCTTTCGCCGGAACTTCCCGTTCCTTGACGATACCGTGTGCGAGCACCGCGGCCACCCGCCCATGATAGAAATACAGAATCCGGTAGTTCGCCCCTTCTCGCCCGACCCGCAATTCGTAGATTCCATTCCTGAGCAGATCGGCTTCAGGCCGCCTGAGCTCATGCCCAAGCTCGCGGAGCCGCTCGATCTTCACCACACACTTGTCCTGCACCCTTTCCGGAAGCGAGTCCAGCCATTCCAGGACCGGCACGTTGCCATCACGATCCTTGTAAAAGACAACGAGCGTCCTCGGCACGTAGCCCCTCCAGTTGTTCGATCGGCATATTCTCATATTTGCGAATAGCGGTCAAGGAGAGCCGGACCGTTCAAGCAAGAAGAGGGAAAGATCAACGCCTGAGGAAGAGATAGGCGACAACCCAACGGGAGTGGAACTTTCTCTTTGCCGTATCGGGACTCAGCGAACTACGAATAGCACGGCACAATTGGCCATCGGTGGGATTATGCTAGGCTTGATGCTGGCGGGAGAGCTGGCCGTCGGCATCGGACTCCGCGGCATGACCGCCACAGAGGTCATCCTGAACCGAGGCCCGGTGTCCGGTACGGCCTAATTTCTCAGCTCGCCGCCATGCCGTGGATCGTCTCCCGCCGGTAAATATAGTGGGGACAACAACTGGGTGGTGGCCATTCAGCCCCCCCCTCTCCGCACCTGTTCCCAGGTTGACGGCTGCCAAAAACCTGCTATCAATTAAGACATGCACGCTCAATATCGTTTCCTCACCCTCGCCGCGGCTCTGTTCCTTGCTATGCTGACCTGTCTCACGGCGCCTCCGTCAGTTCAGGCCGATTCTTCCGCCCTGTCGCCACGAACGGGACGGGCCATTCAGAGCGACGACCCACTTCCCTTGCAAACCAGACGCGGCCGGTGTAACCCGGCGGCCACCCGTTGCCAACTCCCGCGCCATCGTGTCCAACCGAAAGATTCCGATCTGAACGAACGAACTGAATCCGGCCAACGGCTGAACGACGAAAGCTCTCTCAACAACCGTAGTCGAACCGGCCCTGCCATCGACTACCCCACCCGATAGCAGACCTCAGTCGCCTGCGCATCGCTCTCTTCCCCATCGGTCTGGTCTTTTCATCGCACCACGCCGTGGATTGTTTCATGCCGCGCACGGCCCCCTGACACTCCACCTTCTGGTCAGACTCTCTGCGCCCCAAGCCGCCGGCGCGCGCCGCCGGGGACGATGACGAATTCATAGAGCCGGCATTCGAGATCGCCGTTAAAGAGGGGGATGCGCTTGGATGGGGCGAGGCCGATGAGTTTCGGCACACGGGCGTCGTCTATGGAGCCCCATAGGCGTACAGCAGGAGAGAGAGAAACAGCGCCGTCAGATCAGATCGTCCAGGATGCAACATTCGATCTCCTTTACTCGCCGCAGGCTCCGATCATTCCCGTAAAAGCGCGTGGCCTTGCAGGTAATCGCCGTGGCGAGTTGAATTGCATCGGGTGTGCTCAGACGATAGCGGGCGCGTAGTTCGGCGGCTCGATCCGCAAGAGTCAGGCTGACGGGCACCCACTCGATCTTCGGATAGGTGCTGGTGAGGGCGAAAATCTTCTGCGCGAGTTCTTCCTTCTGGTCACGATAGGGTTGGACCAGCAATTCGAGAAGCGTCACCGTTGAGGTCACGGCCGCATTGTGTCCCCGCTCGATTCGGTCGAACAAGGATGCGCACCAGGCACCGTATCGCGGATGATCTTCGAGGAAATAGATGAATAGGTTGGTGTCGAGGCCGATTCTCTCTCGCTCACCGGGAAGCCCCTTTACCACGACCGGCGTTCCCGCTTCAGGTAACCGGGCGGATAGGCGTCCTTGGCAAGCCCCTGCAACGTGCGCGCATACCGCTTGGGCTTGGGCATGATGAGGGTGAGGTCGTCCTTCACGACGACCAGCAGTTCATCACCGCCTTTGACGCCCATCGCCTGCCGGGCTTCCTTGGGAATCACGATCTGGTTTTTGCTGCTGAGCTTCTGGACTGCCATGGCGCTTCCTCCAAGACGCTTTACTCTATCATGACAACGTAAAGCTGCTCAATGCGCATCATCTGAAACAAGATTGTCCAAGCGATTGCGCTATACGCTGTGACGCCTCGTTCTGGTCAGGCTTGCTGCGTCCCAAGCCGCCGGCGCGCGCCGCCGGGGACGATGACGAATTCATAGAGCCGGCATTCCAGGTCGCCGTTGAAGAGAGGAATGCGTTTGGACGGGGCAAGGCCGATAAGTTTCGGCACCCGGGCGTCGGCCGTTAGGACATACACGCGCCATCCGGCGAACCGCTGCTTCAGCCAATCACCCAGCTTGGGGTAGAGCGCGGCCAGTTCGTCGGGCTGACTCAAGCGCACCCCATAGGGCGGATTGATCACCATGACACCCTGCTCCGCCGGAGCCTCCAGGTCCAGAATGTCACTCTGCTTCAACCGGACATCGACCACCACTCCCGCCCCCTGAAACGCCCGCTGGGCAATCTTCACCATGGCGGGATCGTGATCCGACGCATAGATGGCGGCGGGAACGTCGGCCAGGCGTTTGGCAAGCGCCGCTTCGCGCAGACGGCCCCAGAGTTTCGCGTCATGGATCAGCAGTCGCTCGAAGGCAAAGTGCCGCGCGATGCCCGGTGGAATCCGGCGGGCCATCATGGCAGCTTCGAGTGCGATGGTCCCCCCGCCACACATGGGATCGAGCAGCACATCTGTGGGCGTCCACCCGGCGAGCCGCAAGATCCCCGCCGCCAGATTTTCCCGCAACGGCGCTTCGACGGACGTGATCCGGTGCCCCCGTTTGAAGAGTGGCTCGCCGGACGTGTCTAAATAGAATGTGACGGTGCTCTGATCGAAAAAGGCGTCCAGCTTGATGTGCGGCCGCTCCGTGTCGACGCTGGGCCGCCGCTGGCGCGTGGCCACGAACTTGTCGCAGACGGCGTCTTTGATCCGAAGCGTGAGAAAATCCAGACTGGGGAGCGGGCAGCGGCGCGCGCTGACCTTGACTTTGATCGTCTGCGAGGGCGCAAACAGGTCGGGCCAATCAAGGGCGTAGACTGCACGATAGACATCGTCTTCCGTCTTGTAGGCGCTCCGGCCAACTTCCCAGAGGACGCGGCTGGCGATGTGACTCTTGAGATTGACCCAATACATCGTCGACCAGGGGGCGGTAAACCCGACGCCTCCATCGGTCTTGGATGTGGCCGGCACACCAAGATCGTGGAGTTCCTGTTCGAGTACTCCCTCCAAGCCCCGTGGGCAGGGGGCAAAGAACCGGCGTGGAGTGCCGTCCATCGTCTGCTGCTCCTCCTGTTGCGACTATACACTTTATCCTTGTGGGCTCGCCCCCATTATTCACGAGCGATTCTACTGCAACCGCCGAGACGTCGCTGCGACAAGCTTGGCCGCCCGCTTCGCACGGCCAAGCGGGCAGGCGCGTGGCGTCTCAGCGGTTTCGTCACAAACCGTCATGAATAATGTGGGCTAGAACGTGCCAGTTTGTCGCCGAGGCCAATGGCTAAGTTGCGGTAAATTATCACGCCGATATCGGGTCGGCGTCGAATCAGATCGGCCAGGTCACGCTGCAGCAGCTCGGCCGCTTCGACCGGCCCGTCGGCGACAGCGCTCGCGGAGTGGGGCCTCGCGGAGAGCAGGGAGACTTCGCCGCAGGTTTCACCGGCACGGACCGTGCCGATCGGAACCGGCGGGCCGCCGCTGGTGATAGCCACCCGGCCTTCGAGCACCAGATACAGCCGGTCCGCGGGATCGTGTTGGGCGAAAAGCCGTTCCCCGGTGCCGATCTCCCTGACGGTGCAGAGGCCGGCCAGTCTCGCCGCCTGCTCACCGTTCATGCCGTGGAACAGCGGCATCTCCTTGATGGCCTGTGCCATGCGCGGGGCGATGACGCAGGTGGTGAACCCGCGCATGACGATGTCGGCGACGGCTTGCACCGGCTCCGTCAGGCCGAGCGTGCCCAGCTCTTGCAGTGTGTTCAGACGCACCATCTTGACGATGTCGAGCCGCTCCACCTGATAGAACACCATGGCCGGCACATAGGCGACGGGGAGAAAATTCAATTCCAGCAGCGTGCGTTGCATGCGGGGCGCATAGGCGCTGACATCAATCTCGATATAGTCAATGTCCAGTTCCTCCCGGCATTTCCGTTCCAATTCGGCCAAGAGAAACCGCACGACGTCGTCGGCCAAGGCGATCAATTCAAACACCCGCACAGTGCGCTCGACCGGATCCATGGTGTACCCCACGGCCCCGACAATCTGGCTGCTCGAACGGGCAAGAAAATAGCTCGTCTGGCGAGCCTGGAGTTTGAAGAATCCATAATCCAGCCGCATGGGTCCGAAGACTTCCCGATTACGCACACGCCCCCGCTCGATGCGCAGCAAGGCGGGATAGCCTTCCGCCTGCAGTTGCTCGATGGTGTAGTCGCCTCCGGAAGGGTACGGAGCCGAGTCCTCATCGACGATGAAATCCGGCGTGAGCGGCGGTTGACTCATGACGCAGCCGGCCAGGGAATAGGCTTCGGGAATGATCCGGGGGTTGTTGCGGCGTAAGGCCAGGGCATCGCCGAAATACCGGGCCAGCAGCGCGAAACTCTCCCGATGGTGAAACGTGTGTTTCAACGGCAGAAAGCCGGTCGCAATGAAGCCATGCGACAAACTGATCCGCTGGGCGTAGGGATGCACGGTGCGCGCCACAACCAGACCGACGTGAAGCCGATTCTGTATGGCCTCGAGCCGTTTCTCCATGAGCAGATTGCCGACCTGCAAGCGTCGATAGTCCGGATGGACGGCGAGCCGGCCGAACTCGCCGACGAGGTCGGAATGGGCGCCGAAGTCGAAGAGGACGGACGCCGTTCCCACCACCCGTCCGGACTCGGTGTCCTCGGCCACGAGAATAAGCGCATCGTCCGTGAAGACGGATCGCTTGAGCCACAATTCATCGTAGAGTTCGCGGTGCGGATAATCGGTGCCGTAGACGGCCAGAAAGATCTCACGGATCTGGCCGACGTCTTCTTCGCGGGCTTCTCGAACTCGAATCATGACGACCTCGTGGTTGGTCAGGAACGGCCCTGCCGATCGCGCAACCGCTGGCCGGCGATCTTGGCGACCGCGCGATAATACGCCGCGCCGACGGCCAAAGCCGTTTCGTCGAAATCAAACTTGCTCGAATGGGCGGGAAACCCCTCCTTGCCCGGTACCTGCCCGCCGAAGCGGACGTAGGCCCCCGGAATGTGTTCCATGTAGTAACTGAAATCCTCCGCGCCCATGTTCGCCGTCTTGAGCGGCAGGACGTTGGCCTCCCCGACCGCTTCCACAGCGGCACGCCGAGCCAGGTCGGCCATGTCCGGCGGATTAATCAGCGGCGGTGTCCCCTCAGTCACCGTGACCTGGATCTTCGCCCCATGCAGTTGGGCGATCGACTCGGCGATGCGGCGGATCGAGGACAGCAGCTGCCGCCGGACGTCCGTATCCTGGGCCCGCACCGTGCCGCTCAGTTTGGCCTGACCGGCGATGACATTGGGAGCGGTCCCCGCCTGAAATTGTCCGACGGAGACGACCGACGGCCGGGCCGGATCGATCTCGCGCGAAACGATGGTTTGCAGCGCCATAATCATGAGGCTCCCGACTACGACCGCGTCGATGCTCTCGTGCGGACGAGCGCCGTGCGCACCCTGCCCGATAATCTCGATCGTGAAATTATCCGACGAGGCATTGACCGCCCCCTCCGCGACCACGATCGCCCCCGGCTGATAGTGGCGGTCGAGATGGCCGCCGAAGATCAGGCCGGCGCCGTCCAACGCGCCGGCCTGGATCATCGCCTGTGCACCCGTCCCCTTTTCCTCCGCCGGCTGGAAAATCAGCCGTACGGGCGCCGGCAGATCTTTCTCCTCCGACAAGAGCGCCGCCGCGCCAAGCAGCATCGCGGTGTGGCCGTCGTGGCCGCAGGCATGCATCACGCCGGCATGTACGGAGGCGAATTCGAGGCCGGTCTCTTCGTGGATCGGCAAAGCGTCTGTGTCCGCCCGCAGCACGACGCAGGGCACTCCCGACGTTCCGGGAATATCCGCCACCACGCCGGTGCCGGCGACGCTGGCGCGATACGGCACGCCAATACCTTGGAGAAAATCGGCAATGACGGCGGCGGTGTTAGTTTCCCTGCTGCTCAGTTCCGGATATCGATGCAGCCACCGCCGCACCGAGACGATTCGGTCGTAGACATCTTGCCGGATCAGTGTCATGGGATTCCCCCCTTTGCCTCCCTGAAGTCTTGCGAGCCTCCTACTCTTCCTTCGCCTGCGCGCCGGGCCGGAATGTCGTGTACACATAGACCGGAATGGGCAGGTGGCCGAGGTGTTTCTCAACCAACGGTTTCACGTCATCCCACTTCAGCCCGCCCACCCCGGTGGCCAAGCGGGGCAGCGCCACACTGGTGATCTTCTCCGCCTCAATCACCTTGGATAAAGCCTTGAGACAGTGATTGACGTTCTCAATCGTGGCCTTGCCGGGTTTGGCTCCGTGGCTGGGCGGCGGCTCCTGAGTGAAGAGATTGACGACTCGCACGCCGCCGACCCCGGCCCAGGCCCACAATTCACCGGGCTTCGGCGTATACGTCTGGCAATAGTGCCGGAAATCTTTGTACATCGCCGGCCACTGCTCTCTGAGCGACAACGCCAACCCAGTGGCAAAATTGTCGTTGGGCGCAACCCCGTGCGCCACCGCCTCAGCCTTGGTCAACAAAATATCTCCCGTGACTTCCTTCAGCATAGATCACTTCCCTCCATTGGTTGAGCACATGACAAACCCTCCCACATTACATCGCACTCTCTTCTCCCTTTTCCCCAAACGAGGCGGATGGGTCGGCATTTTGAGAGCGGCATGGCGCATATCTGCATATCCGAAGAGCAGAGAGTACCAGTACAAACGTCTATGCTCGATAGCTCCGCCGATAATCAGCGCATCATGCCGCCATCTAAATGCCGACCTGCCCGCCTCTCCCCCCCCTCACACCCATTCCGGCGCTTCCTCTTTCCCCACCGCCCGTCCCGCAAACGCACTGTAGAGCGCCGGCAAGACCACCAGTGTCAGCGCGGTCGAGGTAAAGAGGCCCCCAATCACGACGGTGGCGAGCGGCCGCTGCACTTCGGCACCGATCCCCTGCGCCAAGGCCAGCGGCAACAGACCGACCAGCGTAGTCATCATGGTCATCACGACCGGCCGAAGGCGCAGACTGCAGCCGGTCAGGATCGCCTCGTCGATTTGTTGTCCTTCATGGCGCAGTTGGTTGATATAGGAAACCAGGACGATGCCGTTCCCCACCGCGAGTCCGAACAGCTCGATGAAGCCGATGGAGGCCGGCACACTCAAGTACTGTCCGCTCAACCACAGCGACACGACGCCGCCGATCAATGCGAACGGCAGATTGAGGATGATCAGAGTCGCGTACCGCAGCGAATGGAACGCCCAGAAGAGAAGAAAGAACACCAGTCCCAAGGTCACCGGCACAACGATCATCAGCCGCTGGTTGGCCCGCTCCATGTTTTCAAAGGCGCCACCCCAGACGACCGTGTAACCCTCCGGCAGATGGACCTGCTCCGCCAGTTTCTTTCGCCCTTCGTCCACGACGCCGCCGATGTCCCGACCCACGACGTTGAAGCCGACGTAGATGCGGCGCTTCACCTGCTCGCGGCTGATGCGAGCCGGACCTTCGCGCATCTCGATGGTCGCCAGGTCGCTCATGGGAATGAGCGCACCGGATGCGGACTTCACACGGATCTCGCCGATGGCGTCGACGCTGTTCCGGTACGGCTCCGGGAACCGCAGGGTGAGTTGAAACCGGCGCTCACCTTCGTAGACCTGCGTCGCCGCTTGCCCGCCGATCGCGGTGGTGATGATCTCCTGCACGTCGGCCACGTTGATACCGAACCGGGCGATCTTTTGCCGATCGACATCGATGATCAGATAGGGTTGCCCGGCGACCTGTTCAACCTTGATGTCTTTGACCCCTGCGATCTGCTGGAGCAGGACGGCGATCGCCTCCGCCTTGTCGCGCAGGACGTCCAAATCGTCCCCGAACAGCTTGATCGCGCATTCCGTTCTGATGCCGGAAATCAACTCGTCGACCCGTTCCTGGATCGGTTGACTCATAAGCACGGAGATCCCGGGAATCTCCGCCAGCTTCCGGCGGATGGCATCGGTCAATCCCGATTGCGTCGTCGCAGTCTTCCACTGACTCCGGTCGTGCAATGACACGATCGGGTCGCTTTCGTACAGATCCTCCGGGTGATAGGGAATTTCTGCCCGCCCGATTCGGCTCACGGCCGCCTTCACTTCGGGAAATTCCATCATGACCCGCTGCGTCTGTTTCTCCAACTCGATGGACTCGGCCAGCGACACGCTCGGCAATCGCACGACTTGGGGCGTCAGGGCCCCTTCTTCGAGAATCGGAATGAATTCACGCCCCACGAACGGCACGAGGACCAGACTACACAGCACGATGACCGTCGAGCCGGCCAGCACGATGCCCCGATGCCGCAGGGCCCATTGCAACACCGGCAGG
The DNA here is from genome assembly GCA_016873455.1 of Nitrospira sp. Taxonomy (GTDB): domain Bacteria; phylum Nitrospirota; class Nitrospiria; order Nitrospirales; family Nitrospiraceae; genus Nitrospira_D. Next base: position 11,102 of record VGXE01000002.1, on the reverse strand, counting down.
TAGCGCTGTTTCATCCAAAGCGTCAACCGTGTTTCCTCCGGGTGGTCTCCGCGCAGGACCAGCGAGGCCAGCACCGGGGACAGAGTCAACGTGATAACGACCGAGGCCATGAGCGCGATCACCAACGTGTAGGCCAGCGGGGCAAACATCTTCCCTTCCATCCCCTGCAGCGTCATGAGCGGCAGAAAGACGACGCTGATGATCAAAATGCCGAAGATGATGGGACGGCCTACTTCCTTGGTGGCGCGGAGAATCACGCCAAGCCTGCTCGCCGCGGTCCCGCCGTTGTGTTGCGCGAGATGGCGATAGACGTTTTCTACGACGACAAGCGACCCGTCCGCGATTTCGCCGATGGCGATGGCCAGCCCGCCGAGCGTCATCAAGTTCGCCGACAGCCCGAACCGTTCCATCACAATGAAGGTCACCAGCGGCGTGACGAGCAGCGTCACCGTGACGACCACGGCGCTGCGCACGTGGCCCAGGAAGAAAAAGAACACGAAAATCACCAGCACGATCCCCTCGATCAACGCATCGCGCACCGTGTGGATGGCCTCGTTCACTAGCTCGATGCGGTCGTAGAACGGGACCAGCTTCGTTCCCGCCGGGAGGATGTTGCCCTGCTGGAGCTCCTCCACCCGGTCTTTCACCGCCCCGACCACCTGGCGAGCGTTGCCTCCTCGGAGCATCAGGACCGTTCCGATCACGACCTCGCGCTCTCCGTTGAGGACAACCGCGCCGTGGCGAACGGCGTGGCCGATCCGGACTTCGGCGACGTCCCGCACGAACACCGGCGTGCCGCCGACTTCCTTGACGATGATGGATTCGATGTCGCCCACGGTTTTGATCAACCCGAGGCCCCGGACGATCGAGCGCTCGGCATGGCGTTCCAGCACGTTGCCGCCGACGTTGGCGTTATTCTTCATCACCGCTTCGTAGATCTGGTGAAGCGTCAAGTCGAACTTCCGCAGTTTGGCCGGATCGACCAGGACCTGGTACTGCTTCACGAACCCGCCCATGCCGTTCACATCGATGACACCCGGCACGCTCTTGAGCAGCGGGCGCAGCACCCAGTCTTGCATCGTGCGCTGGTCGGTCAACTCCTTCTCCACAATCTGAGAGTCGGTCGCCGTCCCATGAGGCCCTTCAATATAATATTGATACACCTCCCCCAGCCCCGTCGTAACCGGCGCCATCGTCGGCTCGAGCCCCTGCGGCAACCGTTCCTTCGCCGCCATCATCCGCTCGAGCACCAACTGGCGCGCGAAATACACATCGACCTGGTCTTCAAACACGACCGTGATTTGGGACAGGGCGAACTTCGAGAGGGAGCGGATTTCCGCCAACCCCGGCAAACCGGTCATCTGCAGCTCGAGCGGATAGGTGATGAACCGCTCGACCTCGACCGGCGAGAGGCCCGGCGCCTCGGTCATGACCTGGACCTGTATATTGGTGACGTCGGGATAGGCGTCGATCGGAATAGACTGAAAGGCCAAGAGACCGGCGGCGGCCACAATGCACGCCAGACCGATGACCAAAATCCGTTGCCGCAGCGAAAATTCCAGCAGAGAAGCAATCATGGCGTGGGCTCGATCTTGTGCCGTTCCATCTCGGATTTGAGGGCGAACGCCCCCTTCGTCACGACCAGCTCGCCGTCGCTCACCCCGTCCAATACGCTGACCAGGTCTCCTTGTTCGGACCCCAGCTTGACGGTCCGCGCCTCAAATTCGCTTGCCCTCCGCTGCACGAATACGATCTTGCCGACCGGCCCGTTCTGGACGGCTTCGAGCGGGATGCTCAGTTCGTCAGGATTCGACGGAGCATAGACACGGATGAGGGCGAACATCTCGGGCTTCAACAGCAGACCGGGATTCGGCGCCGTCACCCGAAGACGCATCGTGCGGGTGGCAGGGTCGAGCACGTCTCCGACATAGGTGATCGTGCCTTGAAAGATGGCGTGCGGATAGGCGGCCAAGAGGACATCGACTTTTTGCTCCTTGCGGATGAACTGCACGTCCTTCTCCGGCACGCTCCCGATCACCCACACGTTGTTCAAGTTCGCCACGGTAAAGAACTTCTGGTGCGTCTCAACCACTTCTCCCCGTGTAATGTTGCGCATGATGACCCGGCCGTCGAACGGTGCGCGCAAGGGGACGTCGGCTTTGATCGTTTGTTCCCGGCCCAGCCGGTCGATTTCATCCTGCGGCACGCCGAGCAATTCAAGGCGGCTCTTCGCTTCGCGCACTTCAGCCTGTACCGTCTTCATGGCGGCTTCTCGGCGCTGTAATTCGGCAAGACTCACGGCCTTGCCCTCGTACAGTTCCTTGGCCCGCCCGTAAGCCAACTCCGCCTCGTGCAACCTCGCCGCAGCTTTGAGGTAATCCCCCTCCGCCACGCCGAGATCCACACTGTGGAGCAGCGCCAGCAAGGCGCCCTTTTTCACATCCTGGCCCACGTCCACCGCCACCTTCACAACACGACCGCGGATCAAAGTGGTCACTTCGGCCAATTCGTTTTCATTGGCTTGCACGGTCGCGGGAAACTCACGGTGGGTGAGCAGCTGCCCCCGGCCGACCGGAGCCAGCTGGAGGGCCATCCGAGCAGACTCTTCCGGGGTCAGGCGAAACTGCCCCGCCTGCGCGGGAGGTGCGGACGGTTTTGCTGGGAGAGATGGTCCGGATTTATCTTCACAGGCCATCAGCCCTGCCACGATCAGGCAGACCGCCACCGCCACTCTCCCCTTGTTCTGTTCAGGCATCAGCACACACCCCTCCCTTTCTCTCTACCCTCAGCATGCGACGTGCCTCGCCAAATATGAGGTTTCGGGGCTTTTAGGGATGAGCGTTGGAACTTTCGTAGCCTTTTGCCACGGTCTGGAACTCGAGCCGTGGTGAAATGCGACAGACGAACCTGAAAGACACTTCGTGATCCCTTCGCCGATATGCCATACTGGTGCACCGGAGGAAGTGATTGGCTATGGAAATTCGGGCACAGTTCCCCAACGAGCAATCACGTGCCGGTGAGTTCACACGTCAAGCGGATGCGTTTCGAGGGCGGGTCACCGCCGACGGCAGTTCAGGCTATCCGGCGGAACCCGGGCGCTATCACTTGTACGTCTCGTGGGCCTGCCCCTGGGCGCATCGCACGATGATCGTACGGGAGCTCAAGCAGCTCAAAGGCGTCATCGGCATGACCGTTGTGGACCCCATTCGCGACGAGCGGGGTTGGGCGTTTCGCGAAGGGTCCGGACATTCACTCGATCCTCTCAACGGGTTTCAGTTTCTCAGTGAGGCCTACCGGGCCACCGATCCGCACTATCGAGGGCGCGTGACCGTTCCCGTCCTGTGGGATACCGTCACCAAACGCATCGTCACCAATTCCGACGACGACCTGATGCGTATCTTCAACAACGAATTCAATCGTTTCACAGACAGTCCGCTCGACTTGTATCCGGAAGCCCTGCGCCAGGAGATCGACGAGCTCAACACCTTCGTCTACGAGAACGTAAACGATGGAGTCTATCGAGCAGGATTCGCCACATCACAGCGGGCTTATGAACGGGCGGTCATGCGGTTGTTCGATGCGCTGGATCAGCTCGACGCGCGTCTTGCGACCCGACGATTTCTCTTCGGCGCGGACTTCGTCGAAACCGACTGGCGATTATTCGTCACTCTGATTCGGTTCGACGCAGTGTATCACGGCCATTTCAAGTGCAACCTCCGGCGCATCGTCGATTATCCGCACCTCTTCGGGTATCTGAGAGATCTCTATCAAACCGACGGCATTGCCGGCACCGTGAACTTTGATCACATCAAGCGGCACTACTATCTCACGCACCACGAAATCAATCCGACCAGCATCGTGCCTCTTGGCCCGGTCCAGGACCTGACCGCCACTCATGGACGCGAACGGTTGGCATAACCGGTCGTGACCTTCGCAACCGTCAAGAGACCTGGACAGTCTTGGGGCGCTTCTCCCCATTCGCCAAGTTCGCCTCAGGAGGCAATCTGAAAAATCCGTTCATTCTGAACTGTTTGTAAAATCGATGTCCGACGACACACGCGCATGAGAGTTGCTCACTCCTTCATGCAAGGGCGAGGTCATCATCAAACACAAGGAGTGATGTCATGGATATGCTGGGGATGTTTATCGGTGTGATGGTCCTTCTTCTGGTCGGTGGGTTGGTCGTGTATAAGAAGTACGCCTGACCTGTGGCCGCCACAACACAACGGCCATGCCCGCGTGGAGGGCATGGCCGTTTCTTTTTCTGCGGTGCCTGGGAAGGTGACGCCTTCCCTACCGTACTACCAAGACAGAGCTGTCGCTCCGCTGCACAATCTTGATGGAGACGCTGCCTTGGAGAAACCGCGTGACCGCGCTGCGCCCTTTTGCTCCGGTGACGATCAAGTCCGGTTGTTCCCGACCCACCAATTTTATGATCTCATCGCCAGCGGGGCCGACTCCTGCAAATTTCCTGACATGATACCCAGCCTTTTCAAGCTTGGCCGCTTCTTGCGCGAGCAATTTCTCTCCTGCGTCCTTCACGGCCACATACCGAAGGAACGGCATGACATGCACCAATAGGATGACGACCGGCTCTGCATTCGTCTTGACGTGAAATCGCCGGGTGAGGAACTGCCGCGCCTTCTCCGATGCAGGAGAACCGTCCGTTGCGAAGAGGATTCGTCGGATCGGCTTCGCCGCCTCCTTTACCACCAACACAGGACAGGACGCATGGAGCGTGACCGCCGTAGACACGCTGCCCAACATAAACCGATCCAGTGCATTCAGTCCTCGACTACCCACGACCAGCAATCCCTTGCTTCCTGCATGTTTGAGCAGCGCGTTCGCAATGGCTTCCTTCTCTACACGAATGAAGCCCTTTAATCCGAGAGCTTTGAGGTGTTGCTGCGTTTCCGTCACCACGCGCTGCGCTCGAGACTCCAAGAAATGCACCGCCTCTCCGGCATCCGGCTCGAATCCGCTGATGGTCGGATGCGTCAAGAACGGCGCCGGCTCCGACTGGAGATCGAGGCCGTGCACCCCGACCACGCTCGGCACGGTCCGGAATGGAAGTTTACTCAACCATTCGAGTGCCCACTGTCCGTACTTCGACCCATCAATACCGATAACGGCTTTCATCGCATCATCTCCTTGTTAGAGATTTCCCATTGTGCGTTCTGACTGTGCAATGTTCATTCCCTAGCGAAAGCCTGGCCGCTTCGTGGCAACATTGGCACGCCGGGAAAAATAATTGTTGGCGACGGGATCGGCCATTTGGTAAAGTGCGCCTCGCTTGACGATACAATGTGAACCGACAGGGGCTCTACGAAGAGGGATGATGGCTGGCATAGAGGTGGCAATCCAGTTCAATCGACGAGTAGGACGGCTGGTTCTTGCTGTTGCGTTGCTGACCTGTTCAGGGTACCCCACTTATGCCATTTCAGGGGAACTGGCAGGCCTTCCCGTCGGCGAAGTCAACACAGCGGCTCCGACCGTCATGGCGGCGGCTCCCGCTGCACCCTCGACGGCGGCTGGCGACGCCTCCCCGGAAGAACCGTTCGATCCGTTCGCCAAAACAGGTGAGGGGCAGCTTGAAGAATACGACCCCTGGGAATCGTTTAATTCGAAGATGTTTGATTTTAACTGGCAGCTTGATCGGTGGGTGCTGAAGCCGGTTGCCAAGGGGTACAATTACGTCGTGCCGAACATCGTCCAGGTCGGCGTCAGCAACATTTTCTACAATAGCCGGGCAACCCCCCGATTTCTGAACAATGTATTTCAGGGAAAATTCAAAGGTGCTGGAATCGAAGCCGGGCGATTCGTCATTAATACGACGGTTGGGGTCGGCGGCTTTTTCGACGTGGCCCAACACTACTTCAAGTTGACCACGCCAGAAGAGGATACTGGACAAACGCTCGGATTTTATGGAGTCCCACCCGGTCCCTACATCATGGTGCCGATTCTGGGACCGTACACGGTCCGAGATCTTGTCGGCTATGCGGGAGACATTGCGCTCAACCCGATTTACTGGCTGATCCTCCCGACCATGCATAACATCGATTCGATTCCGACCGTGGTCGATGTAGAGGAACGGGCGGCCACCTATGCTATATCGATTGGCGCGCGCACCACGGAAGTCGTCAATGAGCGTTCGCTCAATCTGGAAAAATTCCAGGGCGTGGAAGAATCCACGGTCGATCTCTATGCCGCAGTCCGCAACGCGTACCTGCAAAAGCGGGTGAAAGCGATTCAGGAATAAGCCGGGCGACACCGGCTCCCTCTCTCAGCACTCCAGTACCCTAGGCCTCTTCACGCACTCCCTGATAAAGGCAGCGATATCCCTCATGGGCATGGCGGGAATGTACGACCGGTCTTGGCAAAGCACAGGGAGGGGATCGAATTCAATCGAACTCTATGACAATTAGTGGAAGATCCTGAAAGAAGTGCGTGAGAAGATCGAAAGGCACACCCCCCTCTTTCTCAGCCACGTATCTCGAAATGACAGATTCAGCGCACACATCCCGAGACACTGCGCCGAGTGGCAGTGTGCCGAAAAACCGGTTACTGAGTGGCGGCGGCTCTGACTAGGTGTTCTTGTAAACCAAGAGCCCACCAACCAAGATTATCAGCATCACACCGATAAACATCACCAATGTATCCATGGCTACTCCTTTCGTTCGAACCGTTACGTAACGAAGTGATGTACCATAGCAACCCCCGCAAGCCCGAGGGGCTCAATACCTTCCTTTCCCTGGACAAAACCGGCGGCCATCACACATTCCTATAAGACCGCGTGATGGGTTGAACAGTTCGGCCGATCCAGTCCTCCGGAGGTTGTGTGACTAGCTTAATTTAGTCCCGACTTACGTCCTTGTCAAGGCTCGGTAGAGTCGCCCTCAGATGGCGGCCATTCGCGAATGATCAAATGGTGAAAGATTCCACAGTGCCTCAACCGGCTCTGGCGTGAAATGGGACAACCGGCCGGCCGGCTTGCCGTGGCTCAGCCCCCAGCCACTCTCGAAATCCTTGAATCTGTGAGACAGCCAGATGTTTTCTGTCGCATCGACTTGTGGCATTGCCGATGCAATCTTCCTCGGCAGCAGTTGCCACGCGGGGAATGACTGACACCATATGAATGGATTCGCAACAGAAGGAGGGAATGGCTATGTCGTCACTGACCAGATGGGAACCGATGACACGGTGGAGTCCGTGGAAAGAACTTGAAGAGATGGAAAAGCGCCTCTCGACGATTTTCGGGCGCGCTCCGGTGGCGGCGAGCGGGGACAAGAAGGAGGCCATCACGGTCGCCGAATGGTCGCCCCTCGTCGACATCACGGAAGACGACAAGGAATACCTCGTCAAAGCGGAACTGCCCGAGATGAAGAAAGAAGAGATCAAGATCAACGTGCATGAGGATGTGCTCTCGATCAGCGGGGAGCGCAAGTACGAGAAAGAAGAAAAGGGCAAGAAGTATCACCGGGTCGAACGGGCCTATGGAAGCTTCGTGCGAAGCTTCACGCTCCCCGAAGATGCTGACGGCTCCAAGATCAACGCCGAATACAAGGAGGGTGTGTTGAAAATCCACCTTCCGAAATCGGAGAAGGCAAAGCCGAAAGCGATCGAGGTGAAGGTGTCGTAGGAGAAAGGAGATCGTCATGTTTCGCCACCCCAAATATCTTGATATCCCCTGGGATGTCCATTGGCGCCATGACAAGACTGAGCCGCATCACCACGTGTGGTGGCTCATGGCTTTGCTGGTGGCGGCGCTAATTCTGATTGGAGTCGGCATCACAAGCGGAATGATGTGACAACGAAACGCGGGATGAAGGAGAACCGGTGACGTTTGAAAATCGTGAAGAAGCCGGCCGTCTGTTGGTCGAACCATTGCTCCACTATCGTGACCGGCAAGCCACCCTCATTCTGGCGCTCCCTCGCGGCGGCGTCGCGGTCGGGTATCAGTTGAGTCTTGGTCTGCACCTTCCATTGGACGTCTTCATCGTCCGCAAGCTGGGCGCGCCCGATAATCCTGAATATGCCATGGGGGCTATAGGCGAGACAGGAACGGTCTATCTGAACCCCGAGGCGAAGGCGGCCTATCGCCTGTCCCCATCAGACATCAAGCAACTCGTTCAGGCGCAACAGGAGGAGATCGTTCGACGGCAGGTTCTCTATCGACAGACCCGTCGGTTGCCTGTGCTCACCGGCCGTACCGTCATTCTGGTTGACGATGGCATTGCCACCGGTTCCACGTTCTTGGCATCCGTCCAGTCCATCAGGAGCCTGAACCCTCACCGCCTTATTGGAGCGATCCCGGTTGGCCCGAGAGAGACCATCCGGGAGGCTCGTGCGCAAGTCGATGAGTTGGTCGTCCTGGCCACTCCGGATCCATTCTGGGCGGTAGGCAATCACTATATCGACTTTGCGCAGGTCAGCGATCGAGAAGTCGTGGAGTATCTGAGCCAATCGAATGAGGCGCTACGGGAACGGGCGCAGCCGTCCCCGGCATAGCACGTGACCAGGACGAAATGAGCAGATAGACAACGGAGGTTCGTGAGACCAGCGCGGGAGGAGATATGACGGGTCGAGGCCGAAAAGTAGGCGCCGCCATCATTGCGTTGACGATGATCACCGGTCCTCTTGCAGACTTGGACAAAGCTGGAGCCAAGATCGTCGTTCCTGAGAGCTCCGTCATCGAGGTGGACGGAGCCACCGTCAAGTCCGTCGTGGCTATGTTTGAGCGGGCCGAACAGGCGGTCAAGGCCCACGACCTCGACACCGTCATGGCGGCGTATTCTCCCCAGTACAACTATCACGGCCTGAAAAAAGACGACGTCCGCAAAGTGTGGATGGACTTGTTCGACGAGTATCAGGATATCGCCAGCACCCACCTGTTGACCAAATTCACCAAGGTCGGATCGGGAAACCAAGCCCTGCTGGAGGTGACCTGCACCGGCCATCTATGGGCGCGTTCGAAGACCAGTGGCCTGTTCGTCCCCATCGACAGCTGGCACGAAGAGGTGCACTACCTGGTGCTCGAAGGTGGCGAGTGGCGCATCCGCGGGAATCTCGGTGAGGCGCAACGCGTGCTTCCGTTCGGCACGTCCCCCCATCCATTGTTCTGACAGGAGCACCCAACATGCGGATTGCCATCGGTGTCGATTGGTCGGACCAGGCGCTCACCGCCGTCACCCAGACGTTTCATCTCTACCATCCGACGGACGTCACGCTGGTGCATGGAGTCAATCTGGGCTTATTTGAGCAGCCGATCATCGCCGAGGCGACCAATCTGCAGGGGTACAACGAATTTCGGACCGCGATGGTAGGCGCCGGGCGCCAGCTGCTCGACCGCACCGCCGCCATGATTCCAGCAGACGTCAAGACGGTCAGAAAGATCAACGAGATCGGGAGCCCCGCCCAGGTGATTCTCGACAGCGCCGAAACGGTGTCGGCCGACCTGGTCGTCGTCGGTGCGCGCGGCCGCAGCCGTGTTGCCGAATCCGTGCTGGGCAGCGTGTCCCATCGTGTCTTGTCGCATGCGTCCCGCCCAACGCTGATCGTGAAAGACGCCGCACACCCGATCCAGCGGGTGTTGGTTGCTGTGGAAGGCCGTGATGATGCGGATCGGATCATCGAATGGCTGACCCGGCACCGGTTCGCCAACCCGGTTGAGCTGTGCGTGCTCAACGTCGTGGTGCCCATCGGGTTGGACAGCCCATACGATGCGCTGGGTGCGAAAGCTTGGTGGGAAGGCGCGGAGAGCTACGCGGAGGAATTCGTCAAAGACACCGCGGCCAAGCTCCTGGATTCCCAGTATACGGTCAGCACCAAGGTGGCGGTCGGCAATCCGGCGGGGGTCGTGGAAGAGATGGCGCACAACGCGGATCTAGTGGTGGCCGGCTCGCATGGACGCACAGGGCTCGCCCGCTTCCTCCTGGGAAGTGTGTCCCATGCCATCGTCCATCACGTATCCTGTCCGGTACTCGTCATACGATGAAAGGGGTCGAACGATGAACATGACGTTGACCGCTACCCTGATCCTTGTCTTCGCCTGCACCTCCTGGGTATCCGCGCAAGTCCAGCGAGGCAATCCCAGAGCCGGCGAGAGCGTATATCAACAGCAGTGCCTTCGCTGCCACGGGGCAAATATGGATGGGAACGGCCCGGACAGCCGGGACTTGATCGTCAGGCCCGCCGATCTCCGATCCGCGAACACCCGGTCCAAGACCGATTGGGAATTGCTCGTGGCGATTTCGAACGGCGTCCTCTTCAGCCCTATGCACAGCTTCCGCGGCAAGCTGACGGACGAACAGATGCTGGATGTGCTGTCCTACATCAGAGCCATGTCACCGGCCGATATCGTCAGTTAGCAGAATGGTGATCACGACTTCACCATGTCGGCATCACATGATCGTTCCGTTGTCGAGTCGCTGAAGCCGTTCTTCCAGCCTCGGTCCGTCGCGGTCGTCGGCGTATCCCGTCAGAAAGGCGCTATCGGACACCGGGTGTTGGAGTCTCTACAGGGCGGAGGGTTCACCGGGTCCATCATCCCCGTCAACCCACATGCAACCGAGATTGCAGGCCTACGGACGTTTCCTACGCTGACGGCCATACCCGACCCCGTTGATCTCGCTATCATCACCGTCCCGGCTCAGCTCGTCCTCACCGTCATCGACGACTGTGCCGCCAAACAGGTTCCGGCGGCGATCCTCATTACGGCGGGATTCGCCGAAACAGACGAGTCGGGAGCCTGGCTTGAACAGCAGCTTCACGCCAAAGTCAGCCGGTACGGTATTCGCCTCATCGGGCCGAACTGTTTCGGTGTGATGAATCTCGATCGGACCATTCGCCTCAATGCCACCTATACGCCGGTCTTTCCTCCGGCAGGGCATGTGTCAATCGCGTCTGAGAGCGGAGGAGTCGCCACCGCCGTGATCATGGCGGCTCAACGGCTGAATCTCGGCGTCTCGAACTTCGTCAGTGTCGGCAACCATGTGGATGTGAACGTCAACGATCTGTTGAAATATTGGGAACAGGATCCGAACACCGGCGTCATCCTGCTGTACCTTGAAACCATCGTCGATCCCCTCCGGTTCAGGAAGATT
>VGXE01000001.1 GCA_016873455.1 Nitrospira sp. | reverse complement strand
GAATATATTGAGGTGTTCTATAACCGGCAGCGCCTGCATCAGGCGCTGGGCTATCGGAGTCCGGAAGAGTTCGAACGGCGGGAGAGTGAGGCCTAATCACCGTGTCTGTTTTTTCGGGGCCACCTCAGGTCTTGCGATCATACATTCATCCAGCTCGCATGCTTCACTTCCTGGCTCTGCCGAGATCTGCGCAGGGAAGCCAGGCTTCCAATCAATTATCGGCCAGAAGAATACCCCTTTCCCCTGTAAAATTCACCCCGCCTTTCGAGGCACAGGGCTGGTCGGGCTGGTTTATCTGGTTTATTTCGTTGGTTTGGTTTGTTTGGTCTATCTGGTGGGAGTTGGTCGATCTGGTTTGTTTGGTTGGTCTGGTGGATATGGCGGGACGAGCGAGAGGAGCGGGAAGGCGGGATCACTGAACGAGGCTCAGGCCGCGTACGCCTGGGGGTTCACAAGAGCCCGCCCCGCATCCGGACGTGCCATCACTGCACCGATCGACTGGCGAATCGACTCCCTGTCACTTTGTGGTGGCCCGCTTCCCCATCATGGCGTATACTTGCATGACGAAAGAGGGGCATCACCATGCAGAAAAAGCCGCTCATCGAAACCAACCCTCACCTGACGATCACAACCCGATACCGGAAGGCTCTCGTCGCCAATGTCGCGAGTTCAACGGCGATCGAAACCGGCACTTCGGTTGAGTCCATTGCGCGTCTCCTGACCGAGCCACGGGCGAAGCAGACCCTCAAGAAGTCTGGCCACTCTCCCCGATAATCCGTTGAAACAGCCGCCCCATCGGCGCGTAGTCCTTATCCAGACCGGCCTGAATCGCGGTGATGTACGTGCGTTTGCCTTCACCGGCCATCGAGCGAAAGTCCAAGAACGGCAAACCGGCCTGAAGCGCCATCAGCGTGGACAGGACACGAGCGATTAGGGCTGGCCTGTTTGGTTTATCTGGTTTATCTCGTTGGTTTGGTTTGTTTGGTTGGGGGGGCGGGAAAGGCGGGACGAGCGAGAGGAGCGGGAGAGGCAGGAAGGGCAAGTGCAATGGTGAATTTTGAGTGTTGAATGTTGAGTGCACGGTGAGGAGGGCCGACGGGCTACTCAGGGTTGCTTGAGTCGTTCCTGGATCATGTCCAAAATCGGGAAGGTGCGTGCAACGTGTTCGAGAAGCTCATACAGCTCCATGGGAGAGTCTCCGCGCGACTTCCCGATCGAGCTGCGCCGCATCCCACTCGGGGTGGAGTGAACTCAACTGTCCACGAAGCAAGGTGCGGGCTGAGCGCCACAGGCCAAAGCCGATGGCCAGCCGTTCAGCGGGCGTCTTCTTCCGCAAGACATCAGCCATGACGTCATCAACCACTTCAATCCGGTGTGCCGGCAGAGATCCCGGTCCTGTCGCTGTCGCAGGCTGTGTAGTGGAAGGGGCCATGGTGTGTTGGTTGAAGCATACTCGCTTCGACAGGAGAAAGCACGCCCCTCCGATGGATGGTCTCTCTGGTTGATCTGGTTTGTTTGGTTGGTCTGGTTTATCTGGTTTATCTCGTTGGTTTGGTTTGTTTGGTTGGTCTGGTGCGGAGGAGCGGGATCGCCGAACCGGTCTGAGAGCAACCGGAAAGGGCTGAGGACTGAGGGCTGAGGTTTGGGATGGAAGGCCAGAGGGAAGCGAAGTGCTGAGGCGAGAAGACTGATGGCGCGCCTCTGGGACTGAATTATTCCCCGACGGCGAGTTCGGCTTCCAGCGGATGGCCTTTACGAAACTGGCTGACGCCGAGCACCGTGAAGCCCAGGATGTGCCCCTTCTCGTCAACACGCTCCATGACGGCATCGTGTGCCGTCGGCCGCATGAAGCCCGGAGCCTCCCGGAACTGAACTTCAAGATAATCCGCTTCCGAATCAAACCAGACTTTTACTTTTTCGGCCATATTGTTTCTCCTGCCTTCAGCTGATCGGTCAAATAGGCCGTCACGACAAACGCATCTTCAGGAGCGTACTTTACCACGACACACAGCCACTTCCCACCAACCATCGTCTTGGCATAGAACTCGTAGAACAATCGTACCGCCTGATCCGACCGCGAAACCCGCACTTCGGTTGGAGAGTGAAGCACCCGCTCAATCTCCTCTGCCATACCAGTCATTTCCTGATGCTGAAGAACATGGGCGATCCGTTCATCCGTCAATCGGACAGATCGGCCAAAACAATCACGAATAATCTTCATACCGAAGGCCTGGAACAAAAAGAAATACACACGCCTAATTCAATCTCGCTTAGGCGGCAGAAGCTTACCCCTTTCCCCGCAAGAAATCACCCTCTCGGGAGAGGGAGCTTATGCGTATAGCGTATGGCACGACAAGGATGGGAGAGCTGATCGCGGATGGCGGATAGCAGGCCCGAAGGGATGGGCAGGAGGAGCGGGAGAGGCAGGAAGGGCAAGTGCAATGGTGAATTTTGAGTGTTGAATGTTGAGCACCTACGCAGCCCGGTGCGCTTTCGGTCCAGGCTCCAGAATAATACCAAGCCGCCCCCCGCAGGCCCGGACGATCCTCTGAAGCGTGCGGAGTTCATAGCGATCGTATGCCGCGTTTTCGTAACGGCTGATGGCAGAGGCCGTGGTCTTCGCTCGCTGCGCCACTTGTGCCTGAGTGAGTCGGGAAATGCTGGTCTCTCTGGTCTATTTGGTCTATTTGGTCTGTCTGGTCTGTTTGGTTTGGTTTGTTTGGTTGGTTGGTCTGGTCTGTCTGGTTGGGAGGATTGGTAACGGACGAAAGAAGCTGGGACGTGCTGAGCGTTGAGGGAAAGAGAACGGGATCAGGAACCTACTCTGTTCATCCTAATCGCGAGTGCCAATAGCCCGGCCGGCGGCGCAGGTGCATGACGGCGACGACGAGTAGACAGCTGGAGCGTTGGCTATAGATCACTGCGAACGGGAAGCGATGTACGAGGAAGCGTCTTGTTCCGTGCTTGTATTCCGGCCAGGTCTTTGGAGTTTCTCGTATGCGTGAGATTGAGGTGGTGATTTCGTACACGAACGACTCTCCGAGCCCTGGCCGTTGCGCGTCGTACCAGGCTTCGGCACGCTCCAATTCGGCAAGGGCGTCGGGGTGAAATTCAACCGACTGGTTACTTTCCATGTCGCAGCCGCCTCTGCACCTCCTCCCATGGAATCGTCTTCACTTCGCCACGCTCTACTTGCCGGAGCCGTCGCTGCACTTCCTCCTGCCAGGCCTGTTCCACGTCGGCATCCGGAATCTCGTCCAAGCTGGAGATCAACTGTTCAGCCACCTCCGCACGCTCAGTGGCACTCAACTTTAGCGCCTCCTCCAACACAACTTGCGACTTTTGCGTCATGATGAACCTCTCTTTACGTCACCAATGCCACGCTCAGCCTATCTATTATGGTCTGACGGCCTTCCGGAAACAACCGGCATGCCGTTTTTCACCCACGCACACAGTTCTGGAATCAGGCAGTTGTCTGGACTGATCGCCTATGACGAATGGCTGATGGCTGATAGCGGAATTACAACTAGAGGGCGAGAAACTGCCAGGTTAGCGACTACCCGCTTTGACCTCGTAAGATGGAATCGGCTTTCCAGTCACTCGGGCGTACAAGACCGCTGGATCCAGGTCCGCGCCGTTGGGCCAATAGATGGTTCCTAACTCTGGATGAACGCGCAGTTCACGAAACCGCGCTGGATCTTGGAGCGAGGCAAACACCCCTTCAAATCGCATGATGGCCGAGAGATCCACGTCACCGGTCACCCCATCTTCAAACCGAAGACGGACTCGATAGCCCTCCAGAGGGGTCGCTTCGACGATGTCTTTCAGCATGCGCTTACTCCAACGGCTTGATCTTCTTCAGCGGGGCCTGTTGCTCTGCGAGCGCCCAATCTTCTGCCAGCTCACTCCTGTGTAACGCACCCCATTCGGCCACCAGGCCTAAGGCCCGGGGCGGGAGGTAGCCTTCCAATAGCCTCAAGCTATCAATGGCAATTATAGCCTTATACTCGTTGTAGCGCACATGAAAATGTGGCGGAGCGTGATCGTTATAGAACATCGTAATAATGATACCGAAAAATCTGCAGAGCTCCGGCATTCCCGGGTCCTTCCAAACTATCCGAAGTTATCGAAAGCTTACCCCTTTCCCCTTGAGAAATCACCCTCTCGGAAGGGGGAGCTTATGGCGTATAGCGTATGGCACGATAAGGATGGAAAAGCTGATCGCAGATGCAGATAGCAGGCCCGAAGGGACGGGCGGGAAATGCTGGTCTCTCTGGTTGATCTGGTGTGTTTGGTTGGTCTGGTTGGTCAGGCTGGAATGCGCGGGAACTGAACGTGAATGGCCGCTGCGCTTCCGGTCGGAGTAGAATTGCAGTCCACGGAGTGTGTGTTCCCACGAGGGCGACCAATGTTGGTGACGCCGGAACTACATGCACGCAATCGCCGGGACGCGCTGGTCGCTGCCGGACTAGCCGCGCTCGCGGCCGGGTGGCTGGGCTGGCTCTTTCCGGTGCTGTGGCTGCTTGTCGGATTGAGCCCCCTCGCCTACTGGTGGGTGCGCCGGCGTTGTCTTCGGCGGCTGGCCGTGATGCAGCAGCCCTTTCCCGCTGCGTGGGAGACAATTCTACAGACGCACGTGGCGTTCTTCCGGGCGCTGGACGACGAAGGCCGGGCGCGCTTCCGGCAGCTGGTGCAGATTTTCCTGGATGAGGTTCGGACCACAGGGATCCGCACGGAGGTGGACGACAGGGTCCGTGTCCTGGTCGCGGCGAGTGCGGTGATTCCGATCTTCGGCTTTCACGACTGGTCGTACCACCGGCTGCACGAAGTGCTAATCTATCCCGACGCCTTCGACGATGCGTATCGCACGACCGGCGGGAAAGAAGAAACGATCGTAGGCATGGCGGGGCTGCACCATTTGAGCGGGGTGATGATTCTCTCGAAGCCGGCGCTGCTGGCGGGATTCGATCATCCGTCCGGGCATCACCACGTGGGGGTGCACGAGTTCGCGCACCTGGTCGAGCGGGAGACCCGTGACTATGGGATCCCGCCGGAAGTCCCCTGGATGGCGGTGCGGCAGTGGATGCGGTTTGTGGCGCAGGAGCTCGCCCATCCGTCACGGCACCGGGCCAGGCTGGACACCTATGCCTACACGAACGAGCACGAATTCTTTGCGGTGCTGGCCGAATATTTCTTCACGTCGCCCGCGTCCCTGGAACGGCGAGACCCGGCCCTCTATGCGATCATGCGGGATCTGTTTCACCAGGACCCGCGGGCGCTGCTCAACCTGGCTCCCCGTCCGTCCGGCGGCCTGGACCGGAACGCGGCCTGTCCTTGCGGCAGCGGACACAAATTCAAACACTGTTGTCTCGCCAAAGCCGGCTCGTGAGGCCTAAAGGGTATCAGGACGTGCGTAGTCTTGGGCCAAACTTAGATGAGCCGGTAGCGGCCTGATTTCTGCGTGCCGGTGCGCTGGACGAGTCCGGCCTCCAGCAGCGGGTTGAGCAGATCCATCGCCCCTTGCTTGGACACACGAAGGCTCTCACGAATTTCTTTCGGTGTCATTGACCGGTGGTCCTTGAGTAAGCGCAGCAATTGCTCTTGCCGGGGACGCAGGATGATCTGCTGCGGCGCGGTGCGCGCGCCGAGTCGCTGAATGCGGGTCCAGACACGATCGAGGGTAATCCGGAGGGCTTGAGCGCAATACTCAATCCACGCCGTCAGGTCTCCCCCTTGTTTTTGCACCTGCGCCAAGGCGGCATAGTAGGCGTCGCGATGCTCGCTATAGACCTCGTCCACGGAAAAAATATGGTGCGTATCGAATCCTCTGCGATAGAGTTCCCATAACGCCAGGGCTCGCCCGGTTCGCCCGTTCCCGTCTGCAAATGGATGAATGTCCTCGAATCGATAGTGGAGTAACGCGGAAGAAATGACCGGCGACCACTCCCGGGCCGGCCCGTTCCACCAGGCCAGCAGATCCGTCATGGCTCCATGCACCACCTGCGGCGCGGGTGGCGTGTAGCTCCCTACATAGACCTGGATATCACGATACCGGCCCGCTTCGCCCTGGTCCATGACATGGGCCGCGAGGATTGTATGGAGACTGAGGATATCCCGATGGGTGATCCGCTTTTTGTCGGCATGCCGCTCAAGATACCGAAGACCGGCAAGATAATTGAGAACTTCACGTTGGGCTCGCGCCGGTTCGGCCGGCAAGGCGTGGCCCTCCTCAATGCGCCGAACCTGCTCCAACGTCAGGGGATTCCCTTCAATCGCCGTGGAGCTGTGCGAGTTCCGCGCTCTGGCGTCACGTTGAAGTCTGGGCATCCAAGGCACCTGAATGGTGGCAGCCATGATGCGCTCACGCAAGACCGCAATGGCCTCCAGCTCTCCGACGACTCGGGCTGAAACCGTAAATGTCGGCCGGTACGGCATGAGAAACAGGATACTTAATTGGTCAAGTATGAGTCAAGTTATCGGTCAAGTGCGGACTCCCCACTGGCCCGGACGGGTGAGAGAGGACTCCCCGACACGCTGAGGGTGGCTGGGAAGTGCTGAGACTGGGGGATTAGAAATAGTGCTGAGTAGCGAGGACTGAGGGCTGAGTCGCAAGACGAGTGGGAAGGGAAGTGCTGAGCGCGTGAGATAGGCAGATGGCTGGGTGGGAGGAAGAACGGATGGCCGGTGGGTTAGGCAGCGTGGCGGCCCTTGCTCTTCTCGCTTCTCCGGATGGCGTTGGCCAGGTCGGTGGAACTCGCGCCCAGAAGAAGAAGCGCGCTGACCAAAAGCTCCATTGAGACCGATGGATCCCCCGCTTCCATTTTTGCCACGCGAGACTGGCTGGATTGGAGCCGTTCGGCGAGCTGGACTTGCGAGAAACCGTACTTCTTCCGCCGGTCACGCAGCGCGCGGCTGAGGGCCAGTTTCATTTCAATCAACACCGCATCGGCCTCGGACAAACCGAGAAAGTCCTTCACCGACCCGACCACCCACCCGGCTGCTTCCAATTTTGTCTGCTTCGCCTTCTTCATGGCCATCTTCCTACCTTCCGGTCAGATCGTCATAGTCTCTCAGTCGCCGTTTGCAGGTTTCAATGACAGACCCTGGCGTCTTTTCCGTCTTCTTGCGAAACACATCCAGAATGACAACGGCATCCACATCTACCCTATATAGGATACGGAAGGCTCCCCCTTCATCATTGATTCGCAACTCATGACACCTAGGTCCAACAATCGGCATCGGTCGCGAGTGCGGGAGGCCCAGCAACTCGCCCTCTTGTAACAATCGCAGTAGATATCCCGCTTCAAGTCGCGCTGCCGGAGAGAACGGCGGTGTCTTGACCTCACCTCTCAACCAGACAAGTGGCTTTCCTCCACGAGATCTCTTCACCAGGTTTCCTGTCTCCCTATGACACTATGTCATATCTGACATAGTGTCAAGCCAGGCCTTTGTTGGTCAAGAATGAGTCAAGCTATCGGTCAAGTGCGGACTGTACGCTGGCGAGGACGGACGAGAGAAGCCGGGAACTGCTGAGGCTGAGCGCTGGGTGTTCTGTGATATCGACCCTCACAAAATCAGCATGGCGTCGCCATAGCTGTAGAAACGATACCGTTCTTGGACCGCCTCGGCGTACATCCGTCGAACGGTGTCGACCCCGGCGAAGGCCGACACCAGCATGAGGAGGGTGGTTTTGGGGAGGTGGAAGTTCGTCATGAGCGCATCGACGGCCTGGAACTGAAAGCCCGGGGTGATGAACAGCCGGCTTTCGCCACTGGCCGGCATGATCGTCCCCTGTGCCTGCGCGACCGTCTCCAATGTCCGCACGACCGTGGTCCCGACGGCCACGACCCGCCGGCCCGCCTGTTTCGTTCGCGCGATGGCCTCGGCGACGTCGGCACCGATCACGAACCGCTCTTCTCCCATCTGATGGTCTTCGATGCGCTCCGCCACGACCGGCTTGAACGTGCCAGGGCCGACATGCAGGGTAATCGCCGCCACCTGGATCGAACGTTCCGCCAATCGGGCGAGCAGCTCCGGTGTAAAATGCAGCCCCGCCGTCGGCGCGGCGATCGCGCCTTCATGTTTGGCGAACGCCGTTTGATACCAGGCGTGGTCTTCATGGCTCGGCTGCCGTTTGATGTAGGGCGGGAGCGGCATCTGCCCGTTCTCGCGGAGGAACTGTTCCACCGGACGGTCAACCTCCATCCTCACCGTGGTACCGGTCGCGTCCCGCGTTACGATCGTCGCGCGGCACGAACCGTCGAAGGCGATGACGTCTCCGACGCGAAACGTGCCTTTGACCATGATCTCCCAGAGCCCCTCGCCGAGATCCTTGACGAACAGCACCTCGACCGATTTGCCAGCCGGCTGCTTGGTCCCCATCACTCGCGCCGCCAGCACCTTGGTATTGTTCACAACCAAGAGATCGCCCGGATCGAGCAAGGCAGGAAGGTCTGCAACCTGCCGATGGTCAAGCTGGTTCGTGCGCCGGTCCAGCACCAGCAGTCGCGCCCGATCGCGCGGGAGGACGGGCTGCAACGCCACCAGGGACGGGTCGAAGGGAAAGTCGAATGCAGAGAGTTCCATCAGGAGACAGGAGGAGCCACGACCGGGGGAATCGGTGGTGTCCGCGTGAGCGACGCGTCTTTCAATTCCGTCCCCGGATAATAATATTGAAGAATGCTGGAATAGGAGTAGCCCAGCTCAGCCAGTTCCTTGGCGCCCCATTGGCATAATCCGACCGCATGGCCGGCGCCGTATCCGGAGAGCAGGACCTCTTCACCGATCGACTCAATGGTGAATTGCGTGCTGGGAATGACCGAATAGCCCACCGCCTTCCGCAGGTCTTCTCCCCGCAAAATCAGCTCACCCTTGGCATGCAGGACGCGCAGCGTGGCCACCCGGCCCGCGCGGCTATACGTGAGCGGCGCCATCGTCGTGATCGTGCCCACAGCGAATCCCAGCTGCCGCAGATTTTTTTCAAGCGTCTCGAGTTTGAAGGAGGCTTTCCACTGATAATAGGGTGACTCGAGATCGAACGGGCACTCGACCCCCTTCAGATACGGCAAGTCTTTCGACCAGACCACCACAGAGTCTTCGGTGAGGCCTGCGGCCGTCGAAGAAAACGCCGCATAGATCGGCGCTCCCTCGTAGGTCACCACCTGCCCCCGCGTTGCCCCGACGGCCTGTTCCACCCGCGCATCGATCCCGTGACGCCCCCGATAGACTTGATCCTGCACACTCGCCGCCACGTCATACTTCCGGGACGCGCCGAGCATGTGTTGGTACAACGCATAGGTCCGGGCCGCCACCGCCTGCACCTTGAGCATTTCCAGATGCCAGGAGGAATTCACCTCCGCCGGCACCACCCCCTTCACGTATTCCTCCAGATCGACGTGATTGACGATCATCACGCCTTTCCCCCGGAGCACCACCTGCACCAACCCGCTGACTTGCAGCGTGGGTTTGTCGTCTCGGACCCCGGACGGTGCGCTACTCCCGTTCCCGTTCGGCTGCGGCAACCAGAGCTTCAGATCCTGCTCCCCGGCACGCAACGTGACCTGCTCACCATGGATGCGGGTTCCGTTCAAGAAGATCGCTTGCCCTCGCACTTCGATGCGAAGCACCGCCAGATAGGGACGGGCCTGATCCCGCTGGTCCGCGGCCCAGATGACGTCGGCGGCGCGCACCTCCAGCCGCTGGACGTCGGACGCGAGCATGACGCGGATGGAGGGAGCGGCATGGACCGGGGCTGCCACCACGCTGCCCAGCCCCATGGCCACACCCATGACCGCGGTGCAGATCTGTCGCATTATCGGCGAAAGAACCATCCTAGAATAAAGAATACCAGACTGAGCACGATACTGAGGACAATGCTGGTGGCGATGGGGAAGTAGAAGCTGACGTTGTCGCGTTTGTAGGAGAGGTCGCCGGGTAATTTACCCAGCCAACTGACGGCGCTGCCCAGGCCGGGGATCCGTTCCGCGGCGACCAATAGCACGCCGATCACCACGATCGCCACCCCGATTCCGATGAGCACCTTGCCGATCGCGGTCCATTCCACCGTTATCCCTTTATCAGTTCTTCGGCGATCTGAATCGCATTCAATGCCGCCCCTTTGCGAAGATTGTCGGACACGACCCAGAGGTTGAGGCCGTTCGTGATCGAGACATCTTCGCGCACGCGACCGATATAGACCTCGTCTTTTCCCGTCGCGTCCAGCGGCATCGGATAAAGCTTCTTCCCCGGATCATCGTACACGATGACGCCGGGCATCGCAGCCAGCGCGGCCCGCGCCTCGTTGGGCGGCAAGGGCTTTTCCAATTCGACATTGATCGCTTCGGAGTGGCAGCGCAACACCGGGACACGCACCGTCGTCGCCGTAACACGCAGCGCCGGCGTGCCGAGAATCTTCCTGGTCTCCTTCACGATTTTCACTTCTTCCGAACAGTCGCCGCCATCGTTGAACGAGCCGATGTGGGGCAGCAGATTGAATGCGATCTGATAGGGATAGACTTCCGCCTTCACGTCCTGAAACGCCATCAGATCTTTCGTTTGATCCATCAGTTCATCCATCGCCGCCGCGCCCGTGCCTGACACGGACTGAAACGTCGTGACCACCACGCGCTTGACCCCGACCGCATCCTGTAACGGCTTGAGCGCCATGACCAGCGGCGTCGTGGTGCAGTTGGGGATCGAAACGATGCCGCGCGGCATGGACTGCAACGCCTGGGCATTCACTTCCGGCACCACCAACGGCACCTCATTGTCCATCCGCCAGACGCCGCTGTCGTCGATCACCACGACACCGGCCGCGCCGAGCTTCTGTCCATAGTCCCGGCTGATGGCATCCGTCGCCGAGATCAACGCAAAGTCGACACCGGCAAAGGATGACTTGGGCGTCAGCTCCTCGATCGTCCATTCCTTGCCCTGGCACGACATCGTGCCGCCGGCCGATCGTTTGGACGCAAACAGCCGCAGGGACTCCAACGGAAACTTCCGCTCCTCCAAGATCTCCAGCGTTTCCTTCCCGACGGCGCCGGTGGCGCCGAGAATCGCCATGACGTATTTCGATTTCTTTTTCAGCATCGAGCCCTGCCTGTCTCCCTGTTACGGTGTCATTTCCCGAATCCGATGATTAAAAGTATCCGCGACGAGAATCCGCCCATCTCCGTCCACGGCGATGCCAAAGGGATAGTTGAGACTGGCATGGACCGCCACCCCACCGTCTCCACCGGCACCGGTTGTCCCTCCTCCGGCCACTCGCTCGATGAGTCCGGTTGTCCGATCCCACCGGCGCACCACATGGTTGTCGGAATCGGTGAGCCAGAGGTTGCCTCCCCGATCCACGGCGATTCCGGAGGGCCTGGCAACACTGGCCGACGGTGCCTCAGCATCGCTCTGATACCGGTACTCGCCCCCATCCCCCGCCACGGTCCGGATCAAGCCCGTGACCGGATCGATCGCCCGCACCCTTCCATTGAACGTATCGGCGATAAACAGTGTTCCATCGTCGGCGCAAGCCAACCCGCTCGGCCCGGCCAACGATGCTTCCGTCGCTGGAATGCCATCTCCATTATAGGCTGCCGCTCCGGTGCCGGCGACCGTGCGGATATGCCCCGTCGCCAGGTCGATGGCCCGGACGCGATTGTTACTCTGGTCTGCGATATATAACGTGCCCTTGTCGTTCAGCGCCAACGCTGCCGGGTCATTCAGCCCCGCCGCCGTGGCCGGTCCTCCATCACCGCCATACCGGGGCTGGCCGACACCCGCGACGGTGGTGATGATCCCGGTTCCGGCGTCCACAACACGTATACGATGGTTCATGGTATCGGCGATATACAGCGTACCCTGCCGGTTTGAGACGACCGCCGTCGGAAAGTTCAGGCACGCACGGATCGCCGGTCCACCGTCCCCGCTGAATCGCTTCGGCACCGCCGTCCCATTGACGAGATACCGGACCGTCCCGCTCAAATCGGCTTGCTGCCTGTATCCCTGCATCGTGGCCGAGACTGAATCAGCAAAGGGGTCCTCATTGATCAGTTGCGGCTCACCCGCGTTCCGAACGACAGGGGCAGGCGGTCCAGGCTCGCCGGCCATACCAGCCACAGTCGAGATGACACCGGTCGCCCGATCGATCTTCCGAATGACGTGATTTTCCGAATCGGCGATCAGCACATTGCCGGACGAGTCGACGGCCAATCCTTTCGGCTCATTCAGCGCCGCGCGGCCGCACGCGCCTCCGTCGCCTGAGTAACCGGGCTCGCCGGTTCCGGCGAGGGTGTGAATCGTCCATGCGCGATGTGCCGTGACCATGTCAGCTCAGACGGCTTAGTTCAAGTTCCGGAGAATCGCGTCGCCCATTTCGGTCGTTCCGACGATCCGGGCGCCGGGACTTTGGATGTCTTTGGTCCGATACCCGAGATCGAGCGTTTTTACGATGGCTCGGTCGATAGCCTCGGCCTCTTTGTCCAATTGAAACGCATAGGACAACATCATCGCCGCCGAGGCGATCGTCGCGATGGGGTTGGCAATGTTCTTTCCGGCGATGTCCGGCGCGCTGCCGTGAATCGGTTCGAACAGCCCGACCTTCGCGCCGACGCTCGCGGACGGGAGCATCCCGATCGATCCGGTCAGCATCGCCGCTTCGTCGCTGAGGATATCGCCGAACATGTTGTTGCACAGGAGCACGTCAAACTGCCGCGGGTTGCGCACCAATTGCATCGCGGCGTTGTCCACGTAGATATGGCTGAGTTCGACGTCCGGGTAATCTTTATGGACCTCGATCACGACCTTCCGCCACAGCTCGGACGATTCCAGCACGTTGGCCTTGTCCACCGACATCACTTTTTTCCGCCGTTTCCTCGCCGCCTCAAACGCCACTTTGGCAATTCGCCGGACTTCCTCCGTCGTGTACACTTCCGTGTTGATGCCCCGTTCCTCGCCGTTCGGTAATGTTTCAATCCCCTTGGGCTTGCCGAAATAAATGCCGCCGGTGAGCTCTCGAATCACGAGGATGTCGATCCCTTCGATCACCTCGCGCTTTAATGTCGACGCATCAACGAGATTGGGATAGACCTTGGCCGGACGGAGATTCGCGTAGAGCCCCAACGCCTCTCTGATGCCGAGCAAGGCGCGCTCCGGCCTGAGACTGTAATCCAGCCCTTCCCACTTGGGACCGCCGACAGCACCCAGCAACACCGCATCGCTTTGCTTCGCGAGTGCCAGCGTATCGTTAGGCAACGGCACCCCGACCTTGTCGATCGCCTGTCCGCCGATATCGGCAGAGGTGAATTGAAACGAATGGTGATAGGTCTCCCCGATCGCTTTGAGGATCTTCACCGCTTCAGGAACAATTTCACGCCCCACCCCGTCTCCGGCCAATACCGCAATTTTCGCGTTCACGCTCTGCGCTCCTTCCTTTTCACACAATCTTCCAGCTGCTCATTCCACCACAGTTTCATCCTCAATCCGCCAGGCCGGATCGACCAGACACAAGAATTCGATCTCCGACGTCCCCGTATTCTCCAAGAACTGTGTGCCGCCCGGCGGTACGTACACGATCGAGCCCGCTTCAACCGGACAGGTCTCCGCGTCGATGGTCATGCGGCCCTGCCCCGCGATGAAATAGTACACTTCTGACGAGGTCAGGATGTGCCGTTTCGACCGCTTCCCGGCCGCAAGCCTGCCATGGGCCACACTATACCCAAGCGCCACTCCGTCTTTGGCCGGATGCATCAGCTCCCGCAGAACCGTGTGGTCCCCGGCCACAAATTCCCGACACTCTGCAAGGGTTCGCTTCAGCATAGGTGAGCCGCGTTGGGCCGTGCGGCCCACAGCGGGTCACTCTAGCCCGGCAGGAATGATCAAATCAAGCGGACCGGCTGCCCGCCACCGGCCTCTTTGGACGCCATGTAGGCCAGCCGATTCAGGGCGTTGAGATAGGCTTTCGCCGCCGCCGCGATGATGTCGGTATCGGCCCCGTGGCCCGAAACAGTCCGCCCGTCTTCTTGGACCCGCACCGATACCTCGCCCTGCGCGTCGGTTCCGCCGGTGATCGCGTTGACGCCGAACATCAGCAGTGTGCTCTTGGTGTGAATCATCGCCGCAATGGTCCGGTAGACGGCATCGACAGGCCCGTCTCCCGTTCCCGATTGCGTCACCGACTGCCCATCAATCTCCAGCTCCACCGTGGCGGTCGGAGTCCGATCGGTCCCACTCTCGACATGGAACGACTTCAGGACGATGCGTTCCGCCATCTTGGCCAATTCTTCCGACACGATGACTTCGAGGTCTTCCTCGTAAATCTCCTTCTTTTGGTCGGCCAGCTTCTTGAACCGCTCGAAGGCATGGTTGATCTCTTCTTCGCTGAGCTTGTATCCCAACTCCTCCAGCCTCTGCCGAAAGGCATGCCGTCCGGAGAGTTTGCCCATGACCATCTTGCTTTCCACCAAGCCGACCGACTCCGGCCGCATGATTTCATAGGTGGTCTTGTCCTTCAGCAGACCATCCTGGTGAATCCCGGACGTGTGCGCGAAGGCATTCGCCCCGACGATGGCTTTATTGGGCTGGACCACCATGCCGGTAATCTTGCTGACCAATCGGCTGGCCTTGGCAATCTCTTCCGTCTTGATCTGTGTATCAGCCTGATAGAAATCCTTCCTGGTCCGGAGCCCCATGACGATTTCTTCCAATGAGGTGTTGCCGGCACGCTCTCCAATCCCGTTGATCGTGCATTCCACCTGGCCGGCGCCGTTGATGATCGCCGCCAGACTATTGGCCACCGCCACACCCAAATCGTTGTGGCAATGGACCGAGATCACAGCCTGCTTCGCGTTGGGGACCTTCTCGCAAATCCCCTTGATCAAGGCGCCGAATTCTTGGGGAACCGCATAGCCCACCGTGTCGGGAATGTTGACGGTGCCGGCTCCGGCCGCAATGACCGCCTCGATCACCTCGTACAGATAGGCCGGATCGGAACGGCTGGCATCCATCGGCGAAAACTCGACGTCATCGACATAGCCCCTGGCCCGCTGCACCATGTCGACCGCACGCTTCTTGGCTTCCTCTCGCGTCATCCGAAATTGATGTTTCAAATGGATGTCGGACGTCGAGAGAAACGTATGGATCCGGACCTTAGGCGCTCCTTTTAACGCATCCCATGCCCGATCGATGTCTTCAGGGCGGGCCCGCGCGAGGCTGCAGATCGTCGGCCCGTCCACCTCCTGCGCAATCCGTCTCACCGCTTCGAAATCCCCCGGTGAGCTGTAGGCAAACCCTGCCTCAATGATATCGACGCCGAGGCGGGCCAGCTGCTTGGCGACCATGACTTTTTCTTCCACGTTCATGCTGGCGCCGGGCGACTGTTCGCCGTCCCGCAACGTTGTATCGAAAATTCGTATCATGCGCGTCATCATCCACCTCTCTGCTCACAGCCCATAAATACAAAAAGCCTTCGCCCGGCAGGGACGAAGGCTTCACGCGCTCCGTGGTACCACCCTGTTTCAGTCCGGACCAGCCTGCGCCGTCCGGAACCCTTCATTCGGCCCGTACGGGGGCCAAGCGGAATCCACTACTCTGATTTCACGGATTCAGGCTCGGAGGCGAGTTCGGCACCGTGTAGATTGGCTCGCACCAACCGCCAATTCTCTGAGGCTACACCGGTTGCTTACTACTCCTCGTCACAGCCACTCACGTCTCTACTGCTACGGCTTGGACTCAAGCGATGGCGTCTCGGGTTTGACGACGACTTTCTTCCCCATGGCTCGCGCCACCAGCCAGAATATGCGCTCCATCGGACCCAACAAGGCATACCCGGCAAAGATCACGAATAACATACCTTGGGGCCAGGCCGCCACCATCATCAACCCCAAAATCCCCCAGACCAGATACGTCACTTGTTGCGGACCTTTAAACTTGAGGTCCTTGAAGCTGCGATACTTGATCGTGCTGACCATCAGGAACGACAGCGCGAGCGTCACGCTCAACACGACGACCTGCTTCAGGTCCGCTCCCATGTGCAGCACATAGTGATCGAACACCACCATCGACGCGACGACACCGGCCGCGGCGGGGATGGCCAAGCCCGTAAAGTACTTGCCGTCGGACAGCGCCACGGTCGAGTTGAACCGCGCGAGCCGCACTGCGCCCATCGCCACATACGCGAACATGACCGCGACGCCGAACGTGCCCAGCCCGCTCAACGCCCACGAATACATAAGGAGCCCCGATGCGACGCCGAAGGATACGACATCGGACAGGGAATCGTACTCCAACCCGAAATGGCTCGTGCTATTGGTCAGGCGAGCCGACTTCCCGTCCAAGACGTCGAACACCATGGCGATGAAGATGGCGATGGCCGCCGCCAGGTAATCGGCGTTGAAGACGGCGAGGATGGCATAGACCCCGCAGAACAAATTGCCGGTCGTAAAGAGGTTCGGGATGAGGTGCATGGCGGCCTTGCGGCGCTTGCTGTCCTTGCCGAACGAATTCCTGAATCCCGCGGTTTTCATCGGAGCTCTCCCAGAATGCTTTCCCCGCCTTTGACATGATCGCCGACGGCGACCTTCAGGGTGGTACCGACCGGAAGAAAGGTGTCCATCCGAGACCCGAAGCGGATCAACCCGTATCGCTCTCCGCGCCTTGCCAAATCCAACGGCGATGCCCAACAGACGATCCGCCGGGCGATGAGCCCCGCCACCTGCACACACAACACTTTCACCCCTTCAACCGTCTTGATCATGAGCGCGTTCTGTTCATTCCGCAACGTCGCGTCCGGTTTGCTGGCGACCATGAACGCCCCGGGCTGGTACTGGATGTTTTCCACCGTCCCGTCGCAGGGCATGCGATTGATGTGCACATTGAACACATTCAAGAAAATCGTCACGCGAACGGCCCGTTCTTTGAGATAGCGCGGTTCGAATTCCTCTTCGATGGCGATGACTTTGCCGTCGCCGGGCGCCACGATGAGATGCGGGTCCTTGGGAACAACCCTGGCCGGATTGCGGAAAAACCAGGCGACGAACGCTGTGAGGAGCGCCGCCCCCACCGCCAGCACCGTCCACCCCAACCATCCGGCCACGACCGTCACCACGGCGGGAATAGCAATAAACGGCAGCCCTTCTTTCGCGAAAGGAATTCCCACGGCCCGATCGATCATTGTTTCGCCTTTACCCTGCATGCACCAACCGCCATCTTCCGGCCATCACGTCCGAGATCATTATACAAACTGATTGCGGACGGGTGACAGCTTTTCTTTAGTTCTTGGTTTTGTCGACGAGCTGATCTTTTTTCAACCAGGGCATCATCGCCCGCAGCTTCCCCCCGACGGCCTCGATGGGATGCGCTTCGCCTTTGGCCAGCAACGCATTGTAGACGGGACGATTCGCCTGGTTCTCCAGCACCCACTCTTTGGCAAACCGGCCGGTCTGAATTTCATCGAGGATCTTTTTCATCTCCCGCTTGGTCTCTTCCGTCACCACTCTCGGCCCCCGCGTGACATCCCCATACTTGGCGGTCGTGCTGATCGAGTATCGCATATTGGCGATGCCGCCTTGATAGATCAAATCGACGATCAGTTTGACTTCGTGCAGACACTCGAAATACGCCATTTCCGGCGAATACCCGGCTTCGACCAGGGTTTCATATCCTGCCTGGATCAACGAGGTCAGGCCTCCGCACAAGACCGCCTGCTCTCCGAACAAATCGGTCTCGGTCTCTTCCCGAAAATTGGTTTCGATCACGCCGGCCCGCCCGCCGCCGATGGCGCTGGCATAGGCCAACCCCACCTGCCTCGTCGTCCCGCTGGGGTCTTGATGGATGGCCAGCAGACAAGGCACGCCGCTGCCCTTGGTGTATTCGGAACGAACGAGATGTCCGGGACCCTTCGGCGCCACCATAAATACGTTCACCGACGCCGGCGGGACGATTTGGCCGAAATGAATGTTGAAGCCATGGCCGAACGCCAAATACGAGCCGGGCTTGAGATTGGGGGCGATGTCCTGCCGATAGATGGCGGCCTGCGCCTCATCGGGCGCCAGGATCATGATGACGTCGGACGACTTCACGGCATCGGCCACCGGCATGACTTTCAAGCCGCTTTGTTCCGCCTTTTTCCACGACGCGCCTTCACGCAACCCGATGACGACGCTCACGCCGCTCTCTTTCATGTTCAGCGCATGGGCATGCCCCTGGCTGCCATAGCCGACGACGGCCACCTTCTTGTTCCGAATCTGCTGAATGTCCGCATCCTTGTCGTAATAAATCTTCATGTTCAACTCCTTCACCTCTGCCTATTCCTTGACTGATACCGGATCGCTCTGCACTACGAGCACGTTATTCGCGAGCGATTTTTTTGGCTTGCGCGACAGCCTGGCGGATCGGCTCCCGAGCCACGGCGACCCGGCCTGTGCGGACCAATTCCTTGATCCCCAGCGGTTGCAGCAAGTTGATGATCGCTTCGATCTTCTTGGGATCACCGGACACTTCGACGGTGTAGGTGGTCGGGGTGGAATCGATCACGTTGGCCCGAAAAATATCCACGATCCGCAGCGCCTCCGCGCGGTCCGCATCTTTCGTATGGACCTTGATGATCGCCGTCTCCCGCGACACGAACTCCGTCTCGTTCAGGTCCACGACTTTGATCACGTCGATGAGCTTGTTGAGCTGTTTGACGATCTGCTCGATGATCCGCTCGTCGCCGGACGTGACGATCGTCATTTGCGACATGGACGGATCGAGCGTGGGCGCGACGGACAGGCTTTCAATATTGAACCCGCGCCCACTGAACAATCCCGCGACGCGCGACAACACGCCGAACTTGTTTTCAACCGTCACCGAAATAATGTGTTCCATCTTGACTCAAAGAGCATATGGCCGATGGCTTATGGCTCGGAGCCGACAGAACGTTGGCTCCTGTTTCTGCCATCAGCAATACGCCATACGCTCCCACTCCTATGCGGTTAGCACCGTATCTTTATCTTCCGGCGTCACCTGTTTGGCCCCCGACTGCTTCTTCTTCAGTTCCGGCGGATCTTCGAGAATCATCTCATGATTGCAGCCGCCGGCCGGGATCATCGGATAACAATTTTCAAACGGATACGTAGGCACATCGACGATCACGGGCCCCTCGGTCGCCAACGCTTGTTTCAACACGTCGTCAAGATTCGCGAGCTTGTCCGCCCGCAATCCAACCGCCCCATAGGCTTCCGCCAGTTTGACGAAATCCGGCGTGGTGCCCAAATCGCTGGAGGCATAGCGCCCTTCATAAAACAGGTCCTGCCACTGCCGCACCATGCCGTGAAACCGGTTGTTGAGGATGATGATCTTCACCGGCAACTTGCTCACCACCGCCGTGGCCATCTCCTGCATGTTCATTTGCACGCTGCCGTCTCCGGCAATGCAGAGGACGAGCCGATCGCGAAATGCGGCCTGCGCGCCCATCGCCGCAGGAAATCCAAATCCCATCGTACCGAGCCCGCCCGAGGTCAACCACCGGTTCGGCTTCGCCAGCTTGAAGTATTGCGCCGCCCACATCTGGTGCTGGCCGACATCCGTCGAGACAATCGGGTCACGATCCTTGGTGAGCTCGTACAACCGCTTCACGACCTGTTGCGGCTTGATCGGCCCGTCTTTCTCCTGTTGATAGGTCAACGGATGCGCCTGCCGCCATTGGTTGATCTGATCCCACCAGGGCTTCCGAAGCTCTTTCTGTTCGCCGTTCACCGTCGCGCGCAGCACCTGAATCAATTCACGCAGCACGGTTTTGCAATCGCCCACGATCGGCACATCGACATGGATGTTCTTCCGGATCGACGTCGGATCGATATCGATATGAATCACCTTGGCATGGGGACAGAATTCCGACACCTTGCCCGTCACCCGGTCGTCGAACCGCGCCCCGACGGCAATCACCAGGTCGGAGTAATGCATCGCCATATTGGCCTGATAGGTCCCGTGCATCCCCAGCATGCCCAACGACAACGGATGTTCTCCCGGAAACACCCCGAGCCCCATCAAGGTCATATCGACCGGGATCTGTGTCATCTCTGCCAATTCCAGCAGTTCCTGCGAGGCCCCGGAAAACACCACCCCGCCGCCGACATAGAGAATCGGCTTCTTGGCTTTCATGATGGCTTCGGCCGCCTGCTTGATCTGCCACTTATTCCCTTCATAGGTCGGGTTGTAGCCACGGATCGAGACGGAATTGGGATAGGTGAACTCCGCCCTCGCCATCGACACATCTTTGGGAATATCGACCAGCACTGGCCCGGGACGGCCGGTCGTCGCGATGTAGAACGCTTCCTTGATCGTTGACGCCAAATCATTCACGTCTTTGACGAGGAAATTGTACTTAGTGCAGGGGCGGCTTAAGCCCACGTTATCGGCCTCTTGGAACGCATCGTTTCCGATCAGGCTGGTTGGCACTTGCCCACTGAAGCAAACCAATGGGACGGAATCCATATACGCATCGGCCAACGCCGTAATCACGTTGGTCATTCCGGGACCGGACGTCACGAGACACACGCCGGCTTTGCCGGTCGCTTTGGCATAGCCTTCGGCCATATGGCCCGCACCTTGCTCGTGGCGGGTTAAAATGACTTCGAGGTCCTTCTGCTGATGCAGCATGTCGAAAATCTTCAAGACGACGCCTCCGGGAAGCGCAAAGACGGTCTTCACCCCTTCCCGCTTGAGGCATTCGATGAAGATCTCAGCACCGGTGAGTGTCATAACGGCCTCCTCCCACCACGAAACCAGGTATCGCCCTATCCAAATCGCTCAACGCCGTTGTCAGAAGTTTCCACTCCCCACAGACAGCGGGATATCGTCACAAGCACGTAGAAATTTCTGAAAAATCAACAGGAAAGATTGACGATCCTACCATCATGCTAAATAGCGGGTCAATAGGACGGGGCGAAGCGGACTCCCTCGCCCAACACCCAACCCGGAGCAGAAGACAGATGCAAGGGCAAGGGATAGAGCGTGGGTGTGAAGGCCTATAAGCCGGATTCTGTTCTCACCGGAGAGGACTCTCCGGCGGAGATGATCATTTCTCTGGGATTCGAGTTACCTCGAACCTCAAGCAGCCTACCCGAAGACCTCGACCGGGCCGGTCGGTTTGCAAGACACACAAGGCATCCTGCAAGTGTCTTCCTATTTGGCCTTGCACCGGGCGACGCTTACCGTGCCAGTGATGTCACCACCACCGCGGTGGGCTCTTACCCCACCGTTTCACCCTTACCTGAGCCATAGCGACCAGATGGGATCCCGTCGCGTCGGCCATCGGCGGTTTGATTTCTGTGGTGCCGGTGTCGGATCGCTCCGCCTGGGAGTTACCCAGCGCCCTGCCCATGGAGTCCGGACTTTCCTCCCGATGCCGAAGCACCGAGCGATCATCCGGCCTTCACACCCACGCACGAGAATTATAATGAAGAGTGGCGATCCGTGACAAGGAGACGTCGCTCCAGGACTTCGCTTCCCGCCGGCACAAGAGTCTCAACCTCGTCTTTTCATTTCGCGGCAACCAGACGCGGTTGATGGCGCTGGACAAGTGGACTCTGCCCTACCGGCTGCCCACTGCCGGCAACAATGTTGTGGGAGCCGGTGTTCTTTTCTCATAAATGGCCATGGCTTCTGGCATCCAGGACTTTAATTGTTCAATCCTGGTGTCATGACCTGGATGGGTGGAGAGAAACTCCGCCGGGCCACCACCGCCCGACAACTGGGCCATCCGTTCCCACAGCCCGACGGACTCGCGCGGGTCGTACCCGGCATCGGCGGCCAGGAGAATTCCTACATAATCGGCCTCCGATTCATGAGCCCGGCTGAACGGCAGCAGGACCCCCACCTGTGCCCCGACCCCAAGCGCCGCCATGGTCGCCTGACCGAGTGCAGGATTGCCCCCGCCGGCGTTGAGCACCGCACCGGCGACTTGCAAGGCCGCATTGGTCAACTGCCCCTGGCTCATGCGCTCCGCCCCATGACGAGCCAAGGCATGCACCACTTCATGTCCCATCACCGCCGCCAACCCGGCTTCTGTCTTGGCCACAGGGAAAATGCCGGTGTACACGGCCATCTTGCCGCCGGGTAGCGCGAAGGCGTTCGCGGTCTGATCGTCTTTGATCACCGTCACGTCCCACTGAAACTGCTTGGCCATCTCACCATACTTCGATCGCTTCGCCGCCTCGACGATCTTCGCCGCCACCCGTCTCACCGGCTCGATCTCGCGGGGGTCCTGAGACAGTCTCATTTTCGGATCGCGCCTGATCTGATCGTATGCCTGCGCGCCCATTTGCGCTTCCTGACTGACCGATGTCATCAGCAATTGCGACCGGCCGGTATAGGGATTGGTTTCACAGCCGGCCAGACCGAGGCCTGCGATCAACAGACTGACCATCCCGAGAACACGCCCCCGTTGTTGTCGTCCCGCCATCACCGATTCTCCTCTCGGGCCATCACGCAATGCCGTGACCACCGATTTGACCCTGCGCATCCGATTGAGTAGATTACCGCGCCCTTCGCCATCTTTTCCAGCAGGAGCGTCTCATGGCGGCTGATCGGTCGATGAAGTCCATAGAACGCATCGGCATCGATGAATCCGGCAAAGGCGATTATTTCGGCCCGCTCGTCATCGCGGCCGTCTTTGTCGATGCCACCACCCACGGTGAATTGAAACTGATGGAGGTCCGCGACAGCAAGAAGATTTCTGACGGACGCATTCTGGAAATGGCACCGGACATCAAAACCATCTGCCCGCACAGTGTCATTGCGATCGGTCCGCAGAAGTACAACGAGCTCTATGCCAAGATCAGGAATCTCAACCGATTGCTGGCCTGGGGCCACGCCAAAGCGCTGGAGAATTTACTGGAACGGGTTTCTTGTGAGAGGGCGATCTCGGATCAGTTCGGCAATGAGCGGCTGATTCTGAATGCCTTGCAGGATAAAGGGCGGAAGATCGTCCTGGAGCAGAGAACGAAAGCTGAATCGGACCTGGCCGTCGCTGCTGCGTCGATCTTGGCACGAGCGGAGTTTCTACTGCGCCTGAAACGCCTCTCTGGTGAAGTCGGCACGACGCTGCCGAAGGGCGCCTCCCCGGCCGTCGAACTGGCGGCGAAGATGATTATCAAGAAACACGGGCGGGACCGTCTTGGCACCGTGGCCAAACTGCACTTCAAGACCACGCAAGCTGTATTGGCAGGTTAGACTGACTCGCCGATTTCGAGGTCTGAAGACTTGGCTCCTGACACGGAGGACGCTTCCGTCGCCGGTTCGCCTTCCCAATACAGCATCCGGCGGCAATAGGGACAGACATGCAGGTCGTCGGACCGTTTGACCTGCGCAATAAGCTGAGGCGGGATCTGCAAGCGGCAGCCGGTGCAAATACCATCGCGCACCGCCGCCAGCGCCTGGTCTTTGCGCGAGGCCTTGATCTGGGTGTACCGGTCGAGCAGGCTTTTCTCCACTCGCGCCGCGGCTTCCCGGTAGAGCGCTTCAACTTGGGACAGCTCCACGGCCAGCGTGCGATCCTGTTCGTCCAAGACCTGCTTTTCCTGCGCGAACGCCCCCTCCAAGGCCTTCTTCTTCCCTTCGGCCTCTTTCACCGTTCGCTGGAGCTGGTCGATCTTGTCCATGCAGACCAGAATCTTTTCTTCAAAATCCCCGCGCTTCTTATTGGCCAGATCGAGTTCGAAGAGATGGGCCTGATATTCCTTGTTGGTCTTCAAGCTCGCCGCGTGCGACTTCATTTTCTCTGTCTGGGCTTCGTGCGCCTCTAAGTCCTTTTCGTGCGAGCGCCGTTCCTTGGCCGCCGCCTCGGCGGCGGTCTTCGTCTCATTCAGCGTGTTCGAGGTGTCGCGTAGCGGGGCTTCAGCCGTGTGCAAGAGTTCGGGGATTTTTCTGCGGGCATCACTGATCTCCATAATACGGAGATCAAGTTTCTGCAATTCAAGGAGTGGGGACAGTTTGCGGCTCAACGTGCCCTTTCTCTGCCGTGAGGCCCCTTCGGCGATCGATACGGTCTGGTGGGCCCACTAGGACTTGAACCTAGGACCAGCTGATTATGAGTCAGCCGCTCTAACCACCTGAGCTATGGGCCCTGTTCGGACAGGTTCGGGCTCAGCCTCGACCTTCCCCTCGGCCTCAGGCGGGGATTCTAGGCTCCCCTCCGAATGGAGTCAATCGAGCCCATCCGGTCGATACTTACAAACTCTCGACGAAGCTTCTCAGCTTTTTGCTCCGGCTCGGATGGCGCAACTTCCGCAAAGCCTTGGCTTCGATTTGCCGGATGCGTTCGCGCGTCACCTCAAAATCTTGTCCCACTTCCTCCAGCGTATGGTCGGTGGCCTCTCCGATGCCGAATCGTTTGCGCAAGACCTTTTCTTCCCGCGGCGTCAGAGTTTCCAGCGCGCTGTTGATCTGCCGTTGCAGGTCATACCGGATCGCCGCTTCCAACGGCGACACGGCCTTTTTGTCCTCGATGAAATCGCCCAGATGGCTGTCTTCCTCCTCGCCGATCGGCGTTTCGAGGGAAATCGGCTCACGCGCGATCTTGAGAATCTTCCGCACCTTGTCCACGGGCAGATCCATCCGCTCGGCGATTTCTTCCGGCAGCGGCTCGCGGCCGAGTTTCTGCACGAGATGGCGCGACGTGCGGATCAGCTTGTTGATCGTCTCGATCATGTGGACCGGAATCCGGATCGTCCGCGCCTGGTCGGCGATCGCCCGGGTGATCGCCTGGCGGATCCACCACGTCGCATACGTGCTGAACTTGTACCCGCGCTTGTACTCGAACTTATCCACGGCTTTCATCAGCCCGATGTTGCCCTCCTGAATGAGATCCAGGAACTGCAACCCTCGATTGGTGTACTTCTTGGCAATACTGACCACCAGACGCAGGTTGGCTTCCACCAGTTCGGCCTTGCCGCGTTTGACCTTTTCTTCCGCGACGTCGAGATGCTTGACGGCATCCTTGATTTCTTCGGCCGGAACCAGCGCCTCCTCGGTTTCCAACTGGCGCACTCGGGCCTTGGCGGCTTGGTAGACCTTCTTGATTTCCAGCAAGTTCTCTTCCGATACCCCGGTCTTCCGTTTCACGGCCAACAGGTCCGGACGGCTGCGGCACATTTTCCTGAGCAGTTCCGCGCCCGCTTCGCCGCCCACGCCAATCCGCCGCTGGCAATTCACCGCCTCCCGCTCCGCCGCCCGAATCTGGACATTGAGGTCGCGGACGCGCTGCACCATCCGATCCTTGAGTACCCCGTGAAGATTCACGGATTCGATCTTGTCCACGACCTGCTGGCGCACCAGATCAAACTGTTTTTTGAACTTCTTCTGCTTGGCCGGATCAGTGCCGAGATGCTTCCCCTTGTCGACCAGCGCCTTGAGCGCCAACGAGACCTTTCGCACCGCGTTCAATGCGTCCAGCGTCTTGACACGCAACTCCTCGTAATCACGCTCGACCGGCTGCTGATCCTCTTCGAGTTCTTCCTCCTGCTCCTGCACCGGCACGATCTCGCGCACATCGATGGTGCCGTCCTTCAGCTGATCGCGCAAGGCGAGCACAAACTCGATGGTCATCGGCATGCCATAAATCACGGACGCGATGTCGTGCTTCCCTTCCTCGATCCGTTTTGCGATTTCAATCTCGCCTTCGCGGCTGAGCAGCGCCACGCTGCCCATTTCCTTGAGGTATAACCGCACCGGGTCGTCCGTCCGGCTCAACGCCCCCGGCGTCAGGTCGATCGGTTTGTCGTTTTCCTCCTCGGACTCCGTATCCACATCCTCGGCATCCTCGCCGGCCTCGCCGTTCTCGGATCGTTTCCGCGGCCGCTCGCCTTCGGGCGCATCGACGATTTCGATGTCCATCTCGCCGAACATGGTCATAATGCTGCCAAACTGGTCGGACGACACGACTTCAGCCGGCAAGGTGCTGTTGAGTTCGTCATAGGTCAGGAAGCCTTTTTCCTTCCCGATCGTGATCAGCTTTTTTACCTCACCGAGCAATTCTTGTTTCGGCATGACTACTCCTTCACTAAGGACACCGCCCCGGCAGCCGGCACGGCAGCTTTCCGGATGCGCAGTTCGTTGATTTGCACATTCAACTGTCGCACATCATCCGCACGCCCTTCACGTTCGGCTGCCTTCAGCCGGCCGATCAGATCCCGCAGCACTTGTTCCGCCCGCTTACGATCGAGGCTATCCAGGCAAGCCCGAACGTGAAGGGGAACATCGTCGAAATGATCCTCGCGCATCGACAATTCCGTCGTCAGCGCGCCACACTCAGGATCGCCCACCGACGCATCCAAAACCGATCGGAGAGTGATGCGCCCCTCCCGATCCACATGAGCCAGCGCGATCTCGACCAGTTTGCGTCCGGGCGCGACGGTAAAGGCCTCCGGTTTCAGACGCCGGACGTCGGCAGAAGACAACTTGCCCTGCAACAGCAAAAACAGCAAATCCCGCTCTTCGGGCAATCCTTTGAACAGGACATTGAGCGGGATCTCCGGTGTGGGCTGCGTACGCGGCAACTCCACACGTGGCTTCGGCTGAGCGAGGAGGGCCGGGTACCGTTCGATCAGCCGGGACTGGCTGATTCCTAGTCGTTCCGCCACGATTCTAAAACGCTCCCCCCGCTCGATGGGGTGTTCGCTCTTCTGCAGAATCCGCAGCACCTCGTCGACGCTTCGGATGCGGCTTTCCAGTGAGCCCGCTTCGGCCTGTTTGACCGTGTAATCCAGCGCATAGTCCAGGAGACTGGGGGCGGCCGCTTCCAGCCGTGCGAAGGTGCCGGCACCCTCCTTCCGCACAAAGGTATCAGGGTCCTCACCGGCCGGCAGGGTAACGACTTTGACGCCTAATCCACTGTTGACGAACAGATCCAATCCTCGCAACGCCGCACGCACACCGGCCGCATCAGGGTCGAACAGCAGCACCACTTGATCGGCAAACCGCCGCACGGCGTGAATATGCTCGGGGGTTAACGCGGTCCCCAGTGTGGCGACGGTGTGGGTGAGCCCCGCCTGGTGCAGCGCGATCGCATCGAAATACCCCTCGACGACGATCACCGTCTTGGTTCGCACGATGGCTTCACGCGCCTGATCGAAGGCAAAGAGCGTCTGCCCTTTCTTAAACAAGGGGGTATCAGGGGAATTCAAATATTTGGGCTCGCCATCACCCAGCACCCGGCCGCCGAATCCGACGACGCGCTTGCGCAAATCCGTGATCGTGAACATGACGCGGGCCCGGAACCGGTCGTAGAAACCGGATCCATTGTCGCGCGCCACCACAAGGCCGGCCGCGGCCAGATCGCCTTGCGTAAAGCCCTGCCTGGTGAGGGCTTTGAGCAATCCATCCCATTCGGCCGGCGCCACACCGATCCCAAATCGATCAATCATGGACGGCTGAATGCCCCGCCTCTCCAGATAGTCGCGCCCGACGGCTCCGATCTTGGGATCACGCAGATTGTGCGTGAACCACGCCGCCGCGGCCTCGTTCACCTGTTCGACTCGCTTGGCTTGTCCCACCGGAGCTCCGGTGCGGGAGGCCATCTCGCGCACTTCGATTCCCACCTTCTGACCGAGATCCCGCACCACTTCCGGGAAACTGGATCCCGTCAAACGGGTGAGGAACGTGAACACGTTGCCCCCGGCTCCGCAACCAAAACAATGGAAGATTTGGCGGGACGGGCTGACGGTGAATGAGGGGGTCTTCTCCTGATGAAATGGGCATAAGCCCTTGAGATTTTGGCCGGCTTTCGTCAGGGACACGTGATGACCAACGATGTCCGTGATGTCGATCCGGCTCTTAATCTGATCGATGATGTCGTCGGAAATCAGCCCGTGACCCACGAGAGTCAACACTCCTGCTTCCTCGTCGCACGCGATGGGACGAGTCTATGACGAAGTGGTTGAAAAATTGACCGGACAGATTAACAGACGGCTCAAAAATCTGTCAATTCCGAGGAACGGCGTCAGCCCGGCGGCCAGCCCAAATGTCGGCCGCCTATGACGTGAAAATGCAGATGGAAGACGGTTTGGCCTCCGTCTCGCCCCGTATTGGCCACCAGACGAAATCCTGGGTCGGCCACCCCTTTGTCTTTCGCCACCTTCGTACAGGCCAGCAACAACCTGGCCAGCAAAGGTTGATCCGACTCGCCCAGATCTTGGATGGATGTCACATGCCGTTTCGGAATCACCAGGGTATGCACCGGCGCCTGCGGATGGATGTCATCAAAGGCCAGGGTCTGATCATCTTCGTGAACAATCTTCGCGGGAATCGTTTTCCCCGCAATCTTACAGAACAGGCAGTCGCTCATCGCCCGCTCCTCACTTCTCCGTTCTCAATCCGGACTTGCCGAATCGCTTGCCCAACTCCTGATAGATGTCCTGAAGCGCCACTTCATGATAGCCCAACACCATCAGCGTGTGAAAGAAGAGGTCGGCCACCTCATAGACGATTTCTTCCTTCTTGCCGCCTTTCGAGGCCAGCAGCACTTCCCCCGCCTCTTCCGCGACTTTCTTCAGAATCTTGTCATGGCCGCCTTCGAACAGCTTGGTCGTATAGGACCCGGCTTGCGGGTGCGCGCGACGCTCGCGGATCGTCCGCAGTACCGCCTCAAGAATCCCCCCTGCCGCATCCTGAGTGTTCTCCGCAACCGTCCGCCCTTGTTCGTCCAGTCTGGAAAAAAAACAGGCCCGTTCACCCGTATGGCAGGTCGGGCCGACGGCCTGGGCCTTCACTAAGATGGTGTCGTGGTCGCAATCGACGAAGAGATCTTTGACATGCAGGGTGTGCCCGGACGTCTCGCCTTTTTCCCAGAGACGCTTGCGCGATCGACTCCAAAAGTGGACGCGCTTGGTCGCGAGGGTTCTGGCGATGGCCTCTTGATTCATATAGCCCAGCATCAGCACTGATCCGTCCAGCCAATCCTGCACGACGGCCGGGAGTAGGCCTTGTTGATCGAATGTGAACTGAGGTGCCGGTTTCTGATTCATCTGCTCACACGGCCTGTTCTACAGAAGCCCTTCGTACGGGAATCCCCCGTTCCTTCAAATACGCCTTTGCCTGAGGAATCGTATACGTCCGAAAGTGAAAGATCGACGCCGCCAGAACGGCATCCGCCTTCCCCTTCACAAACCCATCATACAAGTGATCCAGCGTGCCGACTCCGCCGGACGCAATCACAGGAATCGACACCCGTTCCGACACAGCGGCAGTCAGCGCCAAATCGTACCCGCTCTGCCTGCCATCTTGATCCATGCTGGTCAATAAGATTTCTCCCGCCCCGTAGCCTTCCATTCGTTTTGCCCAATCCATAACGTCTAAGCCGGTCGATCGGCGCCCGCCGTGCGTAAACACGTCCCATCGGTCGGCGTCCGCAGCCCGCTTCGCATCGATGGCGACGACGATGCATTGTGTGCCGAAGCGCTGGGCCGCCTCTTTGACAAACTCAGGCCGCTCCACCGCCGCCGTGTTGATACTGACCTTGTCCGCCCCGGCGTTCAGCAGATTTCTGACATCGTCGAGTGTGCGCACCCCGCCGCCGACCGTCACCGGCATGAACACCCGCGCAGCCGTCCGTTCGACCACGTCGAGAATCGTCTTGCGGTTTTCATGGGACGCCGTGATATCCAGGAAGCAGAGTTCATCCGCCCCTTCACGATCGTATACCACCGCCGCCTCAACCGGATCGCCCGCATCGCGAAGATTCAGAAAGCTCACGCCTTTCACGACACGACCGTCCTTCACGTCTAGACAAGGGATGATGCGTTTGGTCAACATACTCGCTCACAACGCTCGCTCACGGCCAGAGGCACGAGGCCTGCGGCTCGGACTCCGTTCACCCCTTGCCCCTCGCCCCTGGCCCAGTGCCGAGTGCGGCAACCGCGGCGGCATAGTTCAGTTTGCCGTCATACAGCGCCTTGCCAACGATCGCCCCTTCGATCTGCGGTCCAAGCGCTCGCACCTCAAACAGATCCTCGACCCGGCTGATCCCTCCGGAGGCAATCACGGGAAACGCGGACGCAGCGGCGACTTCCTTCAATGCCGGAAGATTCGGCCCGCTCAACATCCCATCCCGCGCGATATCCGTGTAAATGACCGCCCCGATTGCCAGCCCACTCACTTCCTTCAACAAATCGATGGCCCTCGTGTCCGACACCGATGTCCACCCCTTCACGGCGACTTTGCCGTCGCGCGCATCGAGGCCCAGCAGGATTTGCCGGGGGAATTCCCGGCAGGCCTGTTCAAGAAACGCCCGATCCGTCAACGCGGCCGTCCCCAGAACCACGCGCGACACCCCAGCCTGAAGATAA
Source organism: Nitrospira sp. (assembly GCA_016873455.1). GTDB lineage: Bacteria > Nitrospirota > Nitrospiria > Nitrospirales > Nitrospiraceae > Nitrospira_D. Next base: position 98,684 of record VGXE01000001.1, on the reverse strand, counting down.
CGACGAACCGTCTCGATGGTCCTGATCCCACCGCCGATCTGAACCTTGACCTTCACCGTCTTCAGGACGGTCTCAATCTCCGGAAGATTGCGGGGTTCCCCGTCGACCGCCCCGTTCAGATCCACGACGTGGATCAGCGAGGCACCGCCCTCCTGCCACGTCCGTGCCATTGCCGGGACATCTTCCGAGTAGACGGTCTCCGCCGCCATATCGCCCTGACGCAACCGGACACAGCGGCCGTCCTTCAAATCGATCGCCGGGATCACCAGCACGTTACTTGCCTTTCACTCCGCCGAACGGAAATTCTTTCATGAGCTCATCGACACCGTATTCCGCCAATTCCTCCGCCGTCACGAACATACCGGACCGTTGGATAAATCCGACGACATCCTCGATCAACGGCCGTTGCCGCTCATAATAATTGCCGACCCATAACACTTGGCCGTCCGCCGACACGACCTTGACCTCGAAACCAACGGCCGCGGTGGGATTGGCCCCGAGCCGGCTGCCGACCCGTTCTTGATACATCGACACATACCCCACCAATGCCGCATCTACCTTGAGTGACCTGGCCAGCGCGGCGGCGACCGCTTCTGGCCTGGCCTTGGCAAACGCCCCATCGGCAGCGGCGGCTTTGGCTGAATCACCGAGCGGCACCATATGCAGACCTTCTCGCGACTGGAGGTGCTTCCAGAATAATTGCGTGACCCGCTCCGCCGCAGAGGCAGGAACCGAGGCCGCCTGCCTGGGAGGCGGTTCAGCATCACCTGGAATGGCGACGGACATATCATGCTGGCGGATGCTCTGAGGAGTCGAAAAATATGGAGAACCCTGGTCGCGCACCTGCGGCGTAGCAATCGAGGAAAATGGCACCAGCGCCATGGAGCGAACCGTATACCGCGGCAAAAGATCCGACGACTCCGTCGTGACTTTCCATCCACTGCAACCCGCCGCGGCACACACAAGAACCACCAGCATGACCGCACAAAGTGCCCGGCCGATTTCGATAGGTCTGTTACGGTCCGTGCTCACGCCTTACCCCCAGGAGCTATCCCTTCCACGCTCCGAAATTCTTGATCAACTGCAGCCCCACGGCCTGGCTTTTCTCAGGATGAAATTGGCAGGCCACAATATTGTCCTTCCAGACACTCGACACGAAAGGCATCCCGTAGGTCGTCGTCGTCGCGGCTACGTGTTGGTCACCGGGATCGACAAAATAAGAATGCACGAAATACCACTCGGCTCCGTCGGCAATCCCATCAAGCAATGGACACGCCCGCTGATGGTGAACCTGATTCCAGCCGATGTGCGGCACTTTCAATGCCGAACCGGCGGCAAACCGGCGAACCTTACCGGAAATAATATCGAGTCCCTTGTGAGGCCCAAACTCTTCGCTCTCCGTGAAGAGGAGCTGGAGGCCAAGACAAATTCCCAAGAACGGCTTGCCTGATTGGATTGATGCGCGAATCGGCTCCACCAGCCCGTACTGCTCGATGTTGGCCATACAGTCGCCGAACGCCCCGACACCCGGCAGCACCACATGGCTGGCATTGCCGATCACCCTGGCGTCGCGCGTCACCACCGCCTGGTGCCCCACGGCCTCGAAGGCCTTGGAGACACTGCGGAGATTGCCCATGCCGTAATCGATAATCGCGATCATAGCGACCTTGTGGAGGCGAGAGGCTTGAGGCCAGAGGCTAGCGGGAATGCTGTCTCCAACTTCTTACCCCTTGCCTCTTGCCCCTAGCCTGCTCGCAAGAGCGTAACAATACCGCAACCGCCAGGAGACTGCTACTGGCAATCTTGATCACGAGCCCACTGCTGTGCATCTTGCCCGCCGGTGATGGCCTGACAAAACACGAACGGGGCAAGCTCCTTCTCAGAAGCCTGCCCCGTTCGCACCGGCACATTCACCAAACCTACGATACGAAACCTAGAGCATCCCCTTCGTGGAGAGGACCTTGCCTGCCAGCCGCTCTTCCGGCAGCGTCGCCTGATCGAGCGCTTTGGCCAAGGCCTTGAAGATGGCTTCCATGATGTGGTGGGGATTGCGGCCATACATGAGATTCACGTGCAGATTGAGTCCGCCATGGGTGACGAAGGCTTGGAAAAAATCCTCGAACAGACCGAGGTCGAACGCTTTGATCTTCCGATCCGGCAAGGCGACATTGTAAACCAGGAACGGCCGGCCGCTGAGATCGACGGTCACCTGTGCCAGTGTTTCATCAAGCGGAGCCGAGGCAAACCCGAATCGCTTGATCCCCGCCTTCTCGCCCAGCGCCTGGTGCAGCGCTTTCCCCATGACGATGCCGACATCTTCGACCGTATGGTGCTCGTCGATGTCAATATCGCCCTTGGCCTGGACGGTCAAATCAAAGAAGCCGTGCTTGGCCAGCAGTTCCAGCATGTGATCAAAGAAGCGAATGCCCGTGTCGATCTTGCTGTGGCCGCGGCCATCGAGGGCCCATTCGACGGAAATGTCCGTCTCTTTGGTCGCACGGTGGATCGCCGCCTGGCGTGCCGGAATCCCGTTCTTTTTCATGAGAACCTGCTCTGGGCCGACTTCGCATGTGCGTCGAACCCTTCGATATGCGCGAGTCTGACGAGCGGGTCTTTGACCTTCGCGAGCTCGTGCTTGGTGTAATGAACGATGTTGCTGACCTTCACATAGTCGTTGACCGACAGTGGGGAGAAGAACCGCGCGCTGCCTCCGGTCGGCAAGACGTGATTGGGCCCGGCAATGTAATCGGCAACGGACGGCGGCGTGTAGCGACCCAAAAACAGCGCGCCTGCGTGCCGGATCTGCTCCAGATAATCGAACGGATTATCGACCGAGAGGGTCAAATGCTCGGCGGCGATCTGATTGGCCACGTCAATCGCTTCATCGATCGTTCCCACGACGAACGCGACGGCATGGCGAGCAATGGCCTTCGAGGCGATTTTCTCGCGCTGGAGCCCTTTCAGCTGCTGCTCAATCAACTTCGAGACGTCTTTCGCCAATCGTTCCGAAGTCGTCACCAAAAAGACCTGTGCATCCTCGTCGTGCTCGGCTTCACAGAGGAGATCGGCAGCGACATGAGCAGGGTTGGCATGTTCGTCGGCCACGACCAACAACTCGCTGGGCCCGGCGATCATATCGATCCCAACAATCCCATAGAGCAACCGCTTGGCGGTCGCCACATAGATATTGCCCGGGCCGAGGATCTTGTCGACCTTGGCGATGGTCTTCGTCCCATAGGCCAGCGCCGCAACAGCTTGCACGCCACCGGCGCGATAAATTTCCGTGACGCCGGCGATATCGGCCGCAACCAGCAGATACGGATTAATGGGGCCTTTCTGCGGCGGGGTCACCATCACGACTCGTTCCACCCCCGCGACTTTGGCCGGAACCGCGCACATCAAGACTGTCGAGGGGTACACGGCCTTTCCACCCGGCACATACACACCGACCGCGTCGAGGGGCGCCACAGCCTGCCCTAACGTCACGTCGCCATCCTGATACATCCAGGTCTTGGTCCGCTGACGTTCGTGAAAGGCGATAATCCGTTGCGCGGCAAGCCTGAGCGCATCGCCCTCATCTTTACGGATGTGAAAGTAGGCGTTCTTGATTTCTTCCGGCGTCACACGCAAGACGTCGGCTTTCAATGCCACCTTGTCAAACTGCTTGGTGTACCGCAACACCGCTTTGTCGCCGCCGCGCTCCACAGCCTGCAGAATGGTGCGAACGGTTTTTTCTACTGCGGCGCCGGCCGTTTGGCCTCGGATCACGGCCTTCTTGAGGCTAGGGAGGAAACTGCGATCTGCCTGGGTGACGATTTTCATGCGCGCGCCGCCTTTTTCTTGCCCCTGCGGGCGGTCGAGGGGCGACCCTTTCCGAGCATCGAGGCTCGGGGCTCCAGCGCCGCTCGGAGTCTGCGGATCAACTCCACGAGCGGTTCATGTTTCAGTCGGAGACTCGCCCGATTGACGATGAAGCGCGCCGTCGAATGGGCGATCACTTCCACTTCAGCAAGATCATGGGCCTTGAGCGTGCTGCCGGTTTCGACCAGATCAACGATACGATCGGCCAATCCCACGACAGGGGCCAACTCAATCGAGCCGTAGAGCTTGATGATCTCGACCGGGATGCCCCGTTCATTGAAAAACCGCTCGGTGATCTTGGGATATTTCGTGGCGATGCGGATTTTGGACGACAGCCGATCGCGCAGCCCTTCTCCCATGAGCGCGGCGACCGAGATTCTACACGCTCCGAACCCCAAATCCAATGGCTCATACACGTCGCTGTCTTGTTCCATGAGCACGTCTTTACCCACAATGCCGGCGTCCGCACCCCCATATTCCACGTAGGTGGGCACATCGCTGGGCCGGACGATCAAGAACGTCATCCCGATGTCCGGACACGCAAACACGAGACGCCGGCTTTCCCCCGACAACCCGGCCACGTCGTACCCGGCCCGCCGGAATAACTCCAGCGCGGATTCAATCAATTTCCCCTTGGAGAGCGCAATGGTCAGCATGTGCACGTCTTAATGGACGACCCCGGCTGATTTCCGGCGTTCGATGGTAGCCCCCAATGCCTGCAATTTTTCTTCAATCCGCTCATATCCCCGATCGAGGTGATACACCCGTTGCACCTCCGTCACGCCGTCGGCTGCCAGACCGGCGAGAATCAGCCCGGCGCTCGCTCGAAGGTCCGACGCCATGACCGGCGCCCCCGTCAAGCTTGGCCGTCCGGTCACAACCAGCCGATTGCCTTCGACCCGGATGGAGGCCCCCATCCGCCGCAATTCCTCGACATGCATAAACCGACTCTCGAACACTGTTTCGGTCACCACGCTGGTACCGTCAGCCACCGTCATCAACGCCACCATTTGCGCCTGCATGTCAGTCGGAAATCCCGGATAGGGCAAGGTCTTCAGATCGGTGCCCTTTAACCTCTCCGATGTCCTGATATGAACGCGGTCTTTCTCTGTCTGAATCTCAGCTCCCGCTTCTCTCAACTTCATGAGCATGGCTTCAAGGTGGACTGGCCGGCAATGGGTAATCGTGACATCGCCTCCTGTGATCGCTCCAGCCGCCAGATACGTACCGGCTTCGATCCGGTCGGGGATAACCTCATGATCCCCGCCTTGGAGCTCCCGGACCCCTTCGATCGTGATCACGTCCGTCCCGGCCCCATCAATCCGCGCACCACGCTTGATCAGGAACTCAGCCAAGTCATTAATTTCAGGCTCTTTTGCTGCATTCTCCAGCACCGTGGTCCCTTCGGCCAATGACGCCGCCATCATCAAGTTTTCCGTTCCCGTGACCGTCGGCGTGTCACAGTAGATGCGCGCGCCTCTCAACCGCTTGGCCGTGGCCGTGATATACCCGTGCTCGAGGGAAATGTCAGCTCCTAATTTCGCCAGGCCGGCGAGATGAAGGTTGACCGGACGAGACCCGATCGCACAACCGCCAGGGAGTGACACCTTGGCCTTCCCCCACCGGGCAACCAGCGGCCCCAGCGCTAACACAGACGCCCGCATGGTTTTGACCAAATCATAGGGAGCTTCGGTAGAGTCGATCACGTCCGCTTTGATGACCGCCCGGTTCCCCTCATGAGAAACCTTCGCCCCGAAGATACTCAAGAGCTTCCCCATGGTCAGGACATCGACCACACGCGGAACGTTGGTAATCACACATTCGCCGCCGCCCAGGATCGTCGAGGCCAAGATCGGCAACGCGGCGTTCTTGGCCCCGCTGATCCGCACTTCTCCGTGCAAGCGATTGCCGCCTGTGATGACGATCGTATCCATACCCTAGTTCAACCGCCGAAAGATCACGATGCGTTCGATGTCGGCGCCGTCTTTGGCAATCTCGATCGGCGTGTACCCCCCAAGCTGCTTGGCTATCTCCTGGACAGCGGGCCGTTGTCCCTGGCCGATTTCCATCACCAGCGATCCGCCGAGCATCAGATACTCCTTGGACTCACGGAGCAGCCGCTCATGGAACTCGGTGCCCTTCGGCCCGCTGACCAACGCCGACCGGGGTTCGAAGTCACGGACTTCCGGCTGTAAGCCGGCCCAATCCGACTCGGCGATGTACGGGGGGTTGGAGACAATGACGTCCACCTGCCCCGTGAATCCCCGGTCCCGCAACGGGGACAGCAGATCACCCTCGATGAATTCGATCCGGTCTGCGACCGTCAGGCGTTCCGCATTGGCCTTCGCCACTGCCAGCGCCTCCGGCGAGCGATCCACGGCGAGAATCCGCGTCCGCGTGAGAATTGTCGCCAAGGTCAGGGCCACACAGCCTGAGCCGGTTCCCACGTCGACCAACACGGAGTCCTTCTTCAGATCGACGGCCCTGAGCGCCTCGCGCAACAAGATTTCTGTCTCAGGCCTGGGAATCAACACGGCCGGGCTCACATGAAATTCAAGACCGCAAAACTCTTGCGTGCCCAAAATGTATTGCAATGGCTCGCGCGCCGCGCGCCTGGACACCAACGATTCGGCCTGGATCCGTGTGTCCGGCGCAACCGATTGCCCCGCCTGGCTGGCCAGGCGGTGGGATTCCAATCCCAGTGCATGCCCCACCAGCCACCGGGACTCCTGAGCCGCGTTCTCGACTCCGGCCCGGTCCAAGACCTGCCTGGCCCACGTAAGCAACTCGTCTATCGTGTTGGATGTTGTCATGCCGATCCCGTCATCCGTTATGCCGGTGCGGCTTCCGCTTGCCGCTGCTGTTGCTCCTTCAACGCCTGGACGATATCGTCGAGGTCGCCCTCCATGACCAATTCGAGTTTGTGCAGCGTGACACCGACCCGATGGTCCGTCACCCGGTTCTGCGGAAAATTGTATGTCCGGATCTTTTCGCTGCGTTCGCCCGTCCCGACCTGCGATTTTCGGTTCTGTGCGATCTCCGCTTCTTGCTTTTCACGCTCCGCCTCGACGATCCGAGCCCGCAACGTCCGCATGGCCTTGGTCCGGTTCTTCAACTGTGACCGCTCATCCTGGCAGGACACCACGACCCCAGTGGGAAGATGGGTGATCCGGACGGCCGAGTAGGTGGTGTTCACGCTTTGCCCACCCGCGCCTGACGAACAAAACGTGTCGATGCGCAGGTCCTTCGGATCGATCTGGACATCCACCTCATCGACTTCCGGCATCACCGCCACCGTCACCGTCGACGTATGAATCCGTCCGGATGCTTCCGTCACCGGCACCCGTTGAACACGATGCACTCCGGCCTCGAACTTGAAGTAGCCGTACGCCCCCTTCCCTTCAACCAATGCCACGATATTCTTATACCCACCGATGCCGGTTTCCGACGCTTCGACCGTATCGACCTTCAACCCTTTGTGTTCCGCAAACCTGGTGTAGAGACGAAACAGCTCCCCCGCAAAGAGCGCCGCCTCTTCGCCGCCGGTACCCGCCCGGATTTCCAACACCAGACTTTTTTCGTCCTTCGGGTCTTTGGGAATGAGGAACTCTTTTGCCTGTGCCTCCAGTTCGCCTCTCTGACGCTCTAACGCCGCGGTTTCCTCTATCGCCATTCGGTGTAACTCGTGCCCGGCCGTCGGGTCCGCAAGAATCTGCGCGGCCTCTTCCAATTGTTTGGCCAAGTCGTGATAGGTCCCCAGCAGTTCGACCGCCGGTTCAAGCTCGGTCCGTTCCTTGCTGAGCTTGCGCAGTTGGGCCGGTTGGCTGATGACGGACGGATCCATGAGTTGATCGGTCAACTCATGAAACCGTGATACGACGGATTCCCACTTCTTAACTAACGCCGCCTCCATGTTCTCTCTCCACTTGCCTCGTACCTCGGCTCAACCCGTCTACAAAAACAAAGAGACCCTGCTTCGTTGCGAAGCAGGGTCTCTTGCTCTAACCGTATGATCGCTACTGGCCCTTCTTCGCGTATTTCTTCTTGAACCGCTCGACCCGTCCTTCGGTATCGACGATCTTCTGCGTACCGGTAAAGAACGGATGGCAGGCGGAACAGATATCGACACTAATGTCACCGATGGTGGTCCTCGTCTTGAACGAATTCCCACAGGCGCAATGGACTGTGGCTTCCCGATAGACTGGATGAATACCCTTTTGCATGATCCGATCACTCCTTACCGAACGTTCACCCCATTTCGCAGCCCCTGACAAGACCGCGTACTGTAGCCGAAGCAGGGGAGAAGAAACAAGCACTCTTTACCGGTTCATGGACTGCAAGAAATCCTGGTTGGTCTTGCTCCCCTGAATCTTGTCCATCAGGAATTCCATCGCCTCCATTGTCCCCAACGGGCTCAGCACTTTGCGCAAAATCCACATCTTATTGAGCCGATCCTTGTCCACCAGCAATTCTTCCTTGCGCGTACCGGACTGGCTGATATCGATCGCCGGGAAGAGGCGTTTGTCGGCCAACCGGCGGTCCAGATGGACTTCCATATTGCCGGTTCCCTTGAATTCTTCAAAGATCACATCGTCCATACGGCTGCCGGTATCGACCAAGGCCGTCGCCATGATGGTTAAGCTCCCGCCGTTTTCGATGTTTCGTGCGGCACCGAAAAACCGCTTCGGGCGCTGCAACGCATTGGAGTCCAGACCGCCGGAGAGCACCTTGCCGCTAGGCGGGGCGATCGTATTGTAGGCGCGCGCCAGACGCGTGATGCTGTCCAGCAGAATGACCACGTCTTTCTTGTGCTCGACGAGCCGTTTCGCCTTTTCCAGCACCATTTCGGCGACTTGCGCGTGACGTTGCGCCGGCTCGTCGAACGTGGAGCTGATGACTTCTGCCTTGACCTGCCGTTGCCAGTCCGTGACTTCTTCCGGCCGTTCATCGATGAGCAGCACGATCAGCGTCACTTCTTTATGATTCTTGATGATGGCACGGGCGATCGCCTGCAGCAGCATTGTCTTCCCGGTGCGCGGAGCGGCCACGATCAGTCCGCGCTGGCCCTTCCCAATCGGCGTGACGAGCTCCATCACCCGTGTGCAGTACTCCTCCCGATCAAACTCCAAATTAATCCGTTCTTCAGGATACAAGGGCGTCAAGTTGTCGAACAGAATCTTGTCCCGTGCAACTTCCGGATCTTCGTAGTTGACCTTCTCCACCTTGAGCAACGCGAAGTACCGCTCGCTCTCTTTCGGAGGACGGATCTGCCCCGAAACGATATCACCGGTGCGCAGATTGAACCGCCGGATTTGCGACGGAGAGATATAGATGTCGTCGGGACCGGGAAGATAGTTCGAATCCGGCGCGCGCAGAAAACCGAAGCCGTCGGGGAGCGTTTCGAGGACGCCTTCTCCGAAGACCACCCCGTTCTTCTCTGTCTGAGCTTGCAGAATGGCAAAGATCAATTCCTGCTTCCTCAGATTGGCGGCCCCTTCGATCTTCAGTTCGCGGGCCACGTCATTGAGGTCCGCAATCGACTTCTGCTTCAATTCCGCGAGATGCATCACTTCCCCCCTTGCTGCCAACATACGACTCCTCTCGAGCACCTTGCTCGGTTATGGGTCACGACAACTTGTTCAAACTGACCGGCCATGCGATACGTGCTTATGATTGTTGTGTCTGGTCCAGATGGCGTTATGAATACGTCTTGGATGGAATAAATTCTTGTGGAGGATGCCTGCCTTATTTACGAAGAAAGGATGTGGTCTCCGAGATCACCGGGCCATAGGGCGCACGCAATATCTTCGGCTGGCCTACACACTCTCTCATACCCGCGCACGTGCTAGCTTGTGGTTCGAGACAGGTTCCGGAATTGAGTTCTTTTGGAGAGACGACCTGTACACTGGAATGTTGAAGGGATCATACTCAGACCTCTGTCGGTTGTCAACTGACATCTCATCTTTTATCATCGCCACAGACCGGGCGTTCACCTGCCTCAATCTTTCTCGGTATTTCCCTGCGAAACATGACGTGCTTGTCCCTGCAATTCAATATATGCTACACCCATCTCCATGGCGCATGATGCCGACAGCAATCCAAGCCGTGTCTTTTCCCTTTTCGAGGCAAACCAGCTGATCCCTCAATTGCAATCGCATTTGACGACGGTCCAGCAACGGAAGACCACGCTTCTTCGAACGCGAGACGAAGTCCACAAAGCCTCGGCCAACGCTCTCTTAGGCGGTGGGACGGCGGTCGGCAAACACTACGTCACCAGCTTGCAGGACATCAATTCCAGCCTGCATGCCATCCATGAACTGGGGGTCGTGGTGAAAGATGTGGATCTCGGACTATGCGATTTCCCGCACGTCCGTGACGGTCGAGTCGTCTATTTGTGTTGGAAGCTGGGCGAAAAAGAAATCCGCTGGTGGCATGAAGTGACAACCGGGTACAAGGATCGCTGCCCGCTCGAAGACCCAACCTAACTGATTCAAGTCGGCCATTACCTGAATGAGTCGCGTCACGGCATGAAATTCGTCATCATCGGCTACGACGGCCCCGAAGGGGAGGCAAGACGGAAGATTCACCGCCCCGCCCATCTAGCCAATCTGGAACCTCTCGATCAACAGGGCCGCGTGATCCTTGCCGGCCCCCTTACAGATAAAACAGGCAGCTTGTTGGTCCTGGAGTTTGAAACCCTCGATCAGGCGGTACAGTTCGCACACAATGATCCCTATATGGTGCATGGGGTATTCGAACGGATTGAGGTGCACCCCTTCACACAGGTGTTGCCTCGCCCTGCCTGACCGTAATTTCTTCAAACCTGTCAGAGACTTCCAGCCTTCCCACCTTCTCACGAGCTCAAAACGCTCCTCACATTGTCCGGTTGCCAAGCGCGCGGTATAGTAATCACATGTGTTGGCGCAACAGGCTGGCTGTGGTAACGGTCTCCCTCATCGCCCTGTGTTCTCTCCCAACTCAGGCCACGGCATCGGAAACAACGGTAGTCGCCGAAGCTCAATATTTCATGGCCGATGGCGATACGCTGGCCCAGGCTGAGGACACGGTTCTGCAACGGGCTAAGCGCAAGGCGGTCGAGGAAGCGGGAATGTACCTTGAATCCACGTTTCTCGACGTGGAGAAGAGCGCGGGCGGGAAAAGCGTCCAAACCAGCTCGCTGGAGATCCGCACCATTGCAGCAGCCGTGACGAAAACAGAGATTCTCGAATCACGGCGCTCCTTCGACAATGATCGGCCCAGTTTTTATGTACGCATCCGGGCTGTCGTCAATCTTGAGCATTTGCAAGACGCCATTCGCCGCCGGCACTCTGAACAGCAGATGGCCGAAAACTTCCGGCGGCTTCAGAAGGAAAACTCGGAGCTGAAGGCGCAACTCCGCGGCCTAAAAGCGGCACCGGCTGGAGTCCGCACGCTCACGATCGAACCTCCCGGCCAGACCAGGCATAAGGAGCAGGCTCAAGAGCTGGTTGATCGAGCGATTGCGACACTGAACTTCCAGCAGAAGATCGAGCTGGCGTCGCGGGCGGCCGTCTTAGACCCGCATGATGCGGACCCATTGGTCGTACGCGGGCAAACCTATTTGAAGCTTGCGTCAACTGCCTACTCCAACAACGCCAAGCTCAGCGACTACTCGAAGTATGTCGACAATGCTCGGATGGATTTCGACCGGGCGCTCATCATCGACCCGAAGAACACATGGGCGCTGCTCGGCCAAGGCGACGTCAAGACATGGTTACAGCGCCACGATGACGCGGCTCGTTCGTACGAAGAGGCACTGGTACTGGACCCTTTATTCGATATCGCGCGTCACCGGTTGAGTACGATCTACACGCCGCAAGCTCATAAGCTCGCGGCGGCAAAACGCTGGGAGCCCGCGTTGGCCGTGCTCCAAAAATTGCTGGGCGAGCATGTACCGGATAGCTGGGTATTCGATCATAAAGCAGCCTATTTGCTCCGAAGCGACATCTATAAGAAACTGAACCAGCCGGCGAGAGCAATTGACGACTTGAGCGTCGTGCTGAGAGTCGAGCCGGCCGATACGCAGGTGCTCCTCACCAGGGCCAAATTGTATCGAGCTCAGCTCCAGGGACACCTGGCGAAAAACGACTTCGACCGAGCCTGCATGCTCGGTTCAAAAGAAGCCTGCCGGGAACTTCCGTAACCGGCCAGAACTACGCTGCCCTCCAGCCGAATTTCCTGCACTTTGAAATCGAGAGAAACCGGCTCCGCCTCATTTGACAACCCAAGAGAGCGGCTCCTATAATGCCGGACTCTATATGACTCGAACGCTGAGATTCTCTCCGTTCGGAGCTTGGTCCTATGGGCCTAAATCTGCTCAGCGCGTTGGCCCAAAATCCCACGCAAGTGGGCCTTCTGCGTGGTTGCGGTCCGCGAGTGGGAAGCTTAGAGTGTCTTCGGATAAGCCTGTGAAAAATCGCTGTTCTTGTATTAACTCAACCTTTTATTCGGAGTGTAGGTCGTGATGAGCGAGTACCGTGTGCTCCCAGGTCCTGAACACTTTCTCCCCCCAGCCGCCGCCAGCATGGGCATCCAGTTACCGAACCCCGGCGAAGCGCATATTAATGGCGTCATCGCGTCGGAAGAAAAGGCATACGAGGAAGCCGCGCGGCAATTCTTAATGGCGAAGGTACCGACGATTTTCCCCGGCCCCCTGGTTTTATGGGCCTGGAACGAAAAGGCCGCCAAAAAAGCGACGGCCATCCGGCATCTGTACAATACATTGAAGGACTGCGTCCAGCCGGGCCAAAAGGCGATGCTGATTCCTATGCCGGATTATCGGCCGAAATATCCGAAGATCAACCCCGAAGTCGAAATCAATCCCAATCACCCGAATCTGACTATCTGGCACAACAAGATCGACTGCTGCATGTTTGTCGGCGTTCATTGCCATCAGGCCAATTTGTCGCTTAAAATCATTCGTGGCGGCACATCGTGTTACACCATCGCCATGTGCGCACAAGCCGGCCATGAAGACGCGATGCTGTCGTTCCGCGACGCGTCAGTCGAGAAGATCATGAGATTGGCCGATACCATCAAGCGGTTGAAAGGGACGGTCCAACCACGGCTCGAAACAGCCAAGAACGGCGCGTCCAGCTGATACGCCGGACGCGTAAGAGAAAAGGAGGCCGGATCCATGGCTACCCCCCCATCAGTCATTGGAACACAGAATAAAAAGGGACAAACGTACACCGATCCCTGGAAGCTGCTGCACGAAGCCCCGAGAACCCCGTCGTTCTTTACGGGTTCCGAGGTCATCAAGGAAGCGGTCCGCCGATCGAGCTGCGATGTCATGATCGCCTACCCGATTACTCCGCAATCGGAAGCGGCCGCGCTGATTGGTGAATTATTCGCAGAAGGGTACATCGGCGACTACTTCCGCGGGGAAAGCGAGTTCGCCGTCATGTCACAATGCGCCGGCGCAGCGTTCGGCGGCGCTCGGGTATTCACCACGACGGCAGGTCCCGGCACGATGCGCGCGATGGAAAACTTCCCGATGTGGGCCGGCGCACGGCTGCCGATTCAAATGATCGTCACCTGCCGCGGCATCAATTCGCCGCTGTCGATCCAGCCGGACACGCTCGAAATTGCCTATTTGCTAAATACCGGCATGCTCGTCTGGCATGCGGAAACCGCGCAAGACTTTTTCGACTGGATCCTCAAGGGTTATCTGGTGTCGGAAGAACCGGATGTGCATTTGCCGCTCGCGCTCTGCTGCGACGGATTCTTTGTGACGCACACCAAGGACGTGGTGAATCTCACGCCGGCCGATATGTGCTTACCGCCGTACGATCCCTATCGTTCTCCGGTACCCTGTATGGACATGGAGTGTCCGCCGGTCCGCATGATGCGCGACCCGTTCGTGATGAAGAGCAACTACATCAGCTATGCGACCCATGCAAGCTGGCAGCAGGAAATCTGGGCCGCGATCGAACGCTCGAGGAAGCACTCGATCCATTGGCTGAACGGCCTCATCGATACGGAGAACGTGGATGCGGAAACCTTGATCGTGGCTTCCGGCACCGCGGTGTCACAGGGCCGTGAAGCGATCCGCCTTCTGGAAGAAGAAGGCGTACGTTGCGGTCTCGTCAAGGTGAAAACGCTCCGTCCCTGGCCGGAAGACGAAATCCGTGAAGCCACCAAGAACGCCAAGCACATCTTTGTGCCCGAGTTTAATGTGACCGGGTGGCTGGCGAAGGAACTCCGCGCGACCATCCCAAATCCGCATCGCGTCCATGCCGGCCCGCACGTGTGTGGTGGCATGACGATGCCGCCTGAAATCATCGTGTCCGAAATCAAGACGGCCCTCGGGATGAAATCCTTCTCCCTGGCCGGTCGTGGAAGCTGATCCGTACTGACTTTGAACCGGGCCGCTCCCATGAGCGACCCTGAGGAGGCCCTAATGAGCAAAGAACGTATTCAAATTTCAGAAGACCTGTACGACATCATGCCATCGGACTATCAAGACCTCGTGAAGAGCGCCACCTACGGCAAGGAAGATCGGGGCTGGAAAGATATCGGTTCCTCTAAGGAGCTCATCGAGCAACACTCGCTTTGCGCCGGTTGCCCGGAATCGATGGCCTTCCGCTACATCTTGGCCTCACTTCCAAACCCGGAAGATACGGTCATGGTCGGCTCCACCGGCTGCACCAGCTTGGTGTTCCCGATGGTCGCCGTACACAACATCCACTCGCTGTTCGGCAATCAGAACGCCATCGCGTCCGGCTTGAAGCGTGCTTTGAGCGTCCGTTTCCCTGGCCGCGTGAAGGACGTCGTCGTGCTTGCCGGCGACGGAGCCACCGTCGATATCGGCTTGGACATGACGTTGCAGGCCTGGTTCAGACAGGAAAAGTTCACGACCATTTGTTTCGATAACGAGCTCTACGCCAATACCGGCGGTCAGGAAAGTGGATTGATGCAAAAGGGGTTCGTGGCCAAAATGGCCCCGGTCGGCAAGCTGTTCGACAAAGTGCGCCTGCCTGAGATCGCCCGTGAGTCCGGCTGCCACTACGTCGTCAATTGCACGGTCAGCAAACCCTCGTTGGTTGAAAAGGTCATCCGTAACGCCGTCCATGTGGCCCGCGAAATCGGTCCGACCTACTTGCAGCTCTACACACCCTGCATTCTGGAGATCGGCAAGAACAGCATGGAAGGACTGCAGGAAATGCGCGATTCGGAGAAGCCGACCGAGCGGTTCGCGTACAAGGAATACGTCAGCGAGCCGGCCAAGCAATTGCTTGCCGAATTGGCCGCGAAGGACAAAGAACGGAAAGCCGCCGCCAAGCAACTGGCGAGCCAGGCATCAGCATAGTCAGACCGGAGGCAGACTTATGATTAAGAGACGATTGAATATCCGGATGTCAGGGTTGGGCGGACAGGGCGCGGTCACCGCCGCGCACGTCTTGGCCATGGCCGCCAACCGAGATGGCAAGTTTTCAATCTCCAACCCGTTCTTCGGCGCGGAGAAACGCATGGCGCCGGCAGAGAGTTACTGCCGCATCGGCATCGAACGAATCTACGACCGAGGTGAGTTGGTATTTCCTGACGTCATTCAGGTCTTTCACCCCCAAGTCATTACCATGGGCAAGAGCTACACCATGCCCTTTTATTCCGGAGTGAAAGAAGGCGGTGTGGTCATCATCAATTCCGGCCAGCCATTACTGTCCGATGACGACATCGAACGGCTGAAGGACTTGAACGTTGCGGTCTTTTACATCGCGGGCACCGAGTTGGCCATTGAAGTGGCCGGCACCGAGCTTTCGACGAATATGGCGATGATCGGTTCCGTGTCCGGTATTACCAAATGCGTCTCGATGGAATCCCTCGATGGCGCGCTCCAGGAACGGTTTGGCAAGAAGTTCGTCGCCTCAGGAGGCACCGCTTCCTTGGACGAAGCCATCAAGAAAAAATTTGCGAAGAAAGAAATGCTGTTGGCCAAGAACTTGGCTACGGTCAAGGCGGCCTACGAGATCGCCAGTGAATGGGCCGATAAGAACAAGGTCGAGTTGCGCATCGGAAATCCAGCCGTCGCGGCTTAAGAAGAAGGAACCTACTTGCATGTATAACGTAGCGCAGGTCATCGACGAAAAGTGCACCGCCAAGAAGGGCTGCCGGTTGTGCATCATGTATTGCCCGGAAGCAAACTGCCTGGACTTGAACAGCACCAAGATGGTGGCCGAAGTCATGATCGATCGCTGCAAGGGTTGTGAGCTCTGCGTGATCGTCTGTGACGCCGCCAAACACTTTGCCATCACCATGCAGGCCGTCAGTGCCACCGGGCAGCTGATGACCAAGAAGGGTGAATCGGCGGCGCTGGGGCAAGCCTACCAGGGATAAGCAATCGCGGGCGAACACTCGCAAGACCCCATGGCGTTCGCGCTATGGGGTTTTTTCTTGGGTATGAGGGGACCGATGGAAAACGAAGATAACACGATCGACGAACTACTCAGGGAGATTTCCGGCTTGATTACCCTCTATCCCAAAGCCATTGAACGGCAGGCGGCGATCATTCAATCGACGGGCAAGGACCCGGAACTGGTGGAGAAGCTCGTCAAAGCGGCCGATACCATGCGCGACAGCGGCAACCTCTACCTCACCTGGGCCAAACACTATGCCGCCATGGCCAAAGGCAACACGGATGCCTCCTCCGACGAGGACGAGACCGAAGATTTCGACGTGTAAAAAAGCGTTCCCCTCCGCTGCTTCATTTGCTAGAATGCATTTCTCTTTTCATGAACTCTTCGTTCCCCGGTAGCTCAGTTGGTAGAGCAGCCGGCTGTTAACCGGCTGGTCGCAGGTTCGAGTCCTGCCCGGGGAGCCAATTTCGATACAACACGGCCACTGTTCCCACTGGGAGCGGTGGTGTATTTTTCGTGAGATGACGGGGCAGGATCTGCTGGCCATCTACCGCTTCATGAGGAAGTTTAGACCGGCAGGCGTCGCCATCCCCAACGACGTTCCGCCCGATCGAGAACCGCCGCAACCCTATATCTTGATTCCTGAGGCTTCTTAGCCCTAGTTGCCCTTGCCAATGAAGTGGAGCGGCCGTTCCCCCGTCAGATTTTCAGGACGGATAATGTAATCGCCGGTGACCGCGGGCACCCAAATAGAATTCGCCGCCGCTTTGTCCCCTCCTGTCACCGCCCAGGCAATGCCACCCACGATGCCGCCCCCAATCGCATAGGCAGCCTTGAACGCGCCATAGGGAGCCGTGAGCAGCCAGCTTGTCGCCTCCAGCGCGGCTTTTCCTCCCTGACCCTCGGCCGCGATCGCCGGAGTCCCTGTACACACAATCAACACACCAAGCACGGCTCCCAAGAGACAACTCCACAACGGCCTCCCGATTCGCTGCTTGCTCATCATCAACTCTCCTTGTTAGGGCGAATAAAAGATCTGGCCCATTATACCGAGTGCCACGGGCTTGATGACAGCCCCGAGCTAGCCTCTGAGCACATGACATTTCTTCTTGGCAGCGAGGACTGCTTTGGCCGTGTCAGCGTTACCCGATGATCCAAACATTCACCCTGCGCACCACCGCCTGTTTGCGTTATGATCGGGTATGATCGAGACGGCATCATCCTTTCAGCCCCCGGTGTGGCTCCGAAACGGCCATGTGATGACGCTCGTCCCCCGCTACTGGCCACGGACAATCTCGTTGGCAGAACTGCCGCACGAATCCCGCCTCTTTACGACCGCGCAGGAGACCCAGCTGCTCGGCGTCTGCCATTGGCAACATGATCGAAAGGCGGCGCCCACTGTCATCCTGGTGCATGGACTCGAAGGGTCCAGCGAATCCGCCTATATGCGCGGCATCGCCGCCAAGGCCTATCGCATCGGCTTCAACATCGTCCGCATGAACCAGCGCACCTGTGGCGGGACAGAGCATCTGACGCCCAGTCTCTATAACAGCGGTCTCAGCGGCGACTACCGAGCGATCGTGAACGAATTGGTCGAACGCGATGAGCTGCGCCACATTTGGTTGGTCGGGTACTCGATGGGCGGCAATCTGGTGCTCAAAGCCGCCGGTGAATTGCAAGCAACCGAGCCAGCCCTGGCCGGAGTCGCCGCCGTCTGTCCGAATATCGACCCGACAGTCTGCGCACGCGCCTTGGAAGAACCGCGCAATTGGATTTATCACCGCCATTTCGTCGCCGGACTAAAATCACGTCTCCGTCGCAAGGCCGCATTGTTTCCAGGGAGATGGGATCTGAGCTGCCTCGATTCCGTCACGAGGATCAGCGAGTTCGACGATCGCTACACCGCGCGGGACGGCGGCTATCGGGACGGGGCCGACTACTACGATCGAGCCGGCGCGCGGCATGTGCTGGATACGATCTCGGTTCCCACACTCATCATCACCGCTCAAGACGATCCCTTCATTCCCTATTCCATGTTCACGACACCGCCCATCCTGCGGCACGAAACAATCCGCGTGGTCGCTTCACCCCACGGTGGCCATTGCGGATTCTTTCACTGGAGCCGGAACGGCGAAGATTCGTATTGGGCTGAGAATCGGATTGTGGACTTCTTGCGGAACGGAGCGTTCGGCGATGCGGGTGTTGCACGCTATCCTGCGAGATGGGACCGGATTTCCTGCACATAGGTTTTGAACGGGTCCGACATCGGAAACGGCATTTTGCCGCGCACCTGAAAGATCGACCAGTTGATGACATAAGAAGGAAAGAACCGTTCGTCCGTCTTGGGCTCGTTCGATTCGGACGGACAACCGGCGGCCAGCAGATGCTTCACCAATTCCCCTCGCCCAAAGGCTCGGGTGTTTTTCGGCGCGTGATCAGCGGCCAGATCGATCGCCTTGTCCGTCGTCAGGCGCGGCACGCGGCCCTCCTCCACGAGCCCATCATAGAGGCTCTTATCTCTATTCAGATTGTGGTACTCGAGATCGAGACTCTTCATCATCGGATCGTCCCATCCGACCTGCTCCGCCTCCCGATACGACTCCAATAGCCACAATTTCGACGCCCAATCGACCCGTCCGACGAGCCCGGCATAATCTCCGCGCAAGTCTTGCAGCACCGCTTCCCATTGAGCCAGTACCCAGTCGGTCTCTTCATCCTGCCCCGCGCAATGCGCCTGGGCTGCAGCGAGAAACTGCTCCTGAATGTCGATGGCAGAGATGGTCTCGCCCGACTCCAGCCGTACCACCCACTGCCGCTCCTGATCTTGCGAAATCTCTTGTAGGGTCTCCACCGGCTCCTGAATATTGAGACCACGCGGGGCATGCCCTTCCTCGATGAGTTGCAACACGATCCCCGTCGTACCCAGCTTGAGCGCCGTTGCGTATTCAGCCATGTTGGAGTCGCCGAGCAACAGGTGGATGCGGCGGTATTGGTCCGGATCGGCCAGCGGCTCGTCCCTCGTATTCACGATCGCCCGATTCTGCTGCACCCACTCGAAGAAATCGTTCATGATGTGGTCGGCACGCTGGGATATTTGAAACGGCACCTGCGCGGCGCCCGCCCCATGTCCCAGCGCCGCTCGCGGCACGATCAAGCGATCCATCTGCACCCAGGCATCCTGGGGACTTGCCGAACCGATACGGCCCGATCCGGTAAAAACCTGCCGGGTCACGAGAAATGTGACCAACGGCGCCAGCCCACGCCGAGAAAACGGAAACCGCCTCGTCACCAGATAGTTTTCATGTGATCCAAACGTCGCATCGGTCTCGTGGTCGATGTTGTTCTTAATAAGCGAGACCTGGTCAGCCCAGTCCAAGTCGTCGATCGCCCGTTGCAGCATCCGGTCTCCCGCACGATCCGTCGCCACCGCATCCGTCAAACTATGGCATTCAGGCGACGCATATTCCACATGCCCCATGTCGAGGTAGATACGCCCGGCGTTGGTCAAGAATCCGCCGTTGCCTGGCGGTTCATCATGGCCACGGTGATGAAGATCCAGCACGCCGCGCCGCTGGACATTGAATATATGGTCGCGCAGCTTGTGCGCAAACCAGGTGGGCGAGCGCTCAGGACGATCTTGATGGACGAGCAGTCCGTATTCCGTTTCCAGCCCGAAAATACGGTTCAGCATGGTGTTTATACAATGGGGGGCGTGAGATCTTTCGGCAGCAGGCGGCTTATCTCATTGGAAGCCAAGGCCCGATACTTCGACGAACCGGAGAGGTTTCTCTCCAACAGCGCGCACTCGACGGTCTTCTCGGCCACCCTGTCCAGCAAGTAGGCAGAGAGAGGGACCGCCTCTGTGTCTTCCGGTTGTCCGGACGAGCTTCCCCGGGACGGTTCCTCAACGGTTTTGTGCTGCAACCGATCGCCTAACGCCCAGGTTCGGAGCGCGAGATCGAACGCCTGTTCTAGCGAACGCGCGCCTGACATCTGCTCGCGGATAGAGGCGACCATCTCCTGCTCCACGGTCTTCGATGCAGCCAGCACCGCACAAGACGTTCCTTCCTCGAACGTGCCATCGTAGTTGACGACGAGGAACGAATCTTTCCCGGCCTTGTGACCTAACTCCGCCAACAGGAGTTTCACGATGAACGGCGCCTTGAAGACTTCCTCGAACGCCTGCTTGATCACCGGCGCGATGCCGTACTTCACCATGCGACTGCCCGTGACGTCCGACGGTGACCGATTAAAGCCTTCCACATGCGCCATCTCCAGCAGACTGACGCGCAGTTTTTCCAAATCGGCCGGATGGCCCATACCGCCGAGCGCCAATCGATCGTAAATCTCATAGAGTTTCGGCGTGCCCTTGCTGACACTCAGCAAGAGAATCCCGGCGTCGTAGGCCAGCGCAACCACCGGACTGCCCTGTTTGAATTGATCGTCCAAATACTGGCGGCGATTGGCAACCGCCTCGACCCACTTATACGGCTCTTCATACATGTCGCACGACCTTGGCTTCGAATAAGGATTTGAGTGTCGCTTCCGGCACCGCGCCAACTCCACCCGTCGTAATCAACTTGATGACCGGATAGAGATTGGCCTCGCGGTTCACGCCGCCAGTGGCGCTGTCGAATTCCGCCGCGCTCGTCAGCAACCGCAAGGCATGAATCACCGCCTGCTCCTCCGGCATGGCATTCAACGGCTGCTCTCCCCACGTATTGAGGTAGTGGAGAATGCCCCGGATGGTCGGCGATCCGGACCCTGACACGGCGTACTCCACCCCTTCAAACTCCGCACCGAGGATGTCGTAAAAGTAGATTTTGGCCGCCTCGTGCTCGACATCATAGCCGGCGAAAATCGGCGCGACTGCTCCGGTACCGGAGAGCGCCGCTGCGACGTTCTCCTTGAGCAGCTTTGACACGGCCCGCAGCTTCCCCTCGAAGCTCAGCTCTTGCAGCTGCGTCCGCCGATAGTATTTGAACGAGTGCTCCAAGATCCGTACCATTTCGTAGGCGGTCGCCGGCACCCCGGCGATGGCCATGACGCTGTGACGGTCGATCTCCAGCACCTTGTCGGTCCGGTCGTACATCACCATATTGCCGGCCGTCGCCCGTCGGTCTCCGGCCACCAGCACACCGTCCCGATACTTGAACGCCAGAATGGTCGTCGCCGTCGGAATTTCTACCCCGGCGCTTGCAGCCACCGGCGCACCTAATTGATACCCCTGCTCTTTCAGTAGTTGATAGAAATCGCCTTGCATGCTCATCTGGTACCTCGTTAAACGTGAGACGTGAAATGTGAAACGTGTCGGACCGATATTCGATAAACTCTCTTACTTTTCACGCCTTACTTTTCACGTTTCACGTCTATTGCCCCGTCCGCTGCCGATACCGTTCAGCCTGTTTCGGATCGACCTTTTTCATCCGTTTCAGGAGGTTGTCTTTCTCCGGCGAGCCGCTCTCCGGCCTCCGGGGCCCGCCGCCTTCTTCAGTAGGGCCGGGCTTCGGCATGGAATCGCCGGGACCTTCACGGCGTTCCGGCATCGTACTGTTGTAGGTCATGATCGCCTGTCCTTTCTTCCATTCCATGCGTTCAGCGCATCCGCCGGAGACGCAGCAGCTTCGAAAATCTCCAGGCACCGGTTCACCTCGGCTGGCTCGAACAGGCCACTCATGTCGAGCGTGCGCGGCAGCAACCCTCCGGTAAACCGAACCTGCTCCCACTGCACCGATTTGATCTGATCGGGAAAGCGCCGGACGCAGAGCCCTCTGACTCCTCCCCGCGTATCGGCCGGTCCTGCAGTCAGAGCCCGTTGGATATCGGCCTCGGCTGTCATTCGCCATGCTTTCCCCTCCGCCTCAAGTCCGAGATAGAGTCCCCGTTCCGGATGCACGTTATGATATTCCAAATCCAAACTGGCCAGCCAGGGATCGTCCCACCCGATCCGTTCTTCCTGCATAAACGTTTCCAGCAACCACAGTTTCGTCACCCAGTCCAACTTGCCAATTAAACGGCGCCGGTCCTGCCTCAGCCACGTCAGCGTGTCGCCCCATTCGCGCAACACCCAATCCGTCTCCTCGTCGAGACCGACGAAGGTCTGCGCCGCCGCACGATAGTACTGCTCCTGAATATCCAGGCCGGAGACACTGGACCCGTTTGTTTGTCGGACAACCGCCTTCAAGTCGATGTCCCGCGAGAGCTGCTTCACCGCCGCCACCGGCTGCTCCAATTCGAGAGACGGGACGGCCCCCCGTTCGATCAACTCCAGCACCAACCGTGTCGTCCCGACTTTCAACGCCGTGGCATATTCGCACATATTGGCATCGCCGATGATCAGATGCAGCCGGCGGAATTTCCTCGGATCAGCATGCGGCTCATCACGCGTATTCAGGATCGGCCGGTTGTGCATCGTATCGACACTCAACTCCGTTTCCATGAAGTCCGCCCGCTGCGACAGTTGAAAGCGCCCCGGCACGAATCCCGACTCCTGCGCCTCGATCCCGACCTTGCCCGCACCGGCGATCACCTGCCGGCTCACAAGAAACGGCAGCAGGCCTTTGACCAGACGGACAAATGGAATCGAGCGCGGCAGCAGATAATTGTCATGGCAGCCATAGCTGTGTCCGTGGAAATCCGTGTTGTTCTTGTAGAGCTGCACGTGCTCGCCGCCGAGAGTCTTGTTCCTCCGATCCGCCGCTCGTTGAACGATCCGTTCCCCCGCGCGGTCCTGCGCCAGCAGGTCTTTCAACGTGCGGCACTCCGGCGTCGAGTATTCCGGATGGGTATGGTCGTTGTAGAAACGCGCGCCGTTCGGCAGCACCAGATCGCTTTTCATATCATGAAAAGAAAAGGGCCGGTGGGCGTCACGTTCGGCAAATTCGTCCTCCTCCTTATCCTGTGCGAGACCGGAGACACGAAAGCCTCGCGCGTCTTCATGCGGATCTTCCCCCGCATAGTCCCAGCGCCGTTCAAACGACGCCGTCAGGTGCGCGCGCACGAGCTCCATCGACTCAACGACAGGATCGACCTCCGCCAGATCCTCCCGCGTGATGCCATACTCAGTTTCAAGGCCGTAAAGATGCATAACTCGTTAGACGTGAAAGGTGAAACGTGAACGGTTGGACGAATGGGACATCACACATCCGAGATCCTCACATTTCACTTTTCACTTCTCACTTTTCACGGTTTCCATTTTCAAATGATCTGATTGACCAGCCGCTCTTCCGCCTGCCGTCCACGGCGAAACGACGAAATGCCGACGACTTGTTCCGGATGGTGGTCCAATAACTTCAGCCATTCCTCCGCCGCATCGTCCGGAGGCAGCATCTCACCTTGACGGAATTCCTCCGTCACCGAGTCCAACAGATCCTTCGCCGAGAGCCCGGCCGGCTCGCCCGACTGGATTGTCCGGTCAATCGCCTTTTCTTTTGCTCGCTGCACGATCGACGACAGGATCGCCCCGCTCACCAGATCGCCCCGATAGAGCACGGTACTCTGCCCGTTACGGAGGCGGATCGAGAGGAGCCGGTTCTCATCGGTTCGTTTGAAGATTGCCTCGATGGTCTCGTTCACCAAAGAGGCGACGGCCTGTTGCAGCTCCCCGCCTCGCTCGGACACGACCGACGGATGCACTGGCAACTCCTCCGTCAAATACACCTTCAAAATCTCACTGGAGGCCTCCCGATCCGGCCTGGCAACCTTGATCTTCCGGTCGATGCGGCCCGGGCGCAACACGGCGGGGTCAATGAGATCGGGCCGGTTCGAGGCCAGAATGATGACGACATCATGCAGCGATTCAATGCCGTCCATCTCGCTACAGAACATCGGCACCAGCGTGTTGGAAATATTGAACGAGCGCATGGCGCGGCGCGTGCCCAACACCGACTCCGCCTCGTCGATGAAGATAACCGGCAGGGCACCGTCTTTCCGGCGGGCCCGGGCTTGGGCGAAGAGATCGCGGACCATCCGCTCGGACTCACCCAACCACATATTGAGAATTTCCGGGCCTTTGATATGGAGAAAGGCTCCACTCGTCACTGGAGGCCGCCCGCCTGCCGCCTGGGCATCGGCCTGCGGCGACTCGCGCAGCAGTTTGGAGAGACTGCCGGCGGCCGCCTGTCCAATCAAGGTCTTGCCGCATCCAGGCGGGCCATACAGTAAGAATCCCTTGGGCTGGGAGAACTGAAACCGCTGAAACGTGTCGGCATGGAGCAAGGGATACTCGATGGCCTTTCGGATCGCGGCAATCGCTTCGCGCTGCCCGCCGATCTGCTCCCACGTCACCGTCGGTACTTCATCGAGCACGTGCTTGCCCGTCTTCCGATCCGTCAGCTTCTCGATCGCGATGCGAAAGGTGGGATCGATGCGAACCTCGTCGCCCGCCTTCAGTTCGACCCCGGCCAAGCCGGAGGACCGTTGCAAGATCAGCGGCTGCCGCCCCATCTCCTGCTCGAAACGCAGCCGCCCATCGGCCATCGCCTCGGCTAATTTCAAAATCGGCCCGTTCCGGTCATAGCCCAGCGTGTTGATGACCGCATAGGCTTCGTTGACCAGAATCTGCGTGCCGATCTTCAGGTCGGCCACGGGCACGCGGGGATCGACATTGGCATAGTACTCGGCCCCGCCGACCAGAATCCGCGCG
This sequence comes from Nitrospira sp., assembly GCA_016873455.1. Taxonomy (GTDB): domain Bacteria; phylum Nitrospirota; class Nitrospiria; order Nitrospirales; family Nitrospiraceae; genus Nitrospira_D. The sequence continues at coordinate 73,784 of VGXE01000001.1, read as the reverse complement.
AGCCCTTCGCCGGGGATGTCCAGCAACGTGCCGATCCGATTCGCCGGTGCCGTCAATTTGGCCGCCACCTCGCTGAGTTTCTTGAACTCAGCCTCGCGCTGTTGATGAGCCGCTTGAGACAGCATCACGGCATGCCGGAGTTTATACAGAATCTTTTGGCGCGGGTCGGTATCAGGGAACAATCCCAGACACTGTTCGATCAATTCGAGCGGATCGGAGCCGGTCTGTGCTGCACGCGCGCCGGTCTCGTGGCCGCCTCCTGAACCAGATTGCTCGCTGTGACTCTCAAAAGAGCGATGATCGCTCATGGAAATCTCCTCATGCCTGGACGCACACGATCTAGTTGACTGCTTGCAGCGTCACATCCACCGTCTGCCGCTTGTTGTTTCGCATCACATCCACTTTCACACGCTCGCCGACTTTGTATTTTTCCATCTCATCCATCAGATCGTCCATCGTCCCGACCGGCTTGCCCTCCACCGCGACAAGGACATCCCCGAGCTCGATGCGACCCGTGGCCGTTTCACGCACGCCGCGCAACCCGGCCCGGTCGGCGCTCCCGCCGCGCGCCACTTTCCCGATTATCACACCTTTGATCCCCCAGCGTCTGGCCATAGCGTCCGGCACCAGTGAGACCCCCAATCCCGGACGAATCAACTTACCATGCTTGATGAGCTCCGGCACAATGCGGTTCACCGTGTCCACCGGCACAGCAAACCCGATACCGGCATAGGCCCCGCTCGGGCTGATGATTTGTGTGTTCACCCCGATTAAACGACCCGCGCTATCCAGCAGGGGGCCACCGGAATTGCCCGGATTGATCGCCGCATCGGTCTGAATCACACCTTCGATCGTCCGCTGGGACATCGACTTGATCGTCCGGCCAAGCGCGCTCACCACGCCAGTGGTGAGCGTATGGTCGAGCCCGAAGGGATTGCCAATGGCCAATACCTTTTGTCCGACCCGCAAGTCGTGCGAGACACCGACAGCCAGCGGCTCCAACGCAGAGTCGGAAGCTTGGATCTGCAAGACCGCCAGGTCGTGATCCGGATCGGCGCCGACCAGTTTGGCTTGATGTTCACTGCGGTCAGCGAGAGTAACCTTGATCGAGCTGGCCCCGTAGATGACGTGGAAATTGGTGACGATGTGGCCTTGCTTGCTCCAGATGAAGCCCGACCCTGATCCCTGCGGGACTTCCATGGTGTCGAGCGACCAGAAATCCCGCTGGATAGCCGTGTTCGCGATAAAAACGACGGATCGTGTCGCCCGTTCAAATACTGAGATCGTTGCCCGCTCATCAGGTCCCAATTCAGCGGGCGCCGGTGTGACGGGACGGGGCTTGCCTTCGAGCCCTTCATATGAGGCACCCAAGGGCATGCCCCATTCGGAACCAGCCTGCGCAATAGAAAAAACGAACCCTGCACTGACCACAGCCCCGATGACAAACCCTCGCATCCGGCCTCTCATTCCTACTCACCCATGATCTGCACAATCAACTCGCGACTTCTGGCCCGCGTGTCGAAATCGACCAGGACGATCTGCTGCCAGGTTCCCAACAGCAACGTACGATCCGCGAAGGGAATCGTCACCGACGGCCCCTGCAACTGACCGCGCAGATGGCTATGGCCATTGTCTTCGCCGGGATTCCTCGTATTGTGCTGCCAACGAGGATCGGCGGGGACGATCCGGTCCCAAAAGGCCTTGGTATCGGCGCGGATGCCAGGCTCATCCTCGATGATCATGACTGATGCCGTCGTGTGCTTGACGAAGACGGTCACAAGACCCGCAACCAGCCCGGACTCGGCCACGGCGGACAAGACCGGCTTCGTGAGATTTTCGATGTGTGTGTCGCCAGCCATCCCGATGCGCAATGGCACGGTCTTGACGGCCATCAGCCACCTCCCGGCGCGAGGCTACGCAAGTAGCGCCGCTCCGCGTTGGTCAAAGGGCAACCCCGTGCCGCTTCCAGAATGGCATCGAAGGCTCCTTCACCAGCCAATTCACGCAGGGCGCGCATCACGTCGCCGCTCAGAATACCTTCTTGTGCAAGCTTGTCGAGATAGGCGAAGGCATCGGCCAGCGTTTCCCGTCGCCGCACATAGTAATCGCGCCCGCGCTGCCGGTTGCTGTAGGCCTCAAACTGTTCGCAGGCGACGAGGATCTCCGCCAACTGTTTGACCCAGGGTTTGGCTTTGGAAAGCTTCTCCGGATAGTAATAGTACAGCACCACGGCTTGCATCCAGGGAGCCCACCGCAAGCCCAGCCGGCGAAGGGCAGGACGAACCACCACCAAGCGTCCCCGTAACCGGCGTGCATGTCCGAGCCGCATCTCGACCTGTTCCTTCGCCCAGGGCGTCATCGGAATACCGGCTGCCTCCAGGTCCGCCCCGTAACGGGACAAGAACGCCTCCGTTTCACGGCCGTAGCGCGTCGTGGGATGGACCGCGCGCCATTCACGGGGTCTGGTGGGAATCCCATGGGCCTTAGCCCACGACCAGATCTTGCCGAACAGACCGCGATCGAGGCCCGCACGGCTTACGTCATGGAGCAGACACGCAACTTGGTACTGATAGATTCGAGCAGCGGGATGGCCCAACCGATGCGCCACGGCCACGCACATCTTGGCCGTCCGAACTGCATGAGCCCGGTCGTACCCGCGAATGACCGTCCCCGGTTTCAGCGGATGCGGATAGTCGTACAGCCGCATTAATTCGGCCACGACCCGCCGCGGAACCACAAGGGAGGCTGCTAGCGATTTGAATGACATCGTCGTCAAATCTGAATAAATGGGTACCGTGCGCGCCTATGAGCAAGCTGTTGAAAATGATGGCGACTTGTCAGCACACCAGACCCTTGGGGCCTGGACCGATTGCATGAATCTCACAGGATGTTCAAAAAGGCCGATGTTCTCACCCGCCCAACCCCGGCGCGCCAAGACGCGCCATTCCGCAGGCACGGCCGCAGCGAGTGAAGAGGCGAAGCGTACTCTTTCCGTACGTTGAGCTTCTGAACGATGCGAGAACAAAGCTGGCGGCCTTTTTCAACATCCTGCTAGGCAGAATATCGTCGGGTGAAAGAGCGTGTCAAGGCAACGAAAGCCGAGTGGCGCTCGCTGAATCCATCGATCTTTGCTATGCTGCAGGTGACCGTTGCGATTCATACGATACAAGGCCCAGGACACCTGAATGCCCGCACGATCCGCCATCTTCGCTGCACTGGCCAGCTGCGTGTGTTTGATTGAACCGATCGGGACCTCCGCCGGCTCGTTCGACCAGCTGACGGATTTCACCGGCCGCATGAGCCCGATCGTCACGATGAAAGGCCGCGATACGTTTACCAGCGAATATCGATACGACGTCAGCGTGAGAAACTTGACCCCCGATCTGATCATCGCTGACTCACTGATCATTGTGCTCGATAAAATTACCAACTTGGCCGGCCAAGACCGGGAAGGATTGACGGGCGAGTTGTTCCTCGATCGATTTGATGTCTTGGATGCAGAGGGCCTGACCGACGAGGGGAAGCCGTACTTCCGGATCCCTACGGGCACGGCCCCGGACCTTGCGCCACAAACCGACAGCGCTCCGGTGTCCATCCGCCTCAGAAACAAGGATTACGTGGCAGTCTTCACACCATCCTTTCGAGTGCTGGGGAAGAAACGCCCGCCACCGGAGCCGAAACGCGCGGAATCACCGGCATCACCCGCGCAGGCTCAAGCACCCGCGCAGCCCGGCCCTACCCCAATGGACAAGCTCATTCAACTGTTGATCAAGAAAGGCGTCGTGACGGAAGAAGAGTGGCGCAAAGCCAGCCGGCCATGACCGATCCATCTTGCAAAGCGTGCCAGCGTACCTGGCCCAGAGCCGAGCATGTCATTGCGGATCTTGGGCTCTCGAAAGCCTATCTTCATGACGATCAATTTTTCACCGGTTGGACCATCGTTGTCTTGCAACGCCACGCAACGGAACTGTTCCATTTGGCGCCGACGGAGCGGATCCAGCTCATGGAGGAAGTGAACAGGGTCGCCAAGGCGCTCGCGCAGGCCTATGGGGCCAGGAAGATCAACTACGAACTGCTCGGCAATCAACTTCCCCACATTCATTGGCACATCATTCCTCGCCTGATGAATGATCCAGCCCCACTGGAGCCGGTGTGGCGGGTTCCGCACGAGCCGGTGTTCCGCAACCAAGCTGAACTGCACAGTGATATCCAGCGTATCCGGCAGGCTCTTGAATCCGCACGGTGATTGCGCACCCCGCGATCGTCCACGATCCCGGCCAGCCCCACCAACCGCTTGTCGGCTGTTATAATACACACCGTCTTCCAGATTGGATCGGAGGGGCGCGGATCTCCCATGCATCATCGATCGGTGCTCGCGACCTTCTCATTGATTTGCCTTGCGCTGTTACCCGCGTGCCTCTCGTCTACGCAGATATCCAAAGACATTCCGCCTTCCGCTGCCGACTCAACACCGTCCACTCCTGAGACAGTCCCTGCGCAAGGGCAGACGAACACCCTCTTGGATCCCGGCAGGCCGGAACAGCCGGAAGAAGACGCGGTGACGGAGATCCGCTCGCTGCGTCACGCCATCCACCGGACTCCGGAGCGCACCGATCTGCGGCTCAAGTTGGCGGAAAGACTTTCACGCTTCGGTGATCTCGACGCGGCGCTCGATGAGTGCCGTGCCGTCATCGCACTGCACCAGAACGATGCCAAGGCCCATATGCAGTTGGGTGTGCTGCTCATGGCCAGGCAAGAGTGGCAGATGGCCTCGGCCTCGCTCCAAAACGCCGTGAGGCTCGACTCTACACTAACCCAGGCTCACTACAACCTCGGTAGTGTGCACTATGCCCTCGGCAATGTGACGGCGGCGATGCAATCCTATCGGAATGCCCTCACCTTGCAGCCAGACTTTCCAGACGCCCGGTATCGCCTGGCCCTCTTATTGAAGCTGACAAATCATGAGCGGGAAGCCGCGCAGTTCATGGACGAAGCGGCCATCGGCGGCGTGCCGCAAGCGCAATATTTTCTGGGCAACGCGTACAAACAGGGGCTGGGCGTAGAGAAGAATCTCCCACGCGCGATTGTCTGGTGGGCCAAGGCCGCCTCGCTCGGCTACCAGCCGGCGGCCGAGGCCATGTCAAAACTCCGCCGACAGAGCTTGGCTGCAGACCAACCGGAACGTCGGCGCCAAGATATTGCCGATGCGTTCCGCCAGTACCGTCACCAGCTCTGGGAAGAACAGGCCCACCTCACCAAGCAGGACCCGGACCAATCGCTCGGCATCACCCTGCTGGGCCACAATCAACTGGCGGACGGCATCGCCATGCTTTTGGCTGAAACCTATGCGCTGAGCGAGCCGGCGCTGACCGAGCTCGCGCGGCTTTACGAGATCGGCGCCGAAACCGGCTCGGCTCAGTTCGACCGCCGCATCCGTGATTGCTTTGACACGACGGCGGCCGATGGATTTCCCCCCGCCAAGAAGATCCTAGCCCGCATGTATGCCAAGGGGGTGGGAGTGGAGCGGGATCGTACGAAGGCCCGACTCGCCCTCAAGGGCCTGCCTAAGCAGGACATACACGCACTGATCGACGAACTGGGACTCCACTGACACCCATGCATGATTGGATAACAGCTCGGCGGTTGGTCAGTACCTCGCTGCCCCTCCAAGGGGCGGCACTCGCGCTGTTTGCGTGCATGCTGGCTGGACTCACCTGGCTGACCGCCCCAGTGGCCTACAGCGCGTTTGACTGGGCCCTCTACGACGAATGGTTGAGCCGCCGCGCCCCTATCGCGACAAGCTCCAACCTGGCAATCGTTGTGCGAGACCCGGCCACCGACGATCGATTGGGAACCGGCCCGCTGGACCGGGCAGTCCTCGCCCAGCTAATCACGGCCGTTCATGAAGCCGGTGCGGCAGCCATCGGACTCGATCATCGCCTGGACCGGTCCAACCCTGCTCAGCGCGGCGGAGCCGCAGGCGACGCCCTGCTATTGGAATCCGTCACATCATCCGGCCCTGTCGTAACTGTATTCGATGAGGATACGATTCCGCTGACGGAGCTGAGCGAATCGGCCACTCAGGGCCATCTGTCACTTATGCCGGACAATGACCACATCGTGAGAACCGTTCCTCTCGCTATAGAATTCGGCACCCATGTTGTGCCGGCCTTTGGCCACATCCTCTATGCCACGACCCAGAAGGCGCAATGGAGGACCACCCACCCGTACCTGCTGAACATCGCCGGGGACGGATCCGTCGGCGCCCTTCCCACGATGTCGTTGTCATCGGTATGGGACGCGGTGCAGCGGCACGAAGAATCCCTCTTAGCCGACTGGTTCAAGGGAAAAGTCGTCGTCATTCTGCCGAATCCTCTCCCGCAAGGCGTCTGGCTTTTACCGACCGGACAGCATGTCCCCGCCATCGTGGCACATCTGCATCTGCTGAACAGTCTCCTGACCGGTGAGCACATGGTCCCACTCGGAACGGCCGGCAGAACCATCGTGACACTGGCGATCACCACTCTGATTGCATGGGGGCTCTTGCGCTTCCATGGGGCGTTCAGTTTGATCCTGACAGCCCTGGCCCTCGTCCTCTATCTCTCAACGGCATTCACCGTCTTGGCCGGTGCGCACCTCGTCTTGCCCGTCGCGCTGCCGATCACCGCCTCGTTCTACGTCCTGCTCGGCGCCACCGTCTGGACCCATTTGACGGCGAGCCAGCGCATGCTCCTGATCGAACGAGACATGCTCCGGCTCCAGCATGATTCCGTCGCAGTGCGCCAGGCGCTGACCCTCCGGGAAAACCGCGCCGAGGCCCTGCAAGAAGATTTGGAGGCAGCGAAAGAAGCGGCCGCTCGATCAACCGGCCTGCAACACGATCTCTCCCACACGGCCGCGGCCCTGCGAGCCGAATTGGCCGAGGTACAGGCACAGGAACAGACTGCGCGGTTGCAGTTGGCCCAATTGGAACGGCAGCTCCATGGCCTTCGCGCCGCGTCGGCTGAGTCAGGCCCCCTCAACGACACCGAGCTTGAACAATTGCGGGAAGAATGCCGCCGGCTCGGGATCGTCACACAAGACGCCGGACTCCTCAGATTGTTCAGAGACGTCAAACGCGGAGCGGCATCGCCACTGACCGTCCTGCTCCTCGGCGAACCGGGGACCGGCAAGGAACTCTTCGCGCGGGCCGTCCACCGGTTGAGCCCACGGGCCGGCAAGCCGTTCATTGCGGTCAACATGGCGGCCGTGTCACCGGAACTGTTCGAAAGCGAATTATTCGGCCACACGAGAGGGAGCTTCACCGGCGCCACCGCGGACCGGCGCGGCTATTTCGAGCAGGCCCAGCATGGCACCATTTTTTTGGATGAGATCGGCGATGTGCGGCTGGACCACCAAAGCAAGCTCTTGCGTGTGCTCCAAGAAAAGTCGTTCTATCGTGTCGGAGCCACAACGCCGACAACCGTCGACGTGCGGGTGGTGGCCGCGACAAACCGTGACTTGCAGCGCGGGGTATCGGAAGGGTGGTTTCGAGAAGATCTGTACTTCCGGTTGAAGGGATTGGTCTTCCAACTGCCGCCATTACGGGAGCGGCGAGGCGATATTCCCGTCATTGCCAAGACGAGTCTGGCCGACATCGCGCAGCGCATGGGCCGACTGGAGCCACAGATTTCCAACGACGCGGTACGACTCTTACGTGAACAGCACTGGCCGGGCAATGTCCGGGAACTTCGACACGCGATTGAGCGGGCTATCGCCCTGAACGACGGGCCGATTCTGACACCGTATGCGTTCGCACTGGAAGGAACCGCTCGGGGCACTGGACTGGCACAACCCACGTCCGCCGTATTGCCCGATTCAGCGGGCGACACCGCGGTCTTGGATTGCCTCCGCCGGCATGGATTTGACATGCAGGCGGCCGCGAAGACCCTGGGATGGGATCGGAGCACGGTCACGCAGCGGTTGAAAGGCCTCTGCTTCCAGGCTCTCGTCGAATCAGACGGTGACCAAGCCAAAGCCGCGCAGGTCATTGCCGGAGATCCGGGCCATCTGCGCACCATCGAACTCAAATTGACGGATTACTACGGCCATCTCCTTTCCGTCATCAGACCGTTCGGGACCGCCGAGGAAGCCCTGGCCGACTGCAAACGGCGGTTCAAGAACCTACCTGACCGGCACTTTGCCCCGGTCGAAAGATTGGTGCGGGGCCACTTCAAGACCCATCGGCTCCCCGTGCATTAAGTGCCGTGGCCTGTCACGGACAGCACCTGCTGGGCTTGGGCAATCGCATCCCGGAGGGCACTCAGATCTTTTCCTGCCGCCTTTGTGTTCGGCATGCCTTTTACAACCCGAGACGCCGCCCTGGTCAATGCGTACAATGCCGTCTTCATTTCGCCCATTTCAGCGGGTTCTTTCATCGACCCAGCCACGGCCTTCGCGCGCCGCCTGCGTGGCCCCACATATGGTTGCGTCGCGATAGGATTGTCTTTCTCGAGCTCCGGCCTTCTGGACACCATGACGTTTCCTCCAGGTGAAGACGTACCGTACCATAGTGTGCCGACCGTTTGCATGAGCATCTGCCTGTGATCCCACATGCCTCTTGCACAGTTCTGATTGCGAACCATCGCCTTGACAGACGCGCGTCCAAAGGTGCAACATGCATGGCCCAAAGCCGTGTTCAATCTTAACGAAGTAAGGAGACCAGGATCATGGCACTGCTGATTACCGACGAATGCATCAACTGTGGCGCCTGCCTGCCGGAGTGTCCGAACGAGGCCATCTTCGAAACGCGCAGCGGCGCGGAAGAGAAGGGGCTCCATGTGGGGGACGGCCAGGGCGTGGGGGATAATGTGTATGTGATCGCGCATGACCGGTGCACCGAGTGTGTCGGCCACTTCGACGAACCGCAATGTGCGGCTGTCTGTCCGGTCGATAATTGCTGCATTTCTGATCCGGCGTATCCGGAAGGGACCGATGTCCTGCTGGAGCGGGCAAAGACCCTCAACCCCGACAAGGCGATCGATCCGGCAAAAGTGTGGAGCGGCGTGCGAAACTGATCGTTTCCTTATCTCGGCATCCGCACCTGTGCGGATGCCGGGCTCGCCTCGGCAGAGGCGTATAGACCGCATCCTGTCCGAGGCAATGAATCATGGCTGAGAAAACGCCAAGGTTCCTGTCCAATGCCACGGTCATCAAAGTCTTAGCGAAAGTCTTTGCCTTCCAAGCCATCGAAATTGAGCTCTTACGTTCCCAGGCCGGGATCTCCGATGCGCATTGGAACACCCTGAAGACGGCGGCCTTCAAGAAAACCTACGCCAAGCAACGGGCCTTTTATGAAGACCGCCTGACGGGCGCCTTTGCGTTGGAGCACATTTCCCAGTCCGAACGCGAAACCCGACTCCTTGAACTCTGGCTCAAACAGAGCGAGGAGTTCCCCAAAGACGAGCCCTAAGCCACAGCGTGTCTTCTTGAAGGCTTCAGACTTCGTTGGCCGTGATGGAGGGGATCGAATTATGAGCCTGATTACCTTTCGCTTCCGCCAATCGATCGCCGTGGATTTTTATTGGCACCTGGAGCTGGCCAAGCGAGGATCGCTCCGCGAATTCACCGTGCAGCCCAACCTCACCATTTATGAATCGGCGTTCGACCTCCTCAACCCGATTCACGTCGGACATGCCTTGTCCCTGGCCAAGGCCCTGGTGCTCGACAAGCGAGCCGAAGTCCTCTCGGGGAATACGTCGTTACCCATGACGACCGTCCGAGATGTCTTGCAGTGCTATCAGCAATCGATGAAGGTCGACGACTATCATGCGCATTGTTGGTTCAAGATCCGGCTCACACGTGATCTCGCCGTGACACGACTCGAGGTGGAGGTGGACAACTCGGACAATTCGTTCGTGTTTCCCTGTCGATGTGCCGCCTCACAAGCCTACGGCATGCACTATGAGCACCCCGGGACGATCTATGCCCAGCTGGACTCGGCCTTGTGGCGCGCCGGTACCCGTTGGTGTCCCCGGCTCGAAGACCTCTCAGAAATCAAACTCGTGAATGTGGAGTTGCAGACGAAAAGGAGCCCAGATAGCCACTAATCTGCTGGTGGGGATACAATACAACGCGACCCGAATACGTAGTCGCATGCACTCGGGAACATGGCCATCAATTGAACTCCGATAAATGCTTGAGGGCGGTCTCGAGGTGTTCGACTCCCACGTCGGCGTGACCAGCTTTCCCATGGGCGATGGCTTCTTTCGGGTGCTGAATCCCTTCGCTCACCTCTAAGCTTTTGCCTCCCATCTTCGCAAAATCCAGCGCCGCCTCCGCATGTTTCACCAGCTCGTCAACATGCCCCGCTTTCCCATGGACCACGGCTTCCTTCGCGTGGTCGATGGCCAGGCTGACGTTACCACTGGCGGTTGGATAGGCATGCACCATGGGCACGCTCCCGAACGCTCCAAGCACAACCACCATGAGGGCAACACGGGTGTATCGACTGATCATTGGTTCCTCCCGACACAGTGAGAAGACATGGCCTTAAAAGAATGTACTACAATCGAACCTTACACAGCGTTTCCGTAACCTGTCAAGAATGTTAGCCCCACTCCCTACAGATCTTGCTCTTTCCCTTCTTCTGGGATGGCATCCGTGCTGGTTCCACTGCGCCCGTCGAGCGAGCACCACCCATAATGTGCAAATTCGATTGGTCCCGCGTGCGCGCTCGGGGAGCAAGGAATCAGCACGGGTGTCGTTCCATCCCTCTCTTTGCGGGGCCATCCCCGCGTGGCGTGATGGACCTCACATCCCCGCATAACTCCGACTTGTAACCAATCCCTCTAACCCCTCAACTTTCCTCAAGACTTTTCCACTTTCACACTTCACTTCGGTCGGCATTCCGGTTGCTCAAGCCATCCTCCGTCGACGCGTCACAAGGCAACCGAAAGGAGGTGGTCTTTACAAAAGGACTGTGTGTTGAGGACGGATGACTGAGGGCTGCGTTTCACATTTTACCTTTCACTTTTTACCAGAGAAGGAGACTGCATCATGTCACAGGGTCCATCACAGGTGTCGTCAGGAAATATCGCCCCCAAGATCGTGGGGCCACTGAAAGAGTCGAAAGAAGTGGTGCTGCTGGCCGGCTTGGTCGTATTTCTCGGCGGATCGCTGGCCGCTGCCTGGTACTACGGACAAAACAGCGACAAAGTCACGATCACCCCAACCACGGAGAAGATCAGCACAGTCGCAGTGCCAGAGATCATGACGCACAGAAGCGGGTTGAGTCAGACTGGGCCCTCTATCACTGAGTCTACCCCCGTCACACCCCCCATAGTTGCACCACTGGACGACGTCATCCACGCAGACGTCTATTTTGAAGTCGGCCGAAAGGGCCTGACGGACGAGGCCAAGGCCCAGCTTGCCGTCCGAGCCGAGCTGCTCAAGCATAACCAAGACTACGGGGTCTTGATCCAGGGCTACACTGATCAACAGGGATCAGCGAGCTATAACATGAAACTCGGCCTGAGGCGGGCGGAAACCGTGAAAGCCGAACTGCTGAACGCTGGAGTGGCAGAACATCGGATGAAGGTGATGAGCCTTGGCGAAGACGGTGTCCTCTGCGTGGATGACAGCGACATCTGCCGACACGACAACCGCCGGGTTCACCTCGAAATCAGAAAAATCGGCGAGGCGCACATGATGGTTCCGGCCAGCATCTCCAGCGATCCAGCCGTCACCGGAATTGATGCATCGCCCAACGACCATGGGAGCGAACTGTCAACCAACGATCTCCACCCGATAAGCTCCGAGCCAACTCCCGGCAGCTAGCGGAGTATCGGGCACTGCTCCTGCTCGAAGCCGATCGCTTTGGGCAGGAGCAGCACTCTCCCCTATAGGACCACGCGCTGAGCCCCTTGGATCTGGAACCGGAATAGAATAGGGTTGATGCGGAAAACGGTGACGTCTTGAGAGAGACGCCTAATTGGAGAATTTCCGACTGGCTTTCCTCGGGGCTTTCCACTTCCACGGCGGCACGGGGTTCCGATCGGCCCACAGGCCGACTCTGGCAGCCCGGGCCAATTCTTCTTCGTCGTTGAAACTCCGTCCCTCCGCCCATCCATCTCGTGACCAGGCAAGCCCTTCTCTGACCAATTCATAGGCGACGTTCCGCCCGTCTTGCAAGATGACTTCGGCCGCCAGCCGGCCCTGCCGATCTCGTTGGACCGCACGAACGGTCACGTCACGGTTCCCCACATATGCCGCCGTGACCTGTCTGGCCTTCTTCCCATAGGGCTGCTTCAAATCCGGGCAATCGATACCCTTGAGAACGATCGTGTCCCTGCGCCCATTGTGGTAGACCATCAAGCGATCCCCCTCAAGGACGGCCTCGACTTTGGCCGTATAGTCGGCATACACGAGAGTCGGCGCGACTACACCCAGACTCAGGCCTAATAGCATCAGGAACGTTCTCATCGTTCCACCATGCTACCTGGCCGCGATAATCCCGCAAATTATTTCTCACTTTTCGCCTGCTCAAGACAGGAGGAAATTCACGTGAGGGGGTTTATCCGCCGACGCCAATGACGATACAACGATGAAGAATCGGCGGGTCACACGAAGTGCACCAAATAACTCAAGGCACTTGAGGGGGTTATCCGGCGGCGTCAATCGGGAAAGGCTTCGCCTGATGAGCCGCCGGAACGCGCAAGCGAGGTTTGGAGCCGGCGACCCGGATTGAACGGGCAACCAGTCATCGGTTCGGCCCTGAAGCCTACCTCACCGATTCCTACGAAGGGGGCCAGCCCCCTTGTACAATCCCCATGCAGGGGGTACACCCCCTGCAAATCCCCCCAGCTCGCCCGTTCAACGGAACGATAGCGAGGCCGAGACGTCCAGTTGGATAAATTTTTATGCGGTGTTGCACGCTATGGAGCCGGCGACCCGGATTGAACGGGCGACCTGCTGTTTACGAAACAGCTGCTCTACCAACTGAGCTACGCCGGCATCCGCAAGGACTAGCGCACACATCAAACGATGAGGCTTTCGGACAATCTATCGGAAAGCCATGATACTGGCTGCTGGATCGACTGTCAACGAAACCGTCGTCCATTAAGGTCGTGGCCCGACCTCCGGCTGTTTGGGAACAAATGCAGGAGGTGCGTGAGGCGTGGCAGTTGATCCGACGTGCTTCTCAGGAGCAACCGGTTTCGGATTGTTTCCTCTGGCCATAGGATGAATCCTGATGACCGCGCCATGGCCTGGCGGCGGTGAACAGAGCGGATGCTGGGCATTGCCGAATTGCTGTCTCGCGACTCGACCGACTTCTCCACGTGCGTAGGTGCAGAGTTCACCGGCGACGACCGTTCCATCACGGTCGATATCGGCCAACCCCTGTAACCCTCGCAGGAGAAAATAGGTAAAGAGCCCGTGTTTCCCCTGCTCGTAGGCATGAGCCTCTTGGAGGGCCTTGTTGCCCACCATCCACATGACCTCATTTTTTCCCTCATCCAATCCGTCTTCCCAATCGGCCTGCGGCGTCAAGGCTGGATCCGAGCCGGGCGTCGGGTCCAGCGAGACCTCGAAGATCATGATGGCCCGTTGAATCGGAAGCTTGGACAAGACTTGTTGCATGCGACGGACTGGGTAGAGCCGCTTGATCGACCCCGTGGTCCCATCGAAGGGCACCAGTGACACCGCCCCACTCATGCCATCGACCAACGCACGCCCCGAGAAATACACGTATACAACCGTGTCGGCATCCACCCGTTTCGGCAGCCACTCCTCGAATGTTTCGGCGAGATCTTCCTTCAACGCATTCTGGTCGACCAAGAGCCGGGTTCTCTCAGGGGGAACCCCCCCGATGGCACGCAAATATCCCGACATGACCTCCGCGTCCCGCTCGGCGTATTTCACCGTCGGCACGCGCGCATCGCGAAACTTCCCCACCCCGATCGCAATGACGAGACTCTTCGCCTGCTTGGCCGCCACAAGAGGCTTCGGCACATGGTCGACATCGGGCTGCACCGGGGCAGTCTCGGCTTTTTCCGGTTTGATTTGTAGAGTGAATCGCTTGAGCGGCGGAACCGCCAACAGCGCCGTTGCGCTGCGCAGGCTCAACACCACTTCGCCTTGCGCCTCGGCTTTCAGTTGCGTCACCCGATGGGAGATCGACACCCGCTTGATTTCGCCAGGTTTGACGGTGCCAACCGCCACCGTTGGGGGGAAACGTTCCATCAATGCTCCCCCGACCAGGACCTCCACTCCGTTGGCTTCAATCCGCCCCTCGTTCTTGACCTCCACTTCGATCGTGAGCGTCTCATCCTGCTGGAGCAAGTGGTCTTGGTTTTCATCCCGCACAATGGCATGGAAAGACAGCGCGGTGGCCTGAGGAGTTCCTCCCTGGAGAACCGGTTGGCCGGTGGTTGGGAGGCTGGAAGCCTCCGGTGACATACCGGCCGGCGCAAGGGGGGAGATCCCACCGGCGGCCTGCGACGCACTGGTGGCTGTCGGAGGAAACGCCTTAGGGTATGCGGCGTACTCGCGGATTCTGGCCGATGCCGCTACGCGCCGTACGACATCGTCAACCACTGCATCAATGGCCTCCTGCACGATCGGCTCCAACCCCTGCACGTCACACGATTGGCCCGAGACTTCCACTTGGCCATGGCTGCTTCCTTGTCGTTTTTCATTAAACAGGAATGTGCCATCCTGGGCCAACACGACCAACTCCATCCCCAGTGTGACGGTCGCAGGATACGTGCCTTTGACCTGGCCAGGAATCGCGAGGTCAACTTTCTTTGGCCCCAGTCCGACCTCGATGAGGCTGTCGGACGCGGGAATCTGTTCTGTTCCCTGCTGAGGAAGGACAGCGCTGAACACGCGGCCAAGCTTTGTGGACAGGGCAGCCGCAAGCGGGTCCGCTAGGGGGATCGTTGCCGACTTTCCACAGGCGTCGCGATAGGACAGCCCGGCGGTCGTGGCACTCGGTGAAAGCCAAAGTGCGGGTGTCAGCGGAATTGTGCCGGCAATAGGCTCAGGTCCCGTCTGGCTTCGCTTGGGTCCGCCGCAGGCGGCACAGATCAACGCCAGCACGGCCACGATGCCGATGGTGGCAACCCGACCTCTGCTTGGACTCGAACGCTTCACAGATAGAGACTCCTTTGCCCCATTGGTTATACCGAAATCGGACGGCGAGGACAATCGGCACCTACCCCGCCTCATCAGGGAAATTGACAAGCTTCCACTGGAGCGGCTAACGTCTGGCCTATGGCAACGGGTTCGTGGCCGGCTTCTTCACATCCATCCGGTGTGCCCTGGTCCGCACTCGCCCGATTGGTCCGTTTGCATAACCAAAGCGGGACGTACCTCTTGCTGCTCCCGACATTATGGGCGCTGGTCTTCGCCTCGGAAGGGTTTCCGCCGCTCCACCTGCTGGCTGTCTTCGTCGCAGGATCGTTTTTGATGCGAAGCGCCGGGGTCATCCTGAATGACCTTGCCGATCAGAGGTTTGATCGGCAAGTCGCCAGAACCAAAACCCGCCCGCTTGCGTCCGGCGAATTATCCCGCCACCAGGCCTTTATGCTGCTCGGCCTGCTCCTGATCCTGGCCGCAAGCCTCCTCTTCCTGTTACATCCCCTCGTGTGGTGGCTTGCTCCCATCGCCCTCTTGCTGGCGGCGCTCTATCCATTCTCAAAACGCTGGATTCATATTCCGCAAGCCGTGCTGGGCGTTGCCTTTGGCTGGGGAACAGTGATGGCCTGGGCGGCCGTGCGAGGACAACTCGATGCGCCGGTCTGGTGCCTCTTTGCTGCGACAGCGGCGTGGGCGGTCGCGTACGATACGATCTACGCCATCCAAGACCAAGAAGATGACCGGCGTATTGGCGTCAAATCCGCGGCCCTCTTCTTTGGACCGTCTATCGGCCTCGGCGTGGGGACAGCGTTCATCACCATGCTGTGTCTCTTGTGGGCTGCAGGCTGGCTGGCGGGGATCGGATGGGCCTACTACGCCACGTTACTCGGGTTGGGCCTGTTCTTCGCCATGCAGGTGCGGCAATTACGGGGATCGATCACCCCTCCGCAAGCCTTCGCCATGTTCCGCGCGCACGTGTGGGCTGGGGTTGCCGTGCTCATCGGATTGCTCGCCGGGCTGTCCGGTTGAGAAGGCTATGGCTTCTCGACAGGCTTCTCCTCGGTAGGCTCGGTCTTCGCAGCCCGCAAGGTGTCCACATACAGAGTCACGGCCTTGGCGTCCGCATCACTGAGCCCCAACGCCGGCATGCGCGTATGGGAATCCATCGCCTGCGGATTCTTCAGCCACCGGTAGACCCACGTCGCATTCAATCGGAATCCAGCCCGGTCCAGAGCCGGACCGATCTTGCCACCCTCGCCACCGACATTGTGACAGGCATTGCAGCCATACTTGTTTTCATAGAGCCGCTTGCCGCGCTCAACCAACTGGGCAACTTGCGCCGGAGGCGTCTTCAAATCTGGCCGGGGTATGCTCAGGCCTTTGCCTGGTCTTGTTGAAAAATTGTTCATGGCGACTTGCGCCACATCCAATTCCTTCTTGGCTTCTCCCATGGCGGCTTGTTCATCCGCATAGGCGGATTCATCCACGTCGACGTCTTTCTTCAACTCTTCGCTTTTCCTCTCCGCTTCGTCGCTGGCTTTCTTTTCCGCCGCCTCATAGGCCTGCGTCGCCTGCTCAAACTTGGTCTGCGCCGCCTTCAGCCCTTCTTCCAGAGAGGCCTTGCGCGCGGCGACGTTGAAACCCATCTTTGATCCATGGAGGGTGCGCACATATCCAACGATCGCCCACACTTCATCTTCGGATAGCGTATATTTGAAGGTCGGCATCGTAGGCACGGCGAAATCGTCATCGCCAATCTCATCTCCGCCTTCTTCGCTGGTGTCGAGCATGTCCCGTGAAATGGTGGCGAAGAGTTCCTCGTCTTTGAAGGTACTCATCTCGGTCTTATTAGAAAGGTCCTTGGGCTTCGGGTCTGGCATGAAGGACCAGTTAAACCCCTCGTTCTGCTTGCCACTTTCTCCGTGACAGTCACTACAGTAGTGGGTGTACAGTTCGTGCCCGCGCTTTTCCTGTTCATTGGCGCAGCCTCCGGCCAGCAACACCGCGCCGACGATGAGTCCCACCGTGAATCCCATAACACCCAACCGTGCCGCCTTCATGCTCACTGCCCTTTCTTGAGTTTTCGGATCAGGACAAACTGAAAGCCCAAGGCCAATGCCGCGGCGATCGCCGCATACATATAGCCGGAATAATCCGGCGGAGCATCGGCTCGGAAATACCACCAGGAGGAGACCGCCTTTTGCGAGCCCTTCTCAACAAGATCTCCTGACCCATCTTTCCGGCCATCCCAGACGGCGAAGGCGATGCTGATGAACTCCCCCGGGGTAATTTGCACATCCTCTTCTGCATGACCGGTCGACAAATTCCTGGAGAACACGATTTTCCACGTTCCGTTTGCGTACACGCCCTTGGCTTTCACATCCTGATGCTCTTGCGGCTTCAAGGTCCCAAAGCCTTTCGCGCTCATGTCCACGGCCTTGTCCGTCTTGTTCTTCCAAAACCAAATATTCACCGGTCCGCCTTCGACCTGCAACATGGGCTGGCCATGGGCAAAGTGGGCTTTCTTGTCGCCCACCATGAATTCTAAAGCCGCGGCATCATCCGGGTCCTGGGTCGGATCGGCATATTCAAGCAGGACCGCCATCTGATTGCCATCATGCAAGGCCCGCACAATGACATCCTTCACCGTGACTTCCTGGATGCGATTCTGCCAATGAACTTGCGGTGACATGGGAAACGTCGCCGGGGGCGCGCTGCTCCACACCGCGGCGTTGGGATCTTCAAGGGGCAAGCCACCGGTCATCAGTGTAGCCCGGACCGACACACTTTCTTGTGCATAGCCAAGAGATGCGCTACCGATCATCATCGCCATGGTGGCGGCTGTCCCATATCGCAGGACCTGTTTCATCATCTGATTCGCCGGTTTCATGCTGGCCTCGTTCTCCCTACACACCTACGCCCATCCATATTGCCCCACATCCTTATTCCCAGGTTCGTGGGGACTGGTGGGCTCCGTCGTATTCCCCCATAATGATTTTCCAAATCCACTCGTCCGGCAGTTCCACTTCCCACCGAGGCATCGCAGACTTCCAGGGCGCGCCTTCAATCGGCAAACCGACGCCACCCTTTTTAATCCGCCAGAAGAGATAGCTTTCTTGCAACATCGCGATCGTCGTCGGATCGGCAAAATTCGCGGGCGCCGGAATGAACCCACGAGCAGCCGGGCCTTTGCCATCGAAATTTCCGCCATGGCAGGGCGAACAATAGGCGGCATAGAACCCTTTTCCCTGCATAATGTTATCCGGCGTTTTCGGGACAGGATTCGAGAGTCCGGTGTATTCGCCAGGCGGCGCAGGATGAATCGTTCGACTCTCCATTGGCGGCAAATCACTCACGGCCGTACTCCCGTAGGTTTGCCACCCCACCAGCAGCGGGAAAAATATCAGCACGCCATAACGAAGTGCTTGCAGCCCGCCCAGTGCCTCTCCGGTCAAAAATCGTTGAATCGGCCCCCAAAAGGCATCTTTCGATTCCTTGCTCACTGTTTCAAAAATGACGATTCCTGATCCGGTCAGGAGCAGGTAGAGCACGATCAAACTTGATGGGAGCGGCGCAGAGCCTGGAATATACGGCAGCACAAATTTGAGAAACACGTACATGGCTACCATGAGAATGATCGGCTTACCTAACGAACCCATGGATTCCTCCTAATTCGTATGCGCGTTCGCGACGAGCGCGGATGCGGCGGCTTTCACCGGCGCAGTGGGAGCCTGGCCAGGAATGTCGAGATCAGACACGCTGACGGAAATCGGCTCCCCGCTCATCTGTTGAAGAAATGCGATGATGGACAAAATTTCATTCTTCGAGAGTCCGATCGGATCCTTATCGATGCGAGGCATCGTCGCAGGATATTCCTTTGGCACGCCACCATGCCGGTAATCCTGATAGACGAAGGCCTGAGGATCCGTCAGGCTTTCATAGAGAAAGGCCTGGCTGAGCTTGGCTCCGATTCCTTTGAGGTCCGGACAACGGGCGGACTCACTGGGGCCGATGGAATGACACAGGGCGCACTGCCCCTTACTGAAGAACACCGTCTGTCCAATCGCAGCGATGTCGGTTGGGGTCTTGATACTGGCGATATCGATCTTTTCCTCCGCCGGAGGCAGAGAGGCCAGCTGAGGGACGGCCAGGGACATGAGCGAAAACAACCCCAGCACGATAAAGACAAATCCCGTGACCCGGATAAAGACCGCCTTAATGAAGAGGAGGATCACAATCCCCGCCCCCATAATCGACAGTGCAATTAGCTGTAGCTGCGCGACTTCACTCATATGCCCTCTAATTATTTAGTACTGCGTGCTGAGCGTTTGGGTGCTAATTCAACACTCACCATTCACAACTCAAAACTTGTTTTACCCCTGTTGTCCCTTATCAGGCGCCCCTCCTGCCATGGCCGGAATACCGTGCGGGAGTTCACCCTTTCCGGTCCCAGCAGCATTCTTGTATTTATCCCCCATCGTGGCGACCCAGAATATAAATGCCACGATCATACAGAACGAAAACGTACAGAAAGCCATGATGAGCGATGCGCTGCCCAGCGCCGGAGAATAGGCATAGGGCGACGTATCACGCATGACTCCGTACACATGCCAATGGACGCGGGATGAAGACCGCGCGTAGCCCATCAGTGTCATGAGGAGGATGACCATCACGGCATTCAGGACAAGAGAATATCCCGCCCGTGGAGGCATACTGCCCCAGACCATTTCTGTCGTCGTTTTGGCGCTCTTGAGCAGGAGAGCCGTCAGCGGCGTGATCGTCAGAATGACGAAGATGACGATCAACACCTGAGACGTGGAGAAGTAATTGATACGGACGATCGCCGGGACAAAGTACCCCCAGACGCCGAGGACGACGACGGCAATACTCGCCAACACCAGGATGGCACCCATAACGGCTTTCCCAAACGCCGCCCAACCGGCGGTGTCTTGTTTGCCGGCTCGCCAATACATAACGAAGCTCATGAAGGTAATCAGAATCATGAGGTTCGACACGGTCATTTTGGCCGACATGACGCCGAGCACGCCCAGCAGCGGATGGTGAGCTCCTCCCATTTTCTGGGCCTCTTCGATACTGGCCACGAGCGAATGCGGAGTCATCCAGACGGCAAGACAGAGGAGCAGACTGACCAGCATCATCAGCATGGCCTTCCGATACTTTCCCTCCGACCCGGGGATGCGATACGTAATCCCCAGCCAAAAGTAGTAGTTCGACCCAAGAAACAGGACCCCAATCAGCATGGCTTGGAGGATGAAGAGCCAGGACAGGAAGCCGCCCATCAGCGTAATGCCCATCTGCTGGTTGTACTGATAGATTTCCCGCATCAGCCAGTACCCGGCGAACGGCAGGGCCAACAGGCCGAATACGCCGATGAAATTACCGACATAGCCCATCCAGTCGTAATGCTCTCGATCCTCCGCACTCTTCACGGACAAGTACCGAACTCCGGCATAGGCTCCGCAGATGTATCCACCCAACACCACGTTCGCAATCAGCCGATGGATATTGATCGGCCACCAGGTGGGGTTCCACGTCGCAGCCCAGGCCCGCTCGATAGCAGTGCCTTCGGAAATGACGACCGGGCTGGACTGAAACGTCGCCCAGGCATTGGGCACGATCATGATGAACAATGCGAAAAAGTTCAGCATGAATCCCAGGAATATATGCAGTGTCTTCTTATTTCCCTCCTGCATGGCGTCCCAGCCATACCAATACAGATACAGCGTGATGGTTTCGAGCAGGAACAGCAAACAGTAGAGGAGAAAAGACGGGAAGAACACATCCGTCAAATAATTCATGAGTTTGGGATAGAACGCGACCAACAAGAACAACAGAATGCCGCCGAATAGCGCCGTGGTCGAATATGCCGACGTCAGCAGTTTCGTAAATTCCTTAGCAAGCTTGTCGTAACGCTTTTCGCCACCTCTCCACGCGATGACCTCGCACAACCAGGCAAAGATCGGCACACCTAAGACGAACCCGGCCAGCAGCAGATGGAGCTGCGCCACAATCCAGACAAGGTTACGGCTGCCGACATAAGGGATATCCCGATATTCAGTCGGACCGGCCGCGGCCCCTTCCGCCGCAATCCCGATTGAAGGAAGGGCGAGCCATCCCGCCGCCAACAAGAGACCTGCGAGCCACGCTCCCTGACCACTGACGGCTGGGAGAGCCCGTTGAATCGTTTTGACCCCCTGCTGTATGGCACTCACCTCATCACCTCGTAAATTACGGTTTCGTCGTGGCAGGGGCATTCGATACAGCCCCGCCTCCAGCCTGTTCCTTGCCCTTGTCCGTTTGATCCTTCGCGTCTGCCTTCTGCTGTTCCATCACCTCAACCTGCGCAACCAGCTGAGCAATCCTCCCCGTCGTTTTACTCAGACTTTCTGCGGGTTTGAACACCGGCTCTACAGCCACCTCAGGCTTCGCACAGCATTCGTGCGGGTGGGGCGTCGTCACGGGAAGCACCGCCCAAAACACCAGCGACAACACCACGCCGATTCCTGCCAACGACGCCATCATCAGTCCCTGATCGGCCGGGACGCGCATTAAATCCCACCGCGTAATGAGTCCCTGGTAATTTTCGGCCGCCGGGCGGGCGCGCTCTGCCATCCGCCGAATGAGCTGTCCCAGGATCGAGACACCGACTGCGGCTAATACCATGAGGACCGCAAAGGAAATCGTCCCCCAAATCGTCAATTCAAGACCGATGCGCTCCGCAACCGGAAGCCCGGTATGATAGAGATGCCTCAAACTCTCCATTTCGGCGATCGAGTGCGAGGCGGAAATCGCGATCTCGGTCACACGACTGACACCCCACCACAACAACGGAAGGAAGAACATCCCGATGACAGCGGTCCTCCACCAAATGGCAAACCCGAGCCCATCATGGGGCGGCTCTTTCCGCAGTCGTTCGAGGAAGAACGTCCGACCGACGATTCCGAGCGCCCAAATATCGACGGGGATGGATAATGCAAACATGAGCGGCAGACCAATCCCCTCTCCAAAATGTGTGTCAAACATGGCCATGATAATGGGAGCAGCGAAGATGGTCGCCGGACTCACCAGCAGCATCAAAAACGCCAGTCCGAATCGGCCTTCGAAATGCACCAAGCCCATCGTCATGATGATCACGGCAAACACGGCCTTGATCGGGATGCCCGTCCAGCAGGCCGGCCACAGAATGCCGAACCCGATCTGAGTCGGAGACATCGCTTCGCGTTCTTCAGCCATACCCACCGCGCATGACGATCACTTAATCCAAGAACTCACGATTTATAACTGCCGCAACCGTAAACAACGCGATCACCACCATAATGGCTATCCATGTGATGAGGGCGATCGGTCGTTTAAATATATTTCGCTCAGGGTCCTTGTCAAAAAATGGAAGGGCCACGAGTAGTACCATGAACGCCACCGGCAATGCAACAGCACCGAGGAATTGTCCGAACTGACCGGCGAACAGCTTGAGCCTCAGCAACTGGAAGTAAAAAAGAAAATACCACTCAGGCTCCGGATGATATTCGCCGGGATCCGGCGTGGCCTTATCAAGCAGCACGACCGGCTCCCAGAGGGCCAAGGCGCAAATCCCGATGAACACGAAGGCCATCCCAACGATGTCTTTCCAAATTTGCCGAGGGAAGAAATAATCGGTTTTCGCCTTGATCTCTTCTTTCGTGCCTTTAAATGGGCCCGCCGGAGCGGCCACTCGAAATAGGAAGATATGTAATCCAGCCAAGGCCATCAGCGCCGACGGGAGAATCATCACATGGAGCACAAAGAAGCGGCTCAACGTCATTTGCCCAGGACTTGCGCCCCCCTTCAAAAACCGCGCAATAAAATCCCCGATGATCGGCGTCTTGTCCAAAATTTCGACGCCCACGAGGGTTGCCCAGAACGCGCGCTGATCCCACGGAAGGAGATAGCCCGTGAATCCAAAAGTAATCACGATGCCGAACAATGCGAGACCGACAAGCCAGAGCAACTCTCGCGGTTTCTTGTACGCACCCCAGAGAAAGACCTGCGACATGTGGGCAAAGACACAAACGACCATCGCGCTGGATCCCCAAAAATGGTAACTGAGGAGGAACCAGCCATAATCGACATTGTGAATAATGTATTGGGTGCTGTCGTAGGCATGGTCGGCGGTCGGGACGTAGTAAAACATGAGCAACGTACCCGTCACCGCTTGCATGATGAAGATGAACAGCAGGACGGATCCGAAGACGTAGGCCCACCGCGAGCCGCCGGGAATCGGCTCATTGAGCATCTTCGCCTGCATTTCCTTGAGGCCAAGGCGCTCGTCGAGAAAGGCAATGACCTTTTCGGCCGTGCTGGGCTGATGATCGGGAATCGTTGCAGAAGACACGTGCTTGCTATCCATGCCGCCGGCTCTCACACGATTCGGATCTGCGATTTCGTACCAGCCTTGAATTCCATATCGATAATCTCGACTTCTCCACCGGCCGAGACCTTGAGAGGCAAGGCATCCAGGGAGCGGGGAGCGGGACCATCGAGCACCTTTCCCCCGGCATCGTAAATGCTCAGATGGCACGGACAGAGAAACACTTGCCCGAGTGTCTTATGCTGCCGCCACTTGAAGCCGCACCCGAGGTGGGGGCACTTTCCGGAAAACGCGACGTAGGGGATGTCTTTCTTGTTTGTCCAGATCGTCTTTCCCTTGGCATCGTGAAATTCAGCATCTTTCCCTTGGTAGACTTTGTCGAGCAGTTCCGGAGTGGCCCTCAGAATCCAGACGTTTTTCTCGACTTCATACTCCGGCATATACACTTCCTTGACTGCCTTCTTGTACTTGAACTGCACTCCGACATCCTCTTGCTTGATCTTGCTCACATTCCCGACTTTCAGCCATTGGTTGTCGAAGTCCGCGTACATCGGCTGCATCAGAAATCGAAGAATGGGATAGGCGATGGGAAGCCCGATTAAAAACCCAATGACGTGCGTAAAGTTCATGAAGAAGGTCCGGCGCTTGACGTCCTTCTCCAGATCAGGCAACGGCACCAGCACTTCACCTGGCGTGACATCAAGATTGTCTTCCAGATGCGAAATCTCCACCTCGTGGGTCGTGACGTAGTCTTCGCGCTTGAACGGAGGCAATGCCCGAATATCCGCCGATGGCGCGCGCAGCTGGACGGTATCGTCGGTCACGTCCTGCACGTGCCCCATGGCCACCTGCCGTTCACCGCTGCCGTTCATGGACACGACGATGTGGCTGATCTCATGCGACAGCGGGTCGAGCACGACGCGCGTGACTTCGCCGATGTCGAGGTCGGTGCAGCGGACCTTAGATTTCAGCTTCGGCTGCAGCATTAGCTTTTCTTGATCGGCTTCGGGGTGTTTACCGAGGTATTCTTGAAAGACCCCAACCATGTGGCCAGCGCCAGCATTTCCTTGGGGTCCATGAGGTCCTTAAATTTATTGGGCATGATGCCCTTCGCATATTCCTTGTCGTATCCTTCGGCCATAAAGCTCTTGGGGTCCGCGATTTTCTGTTGTATTTCCTCGACCGTCAGCAACGAGCCAATGTTGTCCAGCTCCGGGCCCCGCTTCTTTCCGCCTTCCCCCCGGAGCTTGTGGCAGTTGTAACATTCCTGCAATTGCCACTGTTCTTCGCCCACTTTCATGATATCGCCTTCTCCGCCGGCGGAGGCCGCAGCAGGCTTCCCCCCGGCAGAAGGAGCCGGTGCCACGACCGCAATTGCCTCCCCGCCCACTCCTTTGAGCCGATCCTCGAGCTTTTTGACTTGCTCATCCAGGGATTTTGCCAGAGCCAGCAGCTTCTCGGTCTTCCCCTGCTCGGACTTCTCACGCTCCCGTTCCAGCAATTTGGTAATCTTGGCCCGTTCATCCTCAGGGTCGAACTGCGGCAACAACGAGGCTCCGGCGAAGCAGACCGTGATCAACAGCACCCAGAATACGGCGACCGCAACCAACGACTTCCCGCCGCTCATCGCGCCGATCGACGGCGCATCAAGGAGCATGAACAGCACGGCCCCGATGAGTGAAATGATCAGGAACAGCAGCTGAAAATCGAACGGCACTTCTTGCGAACGGGCGACCCCGACCAGTACGCCACCGACCACCAGGCCGACCCCTAGCTTCTTGAAGATATTTCCCATATGAACGCCCGTTGCCTTGCAGACATCCGAATCGTGATTACTTCGCCCCGACCGGGACCGGTCTCCCCTCAGGGGCTTGCGCCTTGGCCGTAGATGACCGAAGCGCGATGAACGCGGCCACGCTGACGCAGGCAATAAACAGTACGGTGATGGCAGTAATCCACCACGCGGAATACGAGAGTGTCGGAGTGAACGATTCCGCGGAGAAGTCCGACACCAAACTGTAGGTATGGAAGTATTTCCTGAGCAATGATCGGACCGCCCCCATCAGCCCCATGGTCCAGGTCGAGATGAACGCCAGAAAAATCAGGACGAACTGCGCTGCGAAATCGATCTTCCCCCAGAGAATTGTCCCTTGCTTAATCGTCCGGTTATACAAGACGTAGTTGACGACCGTCACAAACACCAGCGTCAGGATCGCGGACAGCTTTGCGGGCATGGTGGAGAGATAATCCCAGCCTTCGGGCAGCTTGAGCTCATCGGGCATATCGGTCCCCGTAGCCACGAATCCAGCCGGAGTCAGCCAGACCGCATCACTCACCAGCATGACGATGAAGCCCACCTTAATGACGGTCCGCGCAGAAACGGTCATCGGAATGAATCGCCCCAAGACAAATGGCGACAGGGCGAGGGGCAACAAGATGGCGAGCGACTTGGGATCGGGAATCCAATAGGTGTTCATGACCCACATGGTGGCGGGGAGCAACACCACCAACACAATCGGAGCCAGAATCGTCATCCGAACGTTGTCGGCCCCTTCGATTCGTTTGACACTGAGCCAACTATAGTAGTTGATGGCCAAGAACAGCAGGCCAATCATCACGCCCTGCAGCTCAAAAAACATAGAGAGTTGGTCGGCCATCATGTAGGGGCAGAACGAAAAGTCGTAATCGCACATCTCGTAGGCCAGCAGAAGCCCCGTGAACGGCTGCAACAACGTGCCTCCCACGGCGATCCAAATGGACACATACCCCATCCAATCGTAGTAGGCCCGCTCCTCCTGATTTTTGGCACCCATGTACATGTACGCGGCGATCATGCCGCAGATAAACCCACCGAAGGCCACGTTGCCGTCGATCCGGTGGAGACTCAGGGGGAACCAGCTTTGGTTCGCGATCTTATCCCACAAGCTCGCCGCCGCGAGGAAATCTTGCGGTGAGACGCCCTCGGCCCTCGTCGGCGTATTCATGAAGGACGTCGGACCGTTGATGACAAAGAGGATGAGCACGCAGACAAGATTTAGGAGGACCCCCAAGGCGATATGGCGCCCTTTCTGCTCCCCTTTCCACACATCCCAGGTGTAGAGATAGGCGTAGAGAAGGATGGTCTCCGTGATAAACAGCGCCGGATAGATCACCGCAAACACGAGATAGAACTGATTGATGAACCACGTGGTAAACTGCGGATACGCGGCCAGCAGCACGAAGATAAAGAGGCCGCCGGTGACCGCCGTCAGGCTAAAGAGGATGACGGTGATTTTGGTGACCTCCCGCGCCAAGCGGTCGTAGCGGGAATCCTGCCTTCGATACCCCAGCCATTCGGCAATCACGACGAAGATTGGGGCGCCCAAGATAAAGGCGGCAAACAGCAGATGGAGCTGCGCGACAACCCACACGGCCGTCCGATTCCCCGTATAGGGAAACTGGACGGCGGACATCCCAAGCTCTTGTGCAAAGAGATTTGGTGCGGCGACTAGGCACAGCGCAAGAACCGCAAACTGGGTCAAGAGACCGCGCGACAGCTTTCCCACGATGTCTCGATGCTCCCTATTCCTTCGGGATCCCTCGGTTATTTCGAACCCGCATCGGCCCACTGGTTCTTTTCCACGCTCCAAACTTTTCCAGAGAGCCCAAAACTTCGCTCATACAGAACAAGCTTCCATCGATCGTCATCGGACAGCTTACTCTTCCATCCCTTCATCTTCGTATTCGGCACACCCTCAGCGATGCGCCAAAACCACACAGAATCTGAATAGAGCTTCATGCGCTCAGGGTTTCGAAAGTCTGTGGCCCCAGCCTTTACAGGCTTTCCATCCTTCCCGTGACAACTGGCGCAATTGACGTCGGGGTTGGTCTCACCGAGGAATAGCTTCCGTCCCTCCTCGAGCTTCTGGGCATCGCCCCACCAGTCTGCCGGCATATGCTTATCGGCATATTCCGCCGGAGCTGGAGGAGGAGGAACGATCGGTCCTTCATCGCCACCGTCTCCTCCGCTACAACCCACGAGGAACCCCATGCCCAGAACCACTGCTACGCGAATCACTTTTGGCTTCATCGCCAGAACACCCCAGCTGGGTTTCATTGGAACAACAGGCACCAAGCTCACACAACGAGCAGAACGACGCGAAAAAAAAGACGCTCCTACGGAGGGTTCTCCCCCTCGCAAAAGCGTCCCCGGCACACGAGTCTCGACCTCTTTGTACACCGGTCCTCGCCCACCTGCTTGACCGGTCCAGTAAGGCGCCACATAGCCCCACGGACCAGCATCGGCGATTACACGTTTCGTTTGCCCTGCGACTTCCCCTTGCCTCGTTCCTGTTTGCGCGGCTGACGAGCAAGCTTCATCGCCATAACCCCTCCGGCTGCCGCCACGACCGCCCCGCCAACCCACCAGAGCCAGTCAGGAGGGCTGCTGGCATCGCAACCGGTTCCAAAATTGACCTGAATTTTTCGCTCCGCCTCCAGGTCTTTTGGATCGAACTGAATCTTATGGTTCTGCTGCTCTCCTCGTGCCTCGACGAGAAGCGGATCGCCTAAGTTATCGTTGTGAAGATGAAACGTCGCCTTATAGTATCCGTTACCATCCGTCTTGACGACCTGCCCATACGAGACCTTTGTATCTTTGACCAGTACGTCGATGTCCGCTGCCGGCTTCCCATCAGCTCCGCATACATAACCTTCCACCATGAATCGATGGTCAGCTTCGTGCGTCGCGTTCACTACGGTAGGAAGCAAAACTCCTAGCACAACCCAGCTGGCAGCCGCGACCAACCCAGCTCTGCTGCCTCTCTCGCGTATCACACTGAGTTGCATACTCGCCAGCTGTCTGCGGGTTACATATTCTCGAAATAACACACCCCGCCCGGACGAGCACCCTCGTTTTAGGGCGCGATTTTTTAGCATAGCCCCCCCCAATTGTCAACGAGAGGAGAGGGAAGATCTGGAGAGAAAACGGACCGTCAACCGACAGGCATTCAGAGCAACCCACGCATGCGCGCATCCTCTTCGACACGAGCCGCTTCTGCGCGGCGCTCGGATTCTTTTTTCGACGCCCAGGCCTCCCACGACTTGCCGTTTGCCGTATCTTCGCCGGTAAAGGCGATCGAGATAACCGATGCGTAGGGGATCGTGCGAGGGGAGGGATTGTCCTCGGGAAAGAATTCGATAGAAGGATGCTCTCCGCTGGCGTGGCGGTTAAAGAGAAATCCGACAATGCGCTCACCCGATGCCAGCCCAAGTGTGACATCGCCACGGTAATCGAAGGCCAGCTCAATGGCCTCCGCCTTTTCTTGTTCCGTGGCCGGCGTAAACATACGGCCTTCCGGGGAACTGGATTCACTGGATGAATGGTTTTTAGTATCGGTCATGCCAAGACCCCGTCAATCGTCATACGTCAAGCGTGCGTGAGGACTCGTGCCCATCGTTTGACGAATGACGTGTGACGCATGACGCAGCTATCGCGAGGTGGGCATTAAGGTCAACTTCGCCGTACGCGCAAAGCCTGACACCGTGCCGAACGTATCGCTCACCGCCGAAGCCTCATATCCACAATGGACCATGCATTCGGCGCATTTCTCGTTGGCGCTTGTGCCGTAGTCCTGCCAGGCCGTCGTCTCCATCAACTCGCGGAAGCTCTTCGCATACCCTTCCTGCAAGAGGTAACAGGGCTTCTGCCAGCCGAACACGTTGTACGTGGGATTCCCCCAAGGCGTGCACTGATACTCTTTCTTTCCCATCAGAAAATCCAGGAAGAGCGGTGACTGATTGAACTTCCACGACCCCTTCGGCTGACCCAGAATCTTCGAGAACAGCTCCTTGGTCTTGGCCTTCTTCAGGAAATGTTGTTGATCCGGCGCTTTGTGATAGCTATAGCCCGGCGAAATCATCATGCCTTCCACGCCAAGCGACATCATCTCATCAAAGAACTGGCGCACCCGATCCGGATTGGCATCGTCAAATAGCGTGGTGTTCGTCGTCACGCGATGACCCAGCTTCAGCGCTTCCTTGATCGCCTTGACCGCCACGTCGTAGACCCCGTCTCGGCAGACCGCGAGATCGTGCTCCTTCTTCAATCCATCCATATGCACGCTGAACGTCAGATACTTCGACGGGGTGAACTCTTTGAGTTTGCGTTCCATCAGGATCGCATTCGTGCAGACATAGAGATAGCGCTTCTGCGCCACCAAGCCCTCGACGATCCGTCCGATTTCAGGATGGATCATCGGCTCCCCTCCTGGGATCGCGACGATCGGCGCACCGCACTCCTCAGCCGCGGCCCAACATTGCTCCGGGGTCAATCGTTTATCGAGCACATGGTCGGGGTACTGGATCTTGCCGCAACCAGCGCAAGCCAGATTGCAGCGAAACAACGGCTCCAGCATCAACACCAAGGGATATCGCGTGATCCCCTTCAGCTTTTTCGAAAGGACATAACTCGCAACGGTATACATCTGAGATACGGGGACGGCCATTCCGCTCTCCTTCTGCTCAGTCTGTAATGGTAACGGCGGAAACCCGCCGCTGGACTAGGAGCGTTGTAAACGGTTGGATATTAACATCTCTGCTCGATAGGCGTCAATTTTCTGGTCGTAACTGTGAACCTCAGCTGTACCGTCTGCATGGGTCATGCGAAACCGAAATGCTGGATCAATCGACGATACTCCAAAAAAATAGTAGCGGTTCATATCCGCACGCGAGAATTTCTAAACAACGATGAATGGCGCGCCGGTCAACTGAGGGGAAAACGGTTGAGGTATCTATCCCTCGGCGATTACGTAGAAGGGCTTCGCCTGACGAGCCGCGGGGTCTAGCGATGACGATGCTTTCAAAAACACTGGTGGTGCTTATCCGCGCGCGACAATTACCAGCCAACGATGAATAGCGCGCGGGTCAACCGAAGGAAAAACGCTTGAGGTGTCTATCCGTCGGCAATCATGAAGAGGGGCTACGCCCGATGAGCCGACGGCACGCGCAAGCGAGGTTTGGAGGCGCCGGGCGGGTTCGAACCGCCGCATCGCAGTTTTGCAGACTGCTCCCTTACCACTTGGGTACGGCGCCTCAGGGAGCGGCATTATAGTCGGTTCCTTTTTGCGAACACAACCCGAATACCCACAGTGGCCCGACTATCCCCTGGCCATGCTTGGCGGTGCAGATTGCCCGCTTCCGACTGGTTGCTGAGGCGGCGGCGAGATGCTGTGACTCTTCAACAGAAGCCCGTACAAGATCAGCATGGCGATGCCAAGATGATGAAAACTCTTCAACGCTTCCCATCGCGCTGAGCCCACCACTTCGTAATTGAGCACGATCGTGAGAATCATGTAGACGGCCAGCATGGCATAGCCCGTAGAGCTCAAGGTGCCTGCCAACCGAGCTGCGGCTGCCACGACAACCACCGCCGCTGGAATCATCCACACCAGATGCTGATCCCAGGTGATGGGAGAAAGAAACAGCGCCAGCATAAATATCCCCGCACAATCCCGTGCCCACGTGGGATCTCCAGGCCCTTGAAACTCCCGACGACTGGACCGCGCGAACAGCACAAGAAGGCCAAGGGCAGCCAA
Organism: Nitrospira sp.; assembly: GCA_016873455.1. Lineage (GTDB taxonomy): Bacteria > Nitrospirota > Nitrospiria > Nitrospirales > Nitrospiraceae > Nitrospira_D. The sequence goes on along the minus strand of VGXE01000001.1, from coordinate 42,725 downwards.
TCCGACCATCGCATTGGCGACCGGCGGAGGCAGATCCAATACCGGCTTGTACCCAGGGTCAACTTGCCGAAGCCGATGCGTTGTCGGATAGGTCACCAGGTATCGCAGCATGGTGTGGCGCAGGGAAAGATTGGCCTTTTGCAGTTCATTTTCTTGCCGGCCCTCGCGCTGACGGTCAAGGACAGACAAGACCGCATTGTTTGTCCATTCCAGGTGATGATCCCACCAACTCGTGGGCCCCATGTAGAGGATTGGCAAAAGTATCCAGAGAGCCGTGGCCAGGACCGTGTAACAAGCAAGCCGCCACTGTCGCTTCCAGAGAAACAACAGGAGGAAAAGCCCCGGGGTAATCTTGAGCACGATCCCGAGGCCAATTAAGGCTGCGCCGAGGCGGTCTCTCCCCACCCAGATCGCATAGATCCCACCGGTCAGAATACCGAGCAACATGAGATGCGGGCCGCCATCATCGAGATCGTTCAGGATGAATTGTAATGTCAGCACTCCTGCGCCCACTCCCATCAAGAGCCGGCTCCCTTTTCTTGATTCCGATGCGCCGCACAACATCCGATGGAACAACATGATCGTGAGGACCAAGCATCCGATGGCCACCGCGTACCGAAGGGCCAGACTCGGGTTTCGTTCCAGAATGAGGAGGGGCGCGAAGTAAATGCCGGTGGTCGGCAAGTACATGTAGCAATAATCGTTGGCGTAGAGATATTCGCCGGTGAGAAACCGCCGTCCGATCTCACGATGGATATCGATGTCCCGAAAGTGAAACGACCGCCCGAACGAGATGATGTAGCCGTGTATGAGCGCGGCCACGGTGAGACCGAGTTTTACCAGCCGTGCAAAAAGGGCGGACTTCACGAACTCACTCGTCCACTGAGGTACGGGCTTCGATTCCATAGTGTGTGGGCACAGATACAGGACCCGCGCGAGGGCGTCAATCGTTTCGTAGGGGAGAGGTACCGGGGAAAGAACTCACACTGCTGGAAAGAATCCGCTCAGCACACGCTTATCGGTGGGGCAAGACGGGGATTTCTTTCCCGAGGGTTGAAGGACGATCGGACTGCGGGGCCAGTGATTCCCAACCATTCGTGTCTGAAGAGACCACCGACTCTCCGTTTCCTTCCGCTTCTTTTTCCTTGGCGAGCTGCTCGACTTCCACAATCAGTGTGTCCATCAGTTCGTCCATCGGGACTTTTCGGACGAGCTTGCCTTTTTTGAACAAGATGCCTTTGCCCTCGCCTCCGGCGATGCCAATGTCGGCTTCCTTCCCCTCGCCGATCCCATTGACGACACAGCCGAGCACCGACACATTCAACGGCGTCTTGATGTGGCCGAGCTTCTTCTCCAATTCGTTCGCCATACGGACCACGTCTATCTCAACTCGTCCGCAAGTCGGACAGGCGATGACGTTGATCCCGCGATGCCGCAACTCGAGCGACTTCAGAATCTCGTAGCCGACCTTCACTTCTTCGACCGGATCGGCGGCAAGCGATACTCGCAACGTATCGCCGATGCCTTGCGAGAGAAGATATCCAAGGCCCATGGCCGACTTCACAGCGCCGGTCATGGCCGTACCGGCTTCGGTAATGCCGATATGCAACGGATAGTTCGACTGCATGGCAAAGAGATAGTAGGCATCGATCGCGTGGTGCACGTCGGAGGCCTTGAGCGACACCTTCATGTTGGTGAAACCGACATCCTCGAGCGAACGAACCGCGTTCAATGCCGATTCGGCCAAGGCCTCGGGGGAGGGCCAGCCGTATTTCTCCAGCAAGGGCCGCTCGAGCGATCCACCGTTCACCCCGACACGGATCGGAATCCCGTTGTCATTGACCGCCTTGATGACTTCTTCGACTTTCCACCAGGCGCCGATGTTACCCGGATTGATACGGACGCAATCGACGATCTTTGCGGATTGCAACGCAAGACGATGATCGAAATGGATGTCCGCGATCAACGGCACCGTCATCGCGGCTTTGATCTTCGGGAGGGCTGCCGCTGCTTCTTCGTCCGGCACGGCGACACGGATCACTTCGCAGCCGACTTCTTCGAGCTGGCGGATTTGCTCGATCGTCGCGTTGGTATCGCGCGTATCGGTCGAACACATCGATTGGACCGACACCGGGGCGTCGCCACCGATCTTGACCTTACCGACCTGGATCTGCCGAGTCTTGCGCCTAGTAATATGCATAGAGATTTGGGGAGCGTGTCAGTTCGACTTTCTATTCACCATTCACAACTCAACATTCACCACTCGCGCTTCGCGCTTAGCTCCCTTGCTCGTCTCCGTGCGGAAGATGGCCGGCCGCTGCCACACCGGTGAACCGGTCTTTCACCGACGGTGTGCTGCCGATGAGTTCCTTCACGCTTTGATAAATCCCCTCGGCCGTCAGCCCGTACCGTTCTCGCAACAAATCTTGCGGTCCCTGCTCAATGTACCAATCCGGAAGGCCCAGCACCTTTGTGGTCACACCGGTGATGCCGGCCTCGGAGAGGGTTTCAAGCACGGCGGAACCGAACCCGCCCATCCGGCACCCTTCTTCAACCGTGACAACGTACCGAACCCGTTTCGCCACACTTGTGATGAGTTCCTGATCCAGCGGTTTGGCAAAGCGGGCGTTCACCACGGCAGTGGACACGCCTTCCTTGCTGAGGCGTTCCGCCGCCTGATAGGCCTGCCACACCGACACCCCGATGGCAATGATGGCCACATCCGTCCCGTCTTTCAGCAATTCGCCCTTGCCGATCGGCAACGCCTGTGGAGCGTCGTCCATCTTCACACCCAGGCTGACGCCGCGCGGGTACCGGACGGACACGGGACCGTCATGCTGCACACAGGTTTTCACCATGTGTTGCAATTCGTTTTCATCTTTCGGCGCCATGACAACCATATTGGGGACATGGCGGAGGTAGGCATAGTCGAAGGCACCGTGATGCGTGGTTCCATCTTCAGCAACGAGTCCGCCACGGTCGATGAAAAACGCGACCGGAAGATTTTGCGTCGCCACATCGTGCACGACTTGATCGTAGGCGCGCTGGAGGAACGTGGCGTACATGGCAATGACCGGCTTGACGCCCTGCGTGGCCAACCCGGCCGCAAACGTCACGGCATGCTGCTCGGCAATGCCGACATCATAGAGGCGGTCCGGAAATTCCTTTTCGAACGACGTCAGCCCGGTCCCCTCGCACATCGCCGCCGTGATCGCTACGATGCGTTTGTCTTCGCGGGCCAACTTAACCAATGCATCCATCGCAATCGCCGTGTATGAAGGCCGCGCCGCTTTCTTGGCCGGAGCGCCGGTTTCCCTGACAAAGGGCGGGCAGGCATGAAACCAGACCGGATTCTTCATCGCCGGTTCGTAGCCAAGTCCCTTCTTCGTAATGATATGGAGCAGCACCGGCCCCTTCATCTTCAACACATTTTCAATGGTCGGAAGGAGATGCTCGAAGTTGTGCCCGTCAATCGGACCGCTGTATTGGAAGCCCAGTTCCTCAAAGAGCAAGCCGGGCAGAATCGCGCCCTTGGCCAACTCCTCGGCCCGGCGTGCCAGCTTTTGCATGTCGGACCCGATGTGCGGAATCTTACCCAACAATTGGCCGGTCTCTTCGCGCACCCGGCCATAGAACTCGCCCGTGATCGTCCGGCTGAGATAGGCTGAGATCGCGCCCACATTCTTGGAGATGGACATCTGGTTGTCGTTCAAGATCACCAAGAAGTCTTTGCCCAGTCCACCGGCATGGTGAAGCCCCTCAAGCGTCATCCCCGCCGTCATGGCCCCGTCGCCAACCACACAGACGACCTTGTTTTTCTGGCCCAACTGTTCACGCGCCTCGACCATCCCAAACGCAGCAGAGACTCCGGTGCCGGCATGCCCGGCGTTGAAGGTATCGTAGTCGCTCTCTTCCCGTTTGCAAAACCCACTCAATCCGCCGTATTGCCGAAGGGTGTGGAATTGCTCTCGCCGACCGGTGAGCAGCTTATGCGCATAGCTCTGATTGCTGGTGTCCCACACGATCTTGTCCGAGGGCGTATCCAACACATAGTGTAACGCAACCGTCAGTTCCACCACGCCGAGGTTCGAAGCCAAGTGTCCGCCGACCGCCGAGACCGCGCTGATGATTTGTTCGCGAATTTCCTGGGATAACGCCGGAAGCCGCTCGGGGGACACACGCTTCAAGTCGGCTGGGGTGTGAATGCTTTTCAGAATCGACATGGCATACTCTCCTTCGTTACCTGATCACTCGGGCGCTGTATGAAGAACGCGTATCGAGAGGAAACTGCCGAGCAGTCTTATGATGAAATGAGTAATCGGAGCAGAGTCTCACACAACCATCCCACCATGTCAAGGGTTTGGCGGAGTCGGCGGCTGAGTACGGCCTTTCTTCCGAACTAATACGGGAAGTCGAGGCCGGCAAAAATGACTCCTCCTTCTTTGCTGAACCCATAATCAATCCGTCCCACCACGTTCGGCCGGATGATACCGCGAAAGCCCACGCCCGGGGTGATGCGATAGTCCTTGAAACTCACATTCTTGAACGAGTTGAACACCTGTCCCGTATCGAGAAACGGCGCAAGCTCAAAATCCGCCATGACACCGGCAAGACGGGCTCGCAAGAGATGAATCCGCTCTTCAACACTGAACGCAATGAGTTGCTTATCGATGTATCGATCGACACCAAACCCACGCAGGTTGTTCTGCCCCCCTAACGAGCTCTGCTCATAGAACGGAACATCGGTGCCAAGCGTGGCTTGCAGATCTCCGCGGATCACCAGAATCGCCCGTTTGGACTCACTGGCGAACATCTTCTTCACTTCGAGCCCATATCGGGAATACATCGGCTCCGCGCCCCGCCTGAAATTGTGGTTGATCTCGGCATAGGCTGTAACCGCCATCCCATCGGTCGGCGTCACCAGACTATTGCGCGTATCATAGTGAAAGCTGATCCGCTCTCCGAGGATCGTCGCACCATCGACGCCCGACACATTCGGAAACATGTCCCCGGTAAAATCGAGGTCCGTGGCCCCCTGCTGGATCGCCTGCATATGCCTGAACCGCTGGCTGATCGCAATCTGCGTGACCTCATTGAGATAAATTCCGAACTTCCAGTTGGCTCTGGTCTCGGAAGCCGTATAGTTTGTTTCGTCATCCTTGTTCGTCGTCGGACCCAACCCGAAAAACCGCACCGTGGCATTCTTAAAATGTGTCGCACTCAGTCCGATACTATACCGGCCGTTACTCAACCCAGGATCCACATAGCTCAACATGAATTTGCGCTCGATCTTCTCGGTCCATGAGGCAATCCCTCGAAGCTCCTTCCCGCCCGGCTGATAGTGAAATAAATTCACCGTCCCCCGAGTGCCGACAATCGTGTTGTACACCACCATCGGCGCCACCAAGTATTTGAGATCTCCATCCGGTCCTGTTGTCAGCGCGGGGACAATCAGCCCAAAATCGCTTCCGTCATTCCGACTGGTGCTGATCGCTGGGATAGGGAAATACTGCGTATCGGCCTGAGCCCGGCCAAGACAGAAGGGGCTCACGCTCCCGATCAGGACAAGAATCAAAACAGCGGCAAGGCTACGCACCACAAGCTTCATGATCACGTCGACGATGATTATGGATTCTTTAGCTTCTCGGATTTCTTTCGCAGTTGTTCGACGAGATCGAGGTAGGAAGACGATTTGATGATTTTGGTAAATTGCCCGCGATAGTTATTGACAAGGCTGATGCCGTCGACCACGACGTCGTACACGCGCCAGTCGTTCGCCTTGTTGATCAATCGATAGTCGAGGGGAATCTCCGTCTTACCCGACAGCACTTTGGTCCTGACTTCCGCGTACTCTTTTTCCATACGCTCGTTCAAATACTGCACGCCTTCGCCGGAATAGGTTTCAATCTTGTCGGCATACGAATTCGTCAGCAACGTCCGGAACAGGCCGACGAATTCCTGCTTCTCCTGATCGGACAGGGTATTCCATGGCGCACCCAGTGCCCGCCGGGACATTTCGTGATAATCAAACCGGGCTTCCACCACCTGTTCCAGCATCTGCCGGCGTTCGGTGGCTTTGTGTGGTTGTTTCAACTCGTTGTCGCGCACGATGCGAAGCACCTCGTCGACCGTCGCCTTCATGGAATCCGTCGGCACTCCTGCATAGCTAGGAATTGCCGATAGGGCCCACAAGATAGCCAGCACCATCATCACAGCTGCATGACGAGACAGAAGCCTCTTTGCCTCTGCAGTCCGGCCTTTCACCATCGACATCATCATGCCCTTCTCCTCTGCCAGTAAGCGATTCTGGTCATTCTACGGCCGCAAGACCACATCATTTGACCTTACCATGCACGTATTGGCTAACCAATTCTTCAAGGTCCAAGCCGGACTCAGTATCGCGGATTGTGCCTCCGGCTTGCAATGGATCCCCTCCCCCTCCCGGCGACAGGGCCAGAAATTTTTCCCCGATGATCCCTCTCGTCTTGATTGAGGCGAAGGTGTCAGAATAGAGCTTGATCTCATTATGCACCGCCAACCGGACGACCGCCTGATCGTTTTTCAAGAGGATTGATTTCACCCGTCCCACCTCTACCCCGGCGATTTCCACCGTGGCGCCGGGCTTAAGTCCGGATGCCGAGTTAAATGGCGCCTCAACCTCGTAGATATCGCCGCTGATCAACTCCAGCTTGCCCAATTTCATCGACAGATAGCCCAGACAGACGATCCCGGCCAGCACAAATACTCCCACAATCAATTCCAGCTTCGTTTTTTCCATCCTGATACGCTCCTAACTGCCGGAAGAGGCCGCTGCCAGCGGCACCGTACCTCCGACTGAGATAAACTCCCTGATTTCAGGATCCGTGGTCCGCTGAAACTCCAGTGGGGCCGCCATTGCCGCGATGGCCCCGCGTTTGAGCATCGCGACATAGTCCGAAATGCCGAAGATTTCCGGAATCTCGTGGCTAACCATAACCGCGGTAAACCCGAACTTTCGCTGCATCCCGGTAATGAGATCATGGATCGACTTCGCCATGAGCGGATCGAGGCCGGTCGTCGGCTCATCGAAGAGAATGATCTCCGGTTGCATGACCAAGGCGCGCGCCAGACCGGCGCGTTTGCGCATTCCGCCGCTGAGCTCGGCAGGAAACTTATGCCCCATGCCCGCTAACCCCACTTGCTCCAACTTCTCCTCAACTCGCCGAGTGACCTCCGCCCCTTTCATCCGCAGCTTTTCCCGCAGCGGGAACGCCACGTTCTCGAAGACCGTCAGCGAATCGAACAGCGCCGCGCCTTGAAACAGCATCGCGAACCGTTTGCGAACCTCGTTGAGCGCATGTCCCCGGAGTCGTGAGATATCCGTCCCGTCAACCCACACTTCCCCCTCATCCGGCTGCAACAGCCCGATCATGTGTTTCAGCAACACGCTCTTCCCCTCTCCGCTGCGGCCGATGATTGTGGTCAGTTTACCAGGGGGAATAGTCAGATCGACACCTCGCAGTACCGGCTGCCCCCCCAATTTCTTTTTCACACCGACGAGTTTGATCATCTTCCGCTGCTCAAGAGTCCGAAAGTCATAAGGTCATCAAGTCTTCGATTCGGCGTCCGACTTTCAACATAATAACTTTCGACTTTACGACTTGATGACTTTCGACGATTACAAGAGCACCGACGTCAAGAAATAGTCCCACACAAGAATAAGCACCGACGAGAGCACCACGGCCTCGGTCGTCGCCGTTCCCAATCCTTCCGCGCTCATCCTCGTATAGTACCCCTTGTAACTGCACACCCAGCTCACGATGAGACCGAAACTGATGGATTTGAGAATGCCCCCGTACACGTCCTTCCATTCCACTGACGACTCGATGGAATTCCAATAGGCCCCCGCATTCACACCCAACAGCTCCACCCCCACCAGGTGGCCGCCAAAGATTCCTACCACATCGAAGATCGCGACCAACAGCGGCACGCTGATCAACCCAGCAACGAGTTTCGGTGCAATCAGATACTGGAGGGGATTGATTGCCATGGTGTCCAGCGCATCAATCTGCTCCGTAATCCGCATGATGCCGATCTCCGCCGTCATGGCTGAACCGGCCCGGGCTGTCACCATCAACGCGGCCAGCACCGGCCCCAATTCGCGGATCATGCTAAGGGCCACCGCCGACCCCAACAATCCTTCCGACCCAAACTTTCGCAGCGTGTAGTACCCCTGAAGCGCGAGCACCATCCCCGTGAAGCCCGCGGTGAGCACCACGACAAACGTCGACTTATAGCCGATGAAATGCACCTGTTTGATGATTTGGACGGCCCGCAACGGAGGTCGACACAGCCAGACGAAGGACGAGAGGACGAAGATGAGCATGCGCCCCATTTCGCTCACAGACCTCAGGGCCCACCGGCCGATCCCTTCAATCAGCGTCATGATCGTCTGTCCATGGACGAATTCACACCTGTATCTGCGGCCGACATTTCGGCCGTGTAGCGCCGGAAGAACCTCGTCAAGGTTTGGGCGGCCACCCGGCTCTGCCGCTGAAGCCTGCGGAGTCCTGCGATACTTGACGGGCGGCCTACAAGCGTGGCCAGCCCCTTTAGCCATCCAGTGGGCCTGAGAAAGAGATTGAAGTCAAGGGGAAGATCTTCGTCCACGAGATCGGACACGGCCCGCACCACGACGAAGGGCACTTGGGCACGCCAGGCTTCGGCTGCCAACGCCGCGCTTTCCATATCCAGGCCGATGGCACCGGTGACCTGCGCGAACCGCTGTTTCTCCGCGGCACTGGTGACAACATACTCGGTGGATACACACCGCCCGATATGCCCGGAAGGCTCAACGCGCCCCACGAGGTCCACAACCACATCCCGCTCAATCCCCGGCACTGCACTCAGCGGCGACATATCAGGCCCTTGTCCACGCACGAGCGCCACTTCGTATCCGGCCAGCAAGGCCCCCACGTCCATGGCCACAAGCCCACAAGCAAAGCCCGTTGAGACCGCGAGACAGAACGGTTGACGGGGCAATACTCGCCCGGCGGCCCGCGTGGCATTCTCCAACCCCATACCGGTTCTCACGATCCAATACTCCCTTGTCCCGGCGGGACACACCCATACGGATATCCCGTCGATTCGCCGTTCGGCGCCGGCCGGAAATCCCGCCCGCACGGCCTCCAGTTCCCATGAGGTCGCGACAAAGACAGCCACTCGTTTCGGTGGCACCGTTACCGTTGAAGACAGGGAGTCGATCGGAGAGGCAGAATCGGAAGCAGTCAATGCTCAGCCCGGAAGGACCCATCCGCTTGGACGTGGTGGCGCAACTCGTCCGCCCGCATTTTCCCGCGTGAGCGGAGGTTACGATACATGCCAAGAGCCCACAGCGGGAAATACTGGCAGTACCAATGATAGCGGAGATAGAACACGCGGGGAAATCCTGTGCCGGTATGGCGAATTTCTTCCCACGCCCCATCTTTCATTTGCTGGCGCAGCAGATACTGCACGCCGCGCGCGACACTGAATGAATCCGTCACATCGGCAGCCATCAATGCCATCAACGCCCACGCGGTTTGCGACGGTGTGCTGTCACCTTTTCCGCTGTGCTCGGCTTCGGCATAGGACAAGCAGGACTCGCCCCAGCCGCCGTCGGGATTCTGTTTCGATTCCAACCATGACACGGCCCGGCGAATGTAGGGCGCCGAGACGTCTTCACCGATCGCGCGAAGGCCGGCCAAAACCGACCAGGTGCCATAAATGTAGTTGACCCCCCACCGGCCGTACCAGCTTCCGTCTTGTTCCTGTTCCTTCTTGAGAAACGCCAGCGCCGGCCCCACAGCGGGATGCGTACGGTCGTAGCCCAGGGCCGCCAACATCTCCAAGCATCGCCCGGCCAAGTCGGCCGTGCTGGGATCGAGCAAGGCATGATGGTCGGCGAAGGGGATATAGTTAAAGACGACCCGGTTGTTGTCCTTGTCGTAGGCACCCCAGCCCCCGTCAGATCCCTGCATGGCCACGACCCACTCCATGCCGCGTCGGATCGATTCCTGCTGTTCGGCTTTCTGCGGCAATTTCAGTTTTGACAGCGCCATGAGCACGACGGCGGAATCATCCACATCCGGATACAATTCGTTCTCAAATTGGAAATACCATCCACCCGGCTGCGCCTTGGGCGAGGAGAAAATCCAGTCACCCACGGTCTTGGTTTGTCGAGAGATGAGATAGGCGCCCGCCTTCTGCAAGGCCTGATGATCCTGAGGCATCCCGGCCTCAACCAGGGCATTCACCAGCAACGCGGTATCCCAAATTGGCGAGAAGCACGGCTGCAAGTGGAGCGTAGGAAGACGCCGGCCGTCTTGCAGCACGGAATCGTAGACTTCCAGATCCTCAATTTCTCGCAGCGCCTTCACAACCAGGGGATCATCCGCGCTATAGCCCAGACACTGGAGCGCCATGATGGAGTTCGCCATGGCCGGATAGATCGCGCCCAGCCCACCCGATCCCTTGAGATGCTCAAGCATCCAGGTGGTTCCCTTGTGCAGCGCCTTTTCACGCAACACCCGCATGGGCATCCGGTCATAGATCTTCAGCAGCACGTCGAGCGCAACGAACAAATTGTGCGGGGTAAACCACGCCTGATCCTTGTTGAACGGCGGGTACTTCCAATAACGAATCTCCGCGGGGGGCTCGAGATAGAGTTCGTCGATTCCTTGTTCACTGGGGATTCGGCAGACCGGCCGATGCGCGAAGATGATCAGCAAGGGAATCAAGACGGCACGCGACCAATAAGAGATGGCATAGATGCTGAAATAGAACCGCTTCGGCAGCAGCATGATTTCGACGGGCATGTGGGGCACGCCTTCCCAGTCGTATTGGTCAAACAGCGCCAGCGCGATCTTGGTAAAGACGTTAGCTTGGACGACCCCGCCCATCGACAGAATCCGTTCTTTGGCCCGAATCATAAACGGTTCGTCTGCCGAAACCCCACTGAGCTTGAGCGCGAAATAGGCCTTCACGGAGGCGCTGATTTCCGAGGGCCCCCCGTAGTAAATGGGCCACCCGCCGTCCGGCAGTTGCATGGTTTTCAAATAACGAACGGCTTGCTCCTGACGGTCCAGGTCCACACGATCGAGAAACCGCCGGAGCATGACATATTCTGATGTTAAGGTTGTGTCCGCCTCAAGCTCCGCCACCCAGTAGCCTTCGGCATGTTGCTGGCTCAAGAACCAGGCTTGGCTCCGCCTGATCGCATCATCGATTGAATCAGGCTGGCTTGCCGCATGGCCCGCAGGGCGGCGGATGGCCGGGTCCAATGACGGCAGCCCGACCGGCTTCTCCGACACAAGGCGAAGCGATGACGCCGGCGCATAGTCAGCGGCAGGGCTGAACTTTTCTGGGCCGGTCGAGAGCAGGCTCTCCGACAACCGATTGAATAGCGTTCGAATCAGGTTCATGAATCGTTCCGACCCGAGGAAATTGCGCAGAAAATCCTTGGGGTGCACTCTACCCTAAGGATTCAGGGCTTATAACAGACGGGCTAGAGGGAGTCAAGCGATTGCGAGGGGAAGTCCTCTAAACTATTCGTGTTTTTGCAAAATGTTAAACCGGTTGCAGGTCACCCAACCTCACCGAGACGAGCTTGGAGACCCCCGGTTCTTCCATCGTCACACCGAACAGCGAGTCGGCAATCCCCATTGTCCGCTTGTTATGGGTAATGACCAAGAACTGGGCACTCTGCGCCAGATCCCGCAAGACGTCGGTGAACCGGCCGATATTTTCCTCGTCCAGCGGCGCATCGATTTCGTCCAGAAGACAAAACGGGGTCGGACGGATGAGGAAACTGGCAAACAGCAGGGCCATCGCGGTCAGAGTCTTTTCTCCCCCGGACAGCATGGTGATGCTTTTTAGGCGCTTACCAGGCGGCTGCGCCACGATGTCGATACCGGACTCTTGATGTCCCGAACCGTCTCCGTTCTCTACAGGTGGCTCCTCGACCAGCTGCAGCTCTGCCCGGCCACCGGGGAAAAACTTGACGAAGACCTCTCCAAACTTCTCCTGAAGCTCGATGAAGGTGGCGGCAAACATATCCTTCGTCGTCCGGTTGATCCGCTGAATAATTTCCTTGAGCGAGGCCATTGAGGTGGAAAGATCCTGTTCCTGTGTTGAGAGAAACGTGTAGCGTTGTTCAAGTTCCTGGTGCTCACCGATCGCCGCCAGATTGATAGGGCCCATGCGGTCCAGCCGCTCACGCAACTTCTGAAGTTGCGCTTTCAGTTCTTCATTCGGGGTGTGGATCAAGGGATTCCCCGCTACCTCGGCCTGCTCCTGAAGTTGTCCCTCGGCCAGCGGCTGCCGTTCGCCGGCGAGCGCAACAAGATCCAATTGATAGGTTCCCAACAACGTGCTCTCCACAGTCCCCAACTGAGTCCGCAACTCCGCCCGCCGCACTTCAATCGCCATTCGCGCATCGCGCACTGCCGACATGACCCGCCGGAGCTCATCCACGTTCGTCTCCAACCCCTGACACACCTCCAATTCCTGCGTTTGCCGCTCCTGCATGGCCACGAGCTCGGCCTTGAGCTGGGCTACCGTCTCGCCCAGTTCCCGACAGGCCGTTTCCTGCCTGGTCTGTTCCTCCCGGCTTTCCTGAATGGCCTGCCCCAACCCTTCCAAATGCGCCGCCAGCGACTGCCGTCTCTGCTCCGCCTCAGCCTGCTGCTGCCTCACACGAGCCTGGTTTGCCTGCTCATGCTCACGCTTGGCCCGCTGTCCTTCGGAGAGCAACCGCGCTTCGGTCACACGCTCCTGGAATACCCGTCCCTCACGATCGATCTCGGCCACCCGCTCACGAACCTGGACCAGCCCTGCCTCCCGGCTCGCCTTCTCCTCCATCCATTGACGAAGCTGCGCCTCAGCCGTACTGGTCTCCCATTCATAGCGTTCTCGGTCAGATGCCCCCTTGCTGATATCCGTCTTAATCCCTGTGAGCCTCAGATCCAAATCGCTCACCACTTGCCGCAAGGTTTCCTCATCCTTCCTCAGCGATAAATCCTGCATCTCGGTCTGACGCAGATTGTCAGCCACCTCTCTGGCCTGCCCCGTCAATTCTTCCATAACAGCCTGAAATGCGAGCCGTTGCTGTTTCTCCTGTTCAAGAGCCACAGTGACATCCGTGCGGGTCCGCTCCAGCTCTATCACTTCCCGCCGCCGCTCCAACAATCCCTGCCCCTCACATGCTTGTCCACCACTGATCACCCCGGACGCATCCATGATCTCGCCCGAACGTGTGACAAGAATCGGCCCCTGCTGTCCGGACCAGGCCTGTTGCTCCCAGAGACGCACCGCGTCGTCCAGCGATTCGACAAACACGACTCGATCGAAGAGGCTGTCCCGAGCCGCAGCCCGCTCGGCGCCCGTATGAATGAGGTCCACCGCGCGGCCCACCACGCCGGGTGTTCCTGCGATCGCTTCCCACCAGGACGATGATTGAGAGCCGGTTGGTTCCCATCGCACCCGTTGCGGGATGAACGTCCCCCGTCCAAGCGACTTCTCCCGGAGAAAACCGATGGCCCGCTGCGCCACCGCCGGCTCATCAACCAACCAACCATGCACCCGCTCGCCCAAGAACGTTTCCACAGCCCGATCCAGTCCAGGAGGAATCACCAGCCACTCGGCGATGGCATCCCGCACCCCACCGCAGGACTTTAGTGCGGTGGCTTCATCGCTGCCGGCCCGTCCATAACCCATTTCTTCCCGTACCAGCCCTTGCAACGCCTGTAGACGAGAATCGACGGCAGCTAACTCCTCGGATCGGCGAAGAATGACCTGATCCAATACACGCAATTCATCGCCCACCCTGGACAACTCACCCTGGACGACCTCTTGTTGTGTCCGCAGACTCGATACGAGACGCCCCGCCTCTCCATACTCCAGCCGGAGCGCCTCATGCCGGATAACGGCTGCCGAGCGCTGAGCCTGTGCCTCCGTCTGATCCGCAATCAGCCAAGCCTCACGATCGACCACCTCACTCATTCGTACGCCGAGCTGCACAAGCGCCTGTTCCGTGTTCGCCACCTGCACCGCCAGTTGCAAAATGTCCTGCCGGCCACGCTCTTCTTCCGCCACCGCCACCGCCCGCTGCTCCAACAAGCGGGCCATCTCCCGATCCAACTCGGCAAACACAGACTCGCGCTGCGCCAATTCCTGCTCCATCGCCGCCAGCAAAGCCTCGATCGCCACCAAGGAGGCCGCCAATTCACTTTGGGCGCGCGTCAGCTCCTCCAATTCACCGACCTCTTGCTGCTGTTGCTGCTCGAACAATTGGCCCCGATTCCTGGCCACTTCAGCCGCCGTCAGCGCCTGCGCCTGCTGGTGTTCGACACCGGACACTCGGTCTCGCGTGTGCCCGATCACGTCATTGGTCGCAATGGCCTGAAGCCTGGCTTGCTCCAGCTCCGCAACCACACGACTCTGGTCCGCCGCTGTCGAGGCGTCTTTGACGTCCAAGGCCGCCACTTCCGCTTCGGCCTCCCCCAAACCGGCCCGCAGCGCCCGGAATTCACGAGTCAGCAACTCCACTTCCAATCCACGTGCTTCCTGCTGCAAGGTCTGGTAGGTCCGCGCCTGCCGCGCCTGCCGCTCCAACGAATTAAGCTGTTTTTTTACCTCTGCAATGATGTCGCGCACTCGGAGCAGATTTTGCTGAGTCGCTTCAAGTTTTCGCAGCGCTTCGGCTTTCTGTTTCTTGTACCGGACGATACCGGCGGTCTCTTCAATGAGCTCGCGCCGATCTTGTGGCGATGCGTTCAGAATCTGGTCGATTTGGCCCTGGGCGATCACTGTATGGCCCTTGCTTCCCGCACGCGTGTCGAGCAGCAAGCTGCGAATGTCCTTGAGTCGGCAGGCCGTCTTATTGACCAGATACTCGCTCTCTCCATTCCTGTAGAGCCGCCGAGTAATCATCAATTCCTGGAAATCGGTCAACTGGCTGGGCAGCCCGGCCCCGCCTTCCAGCTTCATCGACGCTCGGTCCAACCCCCCGATGGTCAGGGAGACTTCCGCCATTCCCAACGGCTTGCGCAATTCCGTGCCGTTGAAAATGACGTCTTCCATCTTCTCACTTCTAAGCGTCTTCGTACTCTGCTCCCCTAAGACCCACAAAATCGCATCCACAACATTGCTCTTCCCGCTCCCATTGGGTCCGACGATCGCCGTGACCCCCTCCGGGAAATTGATTTTCGCTTCCGCAAAGGATTTAAACCCCAACATATCCAATGATTTCAAATACATCAGATCACCTATTTGAGAAAGTTCCCGACCGTTGAAAGCCTGAAAAATCCGTGTGCCCTTCTAGCACAACGAGTTTAGGGAAAGCAAAAGGAAATACAGCAGGTAGGGGAGCAGCAGTCTATACCCTACAAGGTATAGGGAATATTCACGAACACGCGGTTGAACGACTTACCCGGCGACACTGGCCGCAGACTTACCCGCGGACTCGATCTGGACCAACTCCTTCGGCAAGAGAAATTCGACATCTTCCTCAATCACCGTAAGCTCTTCCAACTCCGATGGACCGGAGGCGCGCAAGAACGCCACGACTTCTGTGACGAGGACCTCCGGAGCCGAGGCACCGGCTGCAATGCCGACGGCTTTGGCCCTTTGCAACCACTCCGGATTGATGTCGTTGGCCGAATCGATGAGATAAGACGGAATGCCGCATTGTTCGCCCAACTCGCGCAGCCGGTTGGAGTTGGAACTGTTCGGCGATCCGATCACCAGGATCACATCCACCAAACGAGACAATTCTTTCACCGCATTTTGCCGGTTCTGGGTGGCGTAACAGATATCCTCCTGATGCGGGCCCTTGATGTTCGGGAACCGCTTATGGAGGGCGCCGACAATATCCCGGCATTCATCCACGCTCAGCGTGGTCTGTGTCACATAGGACAGGTTGACCGTATTCTCCACATGCAGTTTTTCGACATCGCCGACAGAGGACACCAAATGGAACTTGTCGGGGATCTGGCCCAACGTCCCGATCACTTCGGGGTGGCCGGCGTGGCCGATGAGAATCAGATCGTATCCCTGAGTGTAGTCACGATTGACTTCATTGTGGACCTTGATGACCAACGGACAGGTCGCGTCGATCACGTGCAAGCGGCGCTGGCGCGCCTCTTCCCACACAGATTTCGCTACGCCATGTGCACTGAAAATGACAACCGACCCTTCCGGGACTTCGTTCAGCTCTTCCACGAATACCGCCCCTTTTTGCCGGAGCGAATTCACGACATGGCGGCTATGGACGATCTCATGGCGAACATAGATCGGGGCGCCATACTTCTTGAGAGACAGGTCCACAATGTCGATTGCTCGATCGACACCGGCGCAAAACCCACGGGGATTGGCAAGATAGATTTTCATCATCGTCGTAGCTCCTCGGCCGGGCTCTACAAAGTTGTCTGGTCCACAGTCGGTTCACGATACGTCAGAAGAGCAGGTCCCGTCAACCGAATTGCCGCCATCGCTGCGCCCCCTTCCTCCAATCCATTCTGGACAACCTCGGGCATATAGACAGTCTACATCTCTTGCCAGACTTTTGTAGGTTCACCAAAGGCAGATCATACACGCGAGGACGATGGGCCGTGGTGCTGGAGGCTCGTCGGATTGTCAGGATTAATCAAGAACGCAAAGCCAGACCCTATTCACAGCCTGCGTCACCTCGCCGGCCCGTCGAGTGCAGCCGTGGCCTATACATAGCATGGAGTATCCCCTATTCCTCTTGCGTGTCTCCACCCCCTCACGTTTCATCCTTCACCCCATTGCTTGACTCTCTTTCTACTCCCCCGTAGTCTCGGTGTCCTATGACCGCTTCGAACAGCAAGAAAGTTCTCGTCGTTGAAGACGAACGGGAGATTCTGCAACTCGTCACACACTACTTAGAGAAAGAGGGATTTCGAGTTCTGACGGCAACGACCGGGATCGAAGCGCTCAAGAAGGTGAACAACGAGAAGCCGGACCTGCTCCTACTGGATCTTATGCTCCCTGAAATGGACGGACTTGAAGTCTGCAAACGTGTGCGTGCCATGCCCGAGGCTGCGATGCTCCCGATCATCATGCTGACGGCCAAAGCCGAGGAATCGGATACGATCGTTGGACTCGAACTGGGTGCCGACGATTATGTGACCAAACCGTTTAGCCCGAAGGCACTGGTGGCACGGGCAAAGGCCTTGTTGCGCCGACTGGAGCGCGCACCTTCCGCCGAAACCACCCACTATCGGTATGGTCCTCTGGCCATGGATCTTGGACGGCATGAGGTTCGCTTCGGCGAAAAAGAAGTGTTGTTGACGGCAAAGGAATTTGGACTGCTCGAACACCTGCTGCGGAATCCGGGACGCGTCCTGACCCGTGACGTGCTTCTTAACACCGTCTGGGGTTACGACTATTATGGAACGACCAGAACCGTCGATGTCCACATCCGGCGGCTCAAACAAAAACTTCCGTTGCTCGACGAGGCCATCGTCTCCGTGAAATCCCTGGGATACAAGCTGAAAGAGCTGTAGACGGTAATCGACGCTAGCGTATGAGACTATCCATCCGCTGGAAAATCGCGCTGGGGACAATCCTAATCGTGGCTTGCAGTCTGGCTGTCGCTGGGCTGCTGGTGGGGCACTCGCTCGTGTTGGCCCTGAGTGTCGCCTTCCTGGTTGCCGTCACACTCAGCATCGGACTGGCTCACAGCATCACGACCCCACTGTCGGATCTCACCCATGCGGCCCAACAATTGGCGGCAGGACAGCCGGCTGTCCCCATCAAGACCGCTGCGCCCGACGAAATCGGCCGACTGGCGTCCACACTCAATAATGCGGCTGACCGGCTGCATGCCCAAATCGATGCCCTGTCGGAAGATCGCGCCCAGCTCCTCGCCGTCCTGACGTCGATGGTCGAAGGGGTCATGGTGCTGGATCCTCGCGGTTACGTCCTGCAGATCAATCCGGCCCTGGAGCACATGTTCGGCATTGCACGCACAGAGGCCCGAGGACGCCCGTCCGCCGAACTGTTCCGCCACCAGCAGCTGAACGAGCTGATCGACACGGCGTTAGGTTCGCGGGCGAACCATGACGCGGAAATCATTCTGCCCTTGACCGGACGGTGCCTGCACATCGAAGTCTCTGCCGCGGGCGGAGAACGGGATAACGAGGCCTGTGTCGTCTTGGTCTTTCACGATATGACGGAACTGCGGCGTCTCGAAACGATCCGGAAGGATTTCGTGGCGAACGTGTCTCATGAGCTTCGCACGCCGCTGACCTCAATCAAGGGCTACGTCGAAGCGCTGCTGGACGGTGCCAAGGATGATCCCGCCACGACAGGCAACTTTCTGAATATCATCCTGAACCAGAGCAATCGGCTCAATCTGATCCTCGACGACCTGCTCGAGCTCTCGAAGATCGAATCGGGCAGCGTGCACTTCAAACAAGAGCCGATCGACCTCTCCCCTCTGATCGATCGCACGATCGCCATGATGAAAACGCTCGCTGATAAGAAGCGGCACCGGCTCATCTCAACGGTCCATCAAGCCTTCCCGCCGGTGGAGGGGGACGAAGAACGGCTCGTCCAGGTGCTAACGAATCTGCTCGACAATGCCGTCAAATACACACCGGTCGGCGGGACCATTACTGTCGACGCGCGATTCGCCCCCGCCTCAGCCGACAGGATGATCGACCTCAGCGTCGCGGATACCGGGATCGGTATTCCGGAACCGGACCGCCCACGAGTCTTCGAACGGTTCTATCGTGTGGACAAGGCCCGATCTCGCGAGCTCGGCGGGACCGGGCTTGGCTTGGCGATCGTGAAACATCTCGTCGAGGGATTGAGTGGACAAGTCTGGGTGGAAGCGGCCCACCCTCACGGAAGCCGGTTTGTCGTCCGTCTACCTGTGAGCACCAGAGAGGCGACTACCGATCCCGGTTAAGAGTGTACGATCCGTACGAATGACCGTCACCACCGCACAAGCCCGGTGGCCCAGGTCACCCCTCCGCCGAAACTGCCTAACAACACAAGATCACCGGCAGCAACGGCTCCACTCCGCACGGCCGTGTCGAGCGCAATCGGCAACGAAGCCGACGATGTGTTGCCGTACCGCTCGATGACCGAACATAATGTGTTCGGAGGAATCCCTAGTCGATCGGCGACCTGATGCAAAATCCTGCCGTTGGCTTGATGCAGCACCACTTGTGCGATCTCGCCGAGACCGACGCCGAATTCTTTTAAGAGCTCCTGCACGGCTTGTTCGATCCGCCGAATCGCGATCCGATAGAGCGCGGCCCCCTGCATGCGAATGGTATGTTCCTGTTTTTCCACCGTCGCATGCGTCGCTGGAGTGCGTGACCCGCCGGCTGGGACGCGGATCAGCCCATGACGAGACCCGTCCGCGCGCAACCTGATTCCGAGAATCCCGCGCCAATCCGGGGTACGATCGTCTTCGCCCCGCAAGACGACGGCCCCCGCCCCATCGCCGAACAGCATGGCCGTCTCTGAATCCTTTGGATCGAGCGATCGGGACTTGACCTCAGAGGCCGCTACCAGGCAGGTTTTCACCTGTCCACTTTGGATCATGGCCTGCCCCATGGAGAGTCCATAGAGAAATCCGGAACACGAGGCGGACACATCAAAGGCCCCCACGCCTTGACACCCCAGCCCCCGCTGCACGTAACAGGCAGTGGAAGGAAATACGGTGTCCGGCGACGTGGTCGACAGGATTATGGCTTCAACCGCAGACGCGTCGCAGCCGGCCGCAGAAAGAGCCCGACGCCCGGCTTCGATTGCCATATCGGAAGGGGCTTCACGGTCAGCCGCCCACCGCCGTTCCTTGATACCGGTCAGCCGTTGGATGTGGTCCGGTGTAAGCCCCAGTGTGGAAGCAATGTCCTCATTCGTGACGACCCGGGAAGGGAGATAACTGCCGGTTCCAATTACCCTGGCTCGGATCATGGCTCCTACCGATCGCCGTTGAGAAGATAAGGAGGTCGAGACCTCGATGCGCGGAAATTATAGGGAGCATGGTGGGGGAGGTCAACCGACCCCCCGTTTCATCTTGCTCTTCTTGCTTTTTCTCCCCCGGACTTGTTATCAGTAACGCGTATGGAGATGCTACCCTTCCCTCCGCGCACCTCAGCTCATCGTCCCTCAATCGTTTCTTGCATAATCACCCTGAGCTGCCTCCTCGCGGGGCAGAGCTTTCTTGCGGGTTGCTCCGCCACGCCCAAAGACCTGCGGGACGGCGTCAGAAAAGCCATAACCGGTACAGATGAACAGATCTTCGTTGAAGACACCGCCGAGCGGTACTATCACCCCAACGTCATGATCAAACGTGGGGAAGCGTACTTCGAGAAAGAGGAGTATGCCGAGGCGCTAACCGAATACACCCGATTCCTCGAGATGTACCGAAACCATGTACTCGCCCCCTATGCCGCGTTCCGGCTTGGTGAAGTGCATCTGAAGATGGGCAAGAGTATCGACCGAGACCCCGAACCCGTCCAAAAGGCAATTGCCGCGTTTGAACGGGTGCGAAGGGATTATCCTGGAAGCCGGTACGATGCGCAGGCACTGGAGAAACTGGAAGACTGCCGTAATTGGCTGGCGGAGATGCATCTGTTCGTCGGACGCTTTTATTACCGGCGGGGTTCCTATCTCGCCGCCGCGCACCGATTCGAAAAGGTGTTCACAACCTACCCCGATCGCCCCGTCGCTCCGGATGCCCTATATTTCCTGGCCATGAGCCACCATGAGCTGGGGGCTGACGATTGGGCCAGAGCTGATCTCATGCTCCTCCTTGAAAAATATCCGGACAGCAACGTGGCCTCCGATGGGAAGAGCCTGCTCGCAACGCTCGGAGGAGCGTACCCGCCCTTGCTCGTCCAGAAGTCGGATTCAGCCACTGCGTCCGATGCGGGACCGGCGTCGTCCAGACCATACACGTCAGGCCTGTCTTCTACTCAAGCCACCCCTTCATTCGGATCAGCCGGTGCTTCCCTCGTTAGCCCCCTCGGACAAGCATTTACCTCCTGCCGACTCGGCGCCTGGTGCTAGCCCTGTCCCCGATGGGGACAAAAGCATATAGCTAATGGCATATAGCACGTAATCGGACCAGGAGAGAGAACCACTGTAATTCCCACTCCCGTTTTGTGCCATAAGCCATAGGCCATACGCTCTTTCAAGCGATGGCGTAGGAACCGTGCTCAGGAATGGCGGAGAGAGGGAAGAAGAAAGACAGGGCGCACTACTGCCCTAAATACCAGCCGATGCCGAATCGCTCCAAGAAACTCGTCACCATGGTGAGGGAATTGGCGTAGATCATCACGCCGACGACGACGAGCAGGACGCCGCTCACCGTGGAAACACCCCACAGGTATGCACGGACTTCTTTGAAATAGGCGAGAAATCGATCCACACCCAAGGCTGTCAGAAACAATGGCAACCCCAGCCCCAATGAATAGGACGTCAACAACACGATGCCGTCGACCAGAGAGTCTGTCGTGCCGGCATACAGCAAGATCGATCCCAATACCGGCCCCACACAAGGCGTCCAACCCGCGGCAAACGCGACCCCGATAAAGAACGAACCAAGGTAGCCCGCCGGGCGGTTGCGAAATTGGTAGCGATGTTCCATTTTCAAGAAATTCAGGTTCAGCACCCCCAGGAGATACAGCCCGAACACAACGATCAACACACCGCCGATCCGACGAATGTAGTCCTGGTAGGTCACGAGCACTTGTCCCAGCAAGCTGGCTGACGCACCGAAGGCGATGAAGACAGTGGAAAATCCGGCGATGAAGAGCAGCGAATTCAGGACGATCGCCTTCTTGAATTTTGCCCGCTCAGACATGTCCGTCAGCTGTTCGACCGAGAGCCCGGTGATATAGGAAATATACGACGGAACCAGCGGCAACACGCACGGCGACACAAACGACAGCAACCCGGCTGAAAACGCGGCGAGCACCGAAATCTGAGGGAGCGATTGGGTCATGGTTATGATTTCATGAGTATCTGGATCAATTCACGGGCTTCCGGGGAATCCCAGTCTCGAGCGCCGAAACTCTTCTGGCGAACGATCCCCTGGCGATCGATCATCAGCGTCATCGGAAGCGACCGGGCGCCATAGGTCATACCGACCTCCATCGCCGTGTCATGGAGGATGGGAAACGTCAACCCGATCTTCCGTTGAAATGGGCGGGTCACCGCCACCCCTTGCGGGTCCGTGGAGACCGCGAGGATTTGGAATTCTCGACGGGGAAATGACCGATAGAGTTGTTCCATCGCCGGCATTTCGACTCGGCAGGGGCCGCACCACGTCGCCCAGAAATTGAGTAGGACCACCTTTCCCCGAAACTGGGACAGGCTGGTCAGATTGCCATCCAGATCACGCAAGCGAAAGTCCGGCGCCTCGTCGCCGACCCGTACCGCATGCCGCTCAGCGACCTGAGACCGCACATATGGCGCCGGTTCTGCTTGGGCGCCCGACGCCGTCATGACGGGGGACGCGACAACCAGTCCCATGGAAATCCATATGAACAACGCACCCACGCTCATTCGGCCCGAATCCTCAGTCCGACACGATTCCCTTGAAATCCTCGTATCTTACAAACGCACAAAAAGCACTGTCAAGGAAACGTCCACGCCCCGGACAACCTCCCCTACGTTCGAAGCAATGGACAAACCGGGTCATCTCCTCTAAAATCCTCAAGATTCTATCGGACGGATCCGTCGCCGTGATCGTGTCACAGCCTGGAACCATCCACCCGCAACGCACAACGGCTTGCACCTAGGAGAAAGAGGGGCGCATGAGAAATAATTATTTGTTTACCTCGGAGTCAGTAACGGAAGGGCACCCGGACAAGATAGCCGATCAGATTTCCGATGGCATTCTGGACGCGATGATCGCCCAGGATAAGTATTCCCGCGTCGCCTGCGAAACGATCTTGACGACCGGGATCGCATTCGTCGCGGGAGAAATCTCGACCAAAGCCTACGTGGAAATTCCCGACATCATCCGCGACGTCATTAAGGATGTCGGCTATAACGACGCGTGCTGGGGCTTTGATTCTCACACTTGTTCGGTCCTGACCGCCATTCATCAACAATCCGGCGATATTGCCATGGGCGTTGACTCCGGAGGGGCGGGCGATCAAGGCCTGATGTTCGGCTATGCCACAAATGAAACCGACGAGTTGATGCCGATGCCGATCGTGCTCGCCCACCGGTTGACCCGCCGCTTGGCCGAAGTACGGAAAAAGAACATTCTCGGCTGGGTGCGCCCGGACGGCAAATCCCAGGTCACCGTCGAATACAAAAACGGCAAGCCGGTCCGTATCGACACCATCGTCGTCTCCACGCAGCACGGCCCCGACGTTACGAACAAGCAAATCGAGCGCGACATCATGGAGAAGGTGATCAAACCCGTGATGCCGAAGCACCTCTACGACCAGGCCAGCGTGAAACACCACATCAACCCAACCGGCCGCTTCGTCGTGGGTGGTCCGATGGGCGACACCGGGTTAACCGGACGAAAGATCATCGTCGATACCTACGGGGGTCATGGCAGTCATGGGGGCGGCGCCTTCTCCGGCAAGGACCCCACGAAGGTGGACCGCTCTGCGTCCTACATGGCCCGCTATATCGCCAAGAACCTCGTCGCGGCCGGCCTTGCCGACAAGTGCGAGGTGCAACTGGCCTACGCGATCGGCGTGGCAGATCCCGTCTCAGTCCTCGTCGATACCAAGAATACGGAGAAAGTCTCCGTCGATCACCTCGACAAACTCGTGCGCAAACATTTCCCGATGACCCCACGCGGCATCATTGAGCACCTGAAGCTACGACGGCCGATCTTCCGGAAGACCGCCGCCTACGGACATTTCGGGCGCAACGAACCGGAATTCACCTGGGAAAAGACCGACAAGGCCAAAGCCCTGCGGAAAGACGCGGGGCTGTAGGACCGACAGACTGAGGCCAACGCTATGGCCAAGGGGGGGGGCGGGTTACACAACTCGTCCCCCTTTATCTTGACTGCGAATGACCACTGACAAATGACGAGTGACGCTCTGCAAAGGAGGTTTCCGTGGACTACGACGTGAGAGACATTAAGTTGGCTGACGCAGGTCGCTTGAAGATCGAATGGGCTGAGGCCACGATGCCCGTGCTGCGCCTGATCAGGAAGCGGTTCGCGCGGCAGCAGCCGCTCAAAGGCGTACGAGTGACCGCCTGTCTCCACGTCACGACGGAAACGGCGAATCTGGCGATCACCCTGAAGGCCGGTGGTGCCGACGTCCGCCTCTGTGCCTCGAACCCACTCAGCACCCAAGATGAAGTGGCCGCTGCGCTGGTCCAGCACGAAGGCATTCCGACGTTTGCGATCAAGGGAGAGGATAACGCCACCTACTATCGCCATATCGAATCCGCCATCGCGCACCGTCCGCACCTCACCATGGACGACGGCGCCGATGTCGTGTCACATCTGCACTCCAAACGCAAAGAGTTGTTGAAGAACGTGATCGGCGGGACGGAAGAAACGACCACCGGGGTCATCCGACTCCGCAGCATGGCCGACAAGAAAGTCCTTAAATTCCCGGTCATCTCCGTCAATGACGCCAATACCAAACATATGTTCGACAATCGATACGGCACCGGACAGTCCACCATGGACGGCATCGTGCGCGCAACCAACCGGTTAGTCTGCGGCTCCGTCGTCGTTGTCGTCGGCTACGGCTGGTGCGGGCGCGGCATTGCCATGCGGGCGAAGGGCATGGGTGCCGATGTGATCGTGACCGAAATCGATCCGTTGAAAGGCCTGGAAGCGGTCATGGACGGCTTCCGCGTCATGCCGATGGAGCAGGCCGCGGCGATCGGCGATTTCTTCGTCACGGTAACCGGCAACATCCACGTGATTCGCGGCGAGCACTTCGCCGCCATGAAAGACGGCGCCATCGTCTGCAACAGCGGCCACTTCAACGTGGAATTGGACATCCCCGCGCTGGAGAAATTGAGCAAGAGCCGAAAGGTGATCCGCACCGGTGTCGAACAGTTCACCCTCAAGAACGGCCACCGCGTAAGCCTCCTCGGTGAAGGCCGCCTGGTCAATCTGGCCACCGCTGAAGGCC
Organism: Nitrospira sp.; assembly: GCA_016873455.1. Classification (GTDB taxonomy): domain Bacteria; phylum Nitrospirota; class Nitrospiria; order Nitrospirales; family Nitrospiraceae; genus Nitrospira_D. The sequence continues at coordinate 17,589 of VGXE01000001.1, read as the reverse complement.
ATCCGTCCAGCGTCATGGATATGAGCTTTGCCAACCAGGCGCTCGGCGCCGAATATATCGTGAAGAACTACAAGAAGCTGGAGAAGAAGGTGTATCCGGTCCCGGCGGACATCGACAAGGAAATCGCGCGGCTCAAGCTGGCCGGCATGGGCGTGGCGATCGATACGCTCACGGCGGAGCAGAAGAAATATCTCGCATCTTGGGAAATGGGAACATAGAGAGCAGGCGCGGCGCGGGTACTCTCCGTGCTCGATCACCGCGCATGCAGGACCAATCTGATTTCAAAATAGTGGGCGATGCTCGGTGAATTCGCGCAGTCGAGAGCACCCGCACCGCACCTGCTAGAGCGAGAAAACAAGAAGGCCGCCTCAGATGAGGCGGCCTTTTCTTTATTGGAAACCCTAATCAGAGGATGCACCGAGTCTTACGACGCAGTTGGGCTCAATTGCCTGCTATTCTCGGCTCAGTTGCGCCTGACGCTTGTTCCCCTCCGGAGAGAACAGGACCGATTGTACTTCCTTCGTTTCGTTGTGAAATTGTGCCGCCTCTATTTTACGGTACCCGTATTTGCTGAGCATCGAAACGGAATGTGCCACCCGCCCCAGTTCGTCCCCGATCATACTCCTAGTCCGTTCCGCATGTTCATCGTCGACGAAAATGGTCGAAGCCTTGTACTCCAGTGGAGTGAGGGCAAAGAGATTCTTCCGATTACTGGAGAGAAATGTATGAATCGCTGCAGACAGTTTCTCCAAATCCGACCGATGCACGCGTTTTGATCCCAGCACGGTGATCTCTCCGGCATTCGCGGCAGGCTCGCCAATCAAGTCCATTGCCTTGATACGTTCGACATCCTCGGCAAGAAACTCCGGTGCGCGATGTTCTTTGAGAAACAGTTGGATTCGTTTCCGGAGTTGCGGAAGCATCTTCTCTCGCTCGCGATTCCCCATCGAGATGATCAAGGCACCGGCGTTGATGTTGTGAAAACGGAGGTCCGACCACAAGAGTAGCTGTTGGCTTTCAGATTGCTGCCACATGCCGTGGTCCCGTTCTTCAGCATAGCGATGCCCGCGTGCAATCCTCCGATATGACCCATCAGAGCGAAGCTCGATATAGTGCGAAAATTTTCCCCCATCATATTTGAAATAGCTGCCCCCTTGTGGGGAGACTCGGGAATCTTCCTCCGCGCTCGCAGCCCCTCCCATAAATCCGGCCGCCAACATGAGAATCACAGCAGCTTTGCAGAATCGAATTCTTGAAGAATAGTGCACGATAGCCTCCTCCAGCTCAGGATGGAGAAAGTATAGCACCGGCTTCTTTCGGTGCTATTTGCGTCTCCCAAACACGTGTCGGACGCAACTACTGAGGTCACCAAAGCGGAATCGGCCAGGAGAGGACTTGCAGGATGACACCCACACCCTCAAGAATTTCCAGCAGTTAGCGAACCAGGGCTCTCCCTTGCTCATCCTGACGGCTGTCTCTCCCAATCAAGTCAATCCTGTCTCAACAGGAAGCGAATAAGGAGATCGCACGACTCATGCTGGCGGGTATGGGCGTGGACATCAATAGACTGACGGCGGAGCAGAAGAAGTATCTCGCATCCTGTGAAATGGGAACGTAGGGAGGCAGGCCAGCGTCTCGCCGTCGCTCCCAGGCTCCCGGAATGACCCTTCCGGTTTCGTGCGACGCGAACCTTCTGGAATTCCTTCAGCTGCGGTCGCTTCGGCGACCGCAGTCCCTCAGTCAGTTCCAGCTTTCACATCGCCCGAAGTTCGGTGGGTCCCCATTCCTCCGCCAAGGTCGCTCCTGAGAGACGCAGGCCTGCAAGGGAGAATAAAAAGCGCGCAGTCGAGAGCACCCACACCACACCTGCTAGGGGAAAAACCAAGAAGGCCGCCTCACCTGAGTCGGCCTTCTTCTTTCAGTCGGTCACCGTGCCTCCGCTGAGGTTGCACCAGTAATCAACAGGCCCACCTTGGGACAAGGGAACTTCAAGACAAACCTGCACACACCTGTTTGCATTCGATTGCTACCGCCTGATTACAATGGGATAAATGAGTGGTAGAGTGAGCACCGGGAGGCAGGTGTGAAACCTTCTATTGCCCAGCCCATGTCACTGGCCGATTTTGGGATTTCTCCTGAACAGGGATTCCTCCCGTCCGATCCTTGCCAAACGCTGCCCGACTGTCCCACATTGAACCAGCTAGCCCAGGAACTACCAAGACTCTTGAGTGCACGCCAAGTCCAGAAGGTTATCAATGCGCAACCATCTCTGCTCCAGCCCATCTCGTCGGCTTGGCGTGATGATGAGTGCCGAGCCGCAATGCGGGTTCTTTCATTTACCGGCCATGCCTATGTGTGGTTGCCTAGGGTAGATCAGCAGGCAGTCCACCACCCAGGCCTCGAAGACGCCGCTCACCTTGAGGAATCCGATGACAAAGGGGAGTTCGCCAAGCGGTGTGACGGCAGCAACCGGATCCCGCGCGATCGTCGCGTGCCGTCCGGCCACAGTCTTGCGTGATGTCTCACCCATTGAGTCACTCCCTTCGTGCAAAGAAATATGCCGCGCATCCGCTTCCAGCAAGACCATCCCGGCGCGGCCCGCTACTTCAACAGCCGTTTGTAGAGTGAACAATCTATGACGTGCCTGGTTAGAGAAAGGCGATGAGAACTCCGTGCGGCACCCTTCTAAAAAGTCAATTCAATTGACCTTCCTGCGACTTGGATTTCCAATAGGACCATCATAATCGCGTTCTGATCGTTCCTTGAATATATAGGTAGGAGGGCGTCATGAATCGTTTCCCCATTCTCATCAGTGGCCTAAGTCTCCTTGCTTTTTCCGGTTGTACCCCTCATCAGCAAACCGCTAAGGAACTTCGCAGCACCGGCCCCGAGTCTTTTTCGGCCACAGTTGTGCAGTGTTCGCAAAACATTGAGCCAACGCTTGAGGTTAAGCGAGGTCAGACGAGCCCCTCTCTCGTTGACGAACCCGAGGGCAATCAAGCGATGGATTTTTGGATTTTTGAAGGCAGCGTATCTGGCACATCTTTTACAATGGGTGCACTTGTCAGAAATCGTAGCCCGTATCGGCATTTGATCCGGAAGAAGGACGCTACACTTCATTTCACGAGGTATGCAGACGGTCGAATGTGGAAGAATGTTCCATATTCACACCTCAACCACACTGCTTCCTTCCCAGTAACCATTACGTCTTGGGAGGATGGGGATAGTCCGGCACTGCACCTGGACTCGTGTCCGGAGAAGTGGATCCGTTTTCGCGGCACGATCGAAGGAGCTGAAGCTGCAAAGTTCTTGAGCGGGAAAGTGGAGCAAGCAAGCATACGCCTCTTCCGGCGTGTTGATCCTGGCTGGGCGGCGACAGCATCCCTCACGGATACGCTTCAACGTCCAACATTTATTGATGCTTTGATTGAAAACTGCGAGAACACGCCGGGCTGTGGAAAGTGATATCCGATTGGGTTCAAGGGCAAGGCGAAAGCGTTAGGCGCATCGTGTATATCACGAGATAGGTGGCTCTCCAAAAACGAGCGCGAGACAGGGTCAGAGTGCCCTGGCAGGATGCGCGGGGTCCCTATCGAAGTCCACCAAGGCGGACAACCGATCAACGAGGCAGGACCGCGATGATGCGGAGAGGCCCACCGGTGCCACCGGCAATTTTCATAGGGAGGGCGATCACGTCGAAGTTCTTTTCGGGAAGGCTGCGCAGTTCGGCAAGGTTTTCCAAGACCGGTACGTTCTGAGAGAGCAACGCGACGTGCGATTCGAATTGTGTCGATTGGCCATGGTCGATCGAAGCGGTGTCGATGCCGCCGGCCTTGATCTGTCTCGCCCTTCCTTCTCCCTCCCGCTGCTGAAAAAACGAGGGCGGCTGTTGTGCTCTCACTGCGCGCATGCAACGAGGGCCTTCCGAGGCCGCGCGTTGCGCGAGCACAAGAGCATAACAGCCGCCCTCGTATCAATCTTCCTGCTTGCTATTTCCCAAACGCCTTCTTCAGCAGTGGTTCTATCTCACCCTTGGCCGCCATCGGATCGAGGATGTCGGTGTCACCATAGAACGTGCCGTCGATGAACACTTTCGGCAGAGTCGGCCAATTGGTGATCTTAGTCAGCGCTTCCCGCTTCGCCGGCTGTGAGAGGACATCGATCAGCTCATAGGGGTAGCCGTATTTATCGAAAAACTGCATGGTCTCCCGCGTGAACCCGCACATCGGCATCTGTTTGGTCCCCTTGCCATAAATCAAAATCTTGTGTGCTTTCACTTCTTTCTGAATTTCTTCTTCGATCGGCTCCGCCATCATCCAGCCTCCTTGCTACAACTCCGAGCGCAATACGCCCGGCCATTCACATCTCATGTTCATCCTGAGTCTTCGCGGTAAGCTCCAGCGCATGAATGCGCCCGTCTTTCATCGGCGCATCCAGGGCCTGATAAATCATCCGATGCCGGTCCAGCAAGTTCTTGCCCTGAAAAGCCGCGGAGACGACACTCACTTTTAGGTGGTTCATCGTCCCGGTACGGTCCATCACCGACACCACGGCATCCGGCATGCTCTTGCGGATATAGTCGGTCAGTACATCCGGTGTAATCACAAGACCTCCCTGTGTATCCAGTCAACTACCCTAGCTGAAACCGGCTCGGAAAGGCAATGATTTCCAGTGTGACACTGGTGGATTTCAACACCTGGTGGTGCTTCTGAGCCACAACGCTGGAGCCGTACACCGGACTCAATCATCGATCGTTTGAAGTTCAATCACATAGGCGATCACGCTGTCCGGCACAGGCCTTGCGCATCTCCTTGCACAACGCATGATGAGCACCAAGCCAGACGTCACCCTCTACTCTTCACCAGGAGGTCACTATGAATGAATTCAAATCTGGATTTTTTGTCGGAGGCGGACAGTGCAACGGCCGTGTGCTCGTTGTGGATGATGAGCCGGATATCAGGAAGGTCGTCCGGATGACGCTCCAAAAAGCCGGGTACGATGTCCTCGAAGCGGAAAACGGCGCCAAAGCCATTGAGACGATCAACAGCGGTGAAAATCGTCTCTTATTAGACGTGATGATCTGCGATATCCGCATGCCCAAAGTGAACGGCATCGAAGCGATCGCGTACTTCCGTGAAAATTATCCCCGTGTGCCCTTGATTGTCCTGACCGGATTCCCAGACACCGACATGGCCACCTCGCTCCTCCATCAGGGCGTGGTGGACTATCTCGTCAAACCAGTGGAAGGCGAGAAGTTGAAAGCCTCCGTTGCTCGCGCCATGGAGCAACGTGAATTGGCCCACTTATGATGAACACGCCGACGGCACAGGGAAGTGAGGCGGCGGTGACCTCTGCGGCCCAGGCTCACTCCGAGATCGTGAGTGGGCAGACCAAGTCGGTTGCCGCCTCACTTCCGATGCGAGTGGCCATCATCGGAGCAGGCCATGGAGGTACCGCCCTGCTCGATGGACTCCATCAGATCGGCACGGTTGAGATCGTCGGCATTGCCGATCGAAATCCGTCGGCCCCCGGACTCACCCGAGCCCACGAGCTCAACGTGCCGGTGTATGACCGGGTTGCCGACCTGATCCAGCACCGAGACCACCACCTGGTGATGGACGTCACCGGGGATCCTACGATGGAATCGGTGCTCCACGAGCAGGTGCCAGTTGGGACTGCCATCCTCAGCGGACAGGCGTCTCGACTACTGTGGACACTCGTCCAGCATGAATCGCTCTTGCAGGCCGAGTTGCTCCACGCGGAGAAACTTGCGGGAATCGGCTCATTCGCCGCCGGCATCGCCCACGACATGAACAATCCGCTCCAGTTGATTCTTGGCTTGGCCGAAAATCTGATCGACGAAACAGACCTGGACGCCGTTCACACCCAAGCACGGGACATCATCGAAGCCGTTAAACGCACCTCCGCCATTTGCCGTGATCTCACCTCCTACTCGCGCCGTGGGTCCTTGAACCAGGACAGTCTGATCAGCATCAACAGCAAGCTGGACGAAGCGCTGAAGATCGCCCGGTATGCCGTGGCGCTTCAAGACATTGAGATTCGCAAGCGCTATCAGCCTGACGTCGTCGTGAAGGGAAACCCCGATGAGCTCCTCCATGTGTTCGTCAATCTCATTACCAACGCGGTCCAGGCCATGGCAGACCAGGGCACCTTAACACTGGAAACCGCCGTGACAACCGGGGCCACGCAGGTGCGTGTCTCCGACACAGGCTGCGGGATCCCCTCCGAGCTGCTCGACCGGATCTTTGAACCCTTCTTTACAACCAAACCGCCGGGGAGCGGAACCGGACTGGGGCTCTACAACATCAAGAGTGTCATTCACCACATGAACGGCACCATCGCGGTGGAAAGCCAGGTCGGCAGAGGCTCGACGTTTACACTCACATTTCCTTCTGGCTCAGCCTCAGGCGAGAGGAGCGCGCGGCCATGAGCGCGAGGCCGGCTCCATCGCCATCCGGATCCCGTTGGGGGCTCAAGGCCAAGGTCATTCTCTCCATGCTGCTCGTCGGCATCATCCCGCTCGTGGTCGGCTTGGGGATGGCAGTCTGGCAAGGGTCCCAAGAAATCCGGGAAGTCAGCGGAGAGAGCTTTAAAGCGTTGGCGACCGAGGCTGCACGCAAACTCGATCTTCTCCTCGCCGAGGAAATCGCCCACACCGCGCGCATCGCGAACGATCCGGCGATCATCCACGCACTGGAACAGCGGCGTGATAGGCAGAGTGAGTCGACACACCAGACCCCGGCGCTGACGGACTTCGAACGTCGGTGGGCGGCGCGAGACGCGGCCGCCATCAAGTCTCTCACCGAAAACCCGCTCAGCACACTGCTCCGCGAACATTATGCCGGCGGTCACAGTGCACCAGGCCAGTTGCTTCCGCAAGTCGTCCGCGCATCGACCAAACTGCTGTTCCTCACAGATACGCAGGGCGCACTGGTCGCAACGATGACCGAGCATCCGGCGTTCCACCACCATGAGACCGCCTGGTGGCGGGGCGCCTTCAACAAGGCGGTAGGCAAACTCTATATCGAAGATGTCCGTTTCGACGATCGAGTCAACGCCTATGTCTTCTCCATCTCCCTCCCCATCATGGATAGCCTCCGGTATGAAGTCGTCGGAGTACTTCACCGCGTGATCGATGCCAAAGAGTTCTTTTCTCCCGCGACCCATGTCACCAGATTTGGGAAGACCGGTCATGTCATGCTAATCGATACCAAGGGGATCGTCGTCAGCTGTCCCATTCTTCCGACCGGCGTCCCGTTGTCCGATCCACACTTAATCCCGCTCGTCACACCGGAGCATCCCGGGTGGGTGCAGGCCTCGAGCGATGGTCACGGCGGACAGTCCACGTCCGTCATCGGCTTTGCCCCTCTCCCGGAAACAAGCCGGGCGACCAACGGTTCGATTGACAGTGGGTCGTGGCACACCTTCGTCTGGCAATCCTCCGATGAACTCTTCGCGCCCGTTCAGCATTTGCTTACGTGGGTGACGGCCTTTGGAGCCGCCGCTGTGATGCTGCTGGCCTCGCTGGGCTACGTCGCCGCCGGCCGCATCGTGACACCAGTGCGCCAACTACAACAGGCCGCGCAGTCAATCGGACGCGGTGAATTGCGGATCCCGATTCAGATCCAGACCGGTGACGAATTGGAGGATTTGGCTGTTGAATTCAACCGCATGAACCAACAGTTGAAAGCGGCATTCGCCGGATTGACCGACCAGGTCAAGTTGAAGACCCGGGAAGTCCAGGTCCTCCAGCAGTCGACGGATCAGATCTTGGACGCCGTCCCCACTCCGATTCTCCTCATCGATGACCACGAAATCGTGCGCTACATCAATCAGGCAGCCCGTGAATCCTTCAAGGTCCAGGAACCGATGTCGGGAACGTCGCTGTTCACAATTCTTCCACTCGACCCAGCCGTTCAGAAGAAACTACAAGCAGAGTTTCGTACCAACGGAGATCCCTCTTCTGCTGCAGCCGTGATTGCGCGCGAGACGGCACCAAGGGATCCGCTTGCGCCGAGCGCCGATCAGGAATCATCCAGCCCTCGTTCTGAACTCCACATCGGATCGCGCATCTATCACTATCAATGGTTCCGGTTGCCCGCGAGACCGGGGGAAGAAGACAGCATTGGGCTGGTGCTTCGAGACACCACCGACGAAAGCCGGCTGCAAGACCAGCTGGTCCAGGCGGAGAAAACGGGAAGCCTCGGTGTGCTCACCGCTGGAATCGGCCACGAACTCAACAATCCCTTGTTCGGAATCATCGGGTTGGGAGAAATGATTCAAGAAGAACAGGACTTGGAGCACATCAGGACCTGCGCTCGGGACATCGTGGCTCATGGCCGTCGCATGGCGACGGTCATTCGAGACTTTACCGGCGTGAACAACCGCGAGGCCTTCGACAGGCAAGTGCCGGTGTATTTGGAGCAGATCTTGGATCAAGTGCTCGCCACGGCACAAACCACCGTTGAAATGAAGAACATCGTGATTCACAAAACCTATGGGGGCAATACGCCCGTGCTGGTATTTCCAGACCAACTTCGGCAAGCCTTGGTGAATCTCGTCACCAATGCCGCCCAAGCCATGAAGGGCACCGGCACGCTCACGTTGACGACCGGCGTGTCGGACCATACGGCGACGGCGACGATCGCCGATTCCGGTCCCGGCATCTCCAAACAGCACCTGTCGAAGATCTTCGACCCGTTTTTTACAACCAAGGGACAGGGGGAAGGTTCAGGCCTCGGGCTCACGGTGTCGAGGCGGATTATCCGAAAGTTCGGAGGCGACCTCCGCATCGAGAGCGTCGAAGGTCGAGGCACCACCTGCGTTGTCACTCTACCGATCGGTTCTCCCCTGTCTCCAGAAGGAGGCCCATGGACACCCTCCGTGTCACGTTCCGAGCCGCAACCATCGCATTCCTCTTAGGAGGACTCTGGGGAGGGGCTTCTCTCCCCTCAGCCAAGGAGAACCCATCGATCGGCAGCATCTCTCCGGAGAAAGTCGCCGATTATGTCCATGCCGTCCTAGAGGCCGATCGGACGATCTACACGACACACATCGTCAACCGCATGCAGGAGAAAGGCCTCGTCGCCGCCACCGAACATTGGGAACAGGACAATGCGCTCCCCCTTCCGGCACAATTCCTTCAACAGTCCGGGCGGCTCGCGGCGGAGAGCGGGAGCGGGATTCGCTACCGGTTGATCGGGTTCTCCCCAATCTATCAACGTAACGCTCCCGCCACCGAGTTCGAGCGGAAAGCCCTGGACGTGCTCAGACGCCAGCCCGAACGGCCAGTCACCGGGGTTGTTTCAAGCGGCAAGAAGCAGTACTTCCAAGCCATCTATGCCGATCGTGCAGTCTCGCCTGCCTGTGTCACGTGCCACAACAGTCATCCGTTGAGTCCGAAGCAGGATTTTAAGGTGAACGATGTGATGGGTGGAATCGCGATCACGATCCCGTTGGAGTAAACAGCGTCATGCGTCAATCGTCATACGACAAGCGGAGGAAGAGGATGGTCCCCACTCGACTGACGAATGACGCTTGACGGTTAACGCTAGGCCGGACGAGCCGGTGGTGGCGCGGGAGGGGACTCGCTCACGGTGGTGTGATAGTCTTCACGATAAATCTGGACGGCTGTGATCAGGAGACTGACCAAGACCGGCCCGACGAAGAGCCCCAGGATCCCGTAGAGAGCCAACCCTCCGAGGACACTCAGCACCAGCAACAGGATGGGAATTTCGACATCCTGGCCGATCAGCCAGGGCCGAAGAAATTGGTCGACCATGGACACGACACCGACGCCCCACGCCAGCATGATGAGTGCCTTCATCATTGGACCAACCCAGAGCAGATAACAGACCACCGGTCCCCATACCAGCGCCGTGCCGCCGAAGGGAATCGGCGCCAGCAGGATCGTCAATACCGTGAGCACCATGGGAAACGGCACGCCAAGCGCCAAGTACGCCGCGCCGGCCAGCACACCTTGGACAATGGCCGTGACCAGCATTCCCTTGACCACCGCGCGAATGGTCTGGTCCAGGCGAACGACAATCCTCTGCTTGTGCGACTCATCCATCGGAATCAATTCGTAGCAGGCCGCGAACCATTTCTGCCCGTCCTTGAAAAGAAAAAACAGCACGAGCAGCATGATAAAGAAATCCGTCACCAGAATGACGGTATTTTTCAAGAGATCGCCCATCTGGCCGACGAGAAACTGACTCACTCCTTTGACGCCTGCCACCACCGACTCTTCCATGGAGAATTTCTGGACATCGATGCCGGTGGCGGCATTGCGCAACCATCCTCCGATCAACGGAATCGTCGCCAACTGGTCCGGCAATCGGTGCAGTCCGCCGGCCGCGATCCAGGCTCGAATCGTCTGTTCCGCCGCGCCGGCTTCATCCACCAGCAACACGCCCATCACAGCCAAAGGGGCAACGACCATGCCCAAGGCGCCGACGGTGAGCGCCGCGGCGGACAGTGCGTCATTCCCCTTGAACAGTTTCGAGAGCCGCAGATGAAGTGGAAACGCCCAATGGGCCAAGAGTCCGGCCCACAGAGCCGGAAACAGGAACGGCTGAAGCATGAGCCCCATCTGGTAGAGCAACAGCGCCAGCAGAGCAAAGAACACGATGGAAAACACTTGCTGTCGAGTCATGGCCTCTCGAGCTCGTGCGTGGACAGGATCTCTTGATAGCAGATTCGGTGAACCTTGTCACCGAAGACCAGATCTGCACAGTGGAAGCAGGACACGGATAGATGTTGAAGCGGCGAGGACTAGAAACCCTGTTCCTTTCCAATCAAGTCAATGGGCCTGTTCCGGAGCGGATTGATGTCCCGGACGTTGCCGGGCAACTTCTGTACTTCCTCCGGCCAGGCGGTGGCGCCCATGTCACTGACACCTTGAAACTTGGCTCCCTCTTCCATCACCATGATCGGCGAATGCACTTCACCGATGAGAATCGCTGTTTTCAGAAGTTGCACTCGCTCGGTTGCCGTCACCGCGGCCTTGATACGCCCGCTGCTGATGAGGGATCCGGCTGTGATCATCCCCTTCACGACGCCGTCTTCGCCCACGATGACTTCGCCCTTGGTATGCACTTCACCTTCAAGCCGGCCGTCGATGCGCACCGTACCGTCGACCTTGATCTCCCCTTTCAACTCAACCCCTTTGGCGAGCAAGGTGATGTTGCCGTCGTCCATGTAGCCGGTTTTCTTCATACACGCTCCTGGGTGATTATCATCGAGGCTCAGGATACCCCAAGAAACAACGGACTTCTAGCAGTTGTTGATTCTCTGCGGGCACTCCCTAGGTTCAGCACGTCGTCTCACCCTGCTCAGAAAAATCCGAACGTACGCTTCAACCGATCCCATATTCCATCTCCATGCACTTCGCAATAGACGGTCGGCTCCGTTCCGGCGATGAACACCTCGGAGACCTTTTCCGGACATTGCGATGTGGCCAGTTGACCGGTGTGCGGATCGATCTCGCGCTCAACCACACCCTCCGGCATCTCGAAATCCGGCCGGTCTTCGCCCAGCAGCTGCGTCGCGAGCGCGCTCCAAATCGGGAGCGCCGCTTGGGCGCCGGTCAATTTGATCGGCCGCTCATCATCGAAACCAACCCATACGCCGATCACCAGATCCGCCGTATACCCGACGAACCAGGCATCCCGATACCCATCCGTGGTACCCGTCTTGCCCGCGATAGGACCGTGCACCCCAAACACTCTGGCCTTGGCACCAGTGCCTCGATCCAGCACGCCTTTCAGCATCGACGTCACGAGATACGCGCCTTGCGGAGAGGCCGCCTGGCGACGGTCTGGCATCCGGTTCCAAACCGTCTCGCCGGTCTCCCGCACCATGTTGACCACGGCACTCGGGCGCACCGCGATGCCACCATTGGCCAGCCCCCCATAGGCCGCGGTAATCTCGACTAAGGACACGGCGGAACTGCCCAGCGACACGGATAAGTTATTGGGCAACGCCGTAGTTATTCCAAACGCCCGCAGTTGGTTAATGAACGGCGTGATACCCGTACGGTGGGCCGCCCGCACAGCCGGCACGTTCAACGATTGTTCAAGCGCCGTCCGTACCGTGACCGGCCCGCGATATTGCCGGTCGTAATTCTGTGGAGACCAGGGACCGGTGCCAGAGTCCAGCGTCACCGGCTCATCCTCCAGCACAGTCGCGGGTGTTACTCGGTCCGTGCTTTGCCCTCGCGCGGCTTCAAACGCAGCCAGATACACGAATGGCTTAAAGAGCGACCCTGCTGACCGGCGGGCCTGTACCGCCCGGTTGAATTGGCTGACACGATAATTGCGGCCGCCGACCATCGCAAGGATGTGGCCGGTCTTCACGTCCAGCACAACGATCGCTCCCTGCAACGGCGGCTCCTCGCTCTTGAGCCATGAATAGGTGGCTTCCAACTTTGCGAGCCCCTGCTGCAAGGCCTGCGCACTGTGTTGCTGCATCCACAGGTCGAGCGTCGAAAAAATCCTGGCGCCTTCCGGGATACCCACACCGGTTCCTCCCTCGACTTCCCGGAGCAGATGATCGACAAAATGAGGAGCATCACTCAGTGCATCTTGAGATAACACAACTTTCACGGGCCGATTCACAGCCTTGGTCCATACCGTCTCAGTCACGACGCCCTGGTCTCGGAGTCGGCGCAGCACCACATTCCTCCGCTCCACCGCATGTTCAAAGTTCTTGACGGGCGAATACGCATTGGGCCCCTTAATCAACCCGACGATCAGTGCCATCTCATCAATCGACAACTCATCGAGGCCCTTCCCGAAATACCGGTGCGCGGCCTCCGCAACACCATAGATGGAGACTGACCCGGCCTGACCGAGATAGATTTCATTGAGATAGCTCTCGAGAATGTCTTCTTTCCGATATTTGAATTCGAGTACGATGGCCGCCATGAACTCTTGCACCTTGCGCCGCAACGTCCGCTGTGGCGAATAGTAGAGATTCTTGGCCAATTGTTGCGTTAACGTGCTCCCGCCTTGCACGACCGCGCCGCTGGTCATGTTCGTCCACAAAGCCCGGCCAACGGCGATGGGATCCACTCCGTAATGAGAAAAGAAGCGGCGGTCCTCGACGGCCAGCAGGGTCTGCACCAGCAACGGGGGGATGCGGCTGTAGGGAATCCATTCCCTGACCTGTTTGGAACCCGCGCGCACCCCGCTGATGACGGCGGGTTCGAGCACGGCCATGGGGTCTTGCTGCTGGTCAGGGAGGGACAGCACTTCCGCAACCATACCCTCTACCAGTCGTAATCGAATCGTTCTGGCTGGAAGGCGAGTCTCTTCCTGGGCATGCAGAAAGATGTCGAGCGATTCATTCGTCAGGACATAATCACCCGGCGTTCGTGGGGCTGTCGCGACACGACGATATTCCAACCGTTGCAACCGGTCGAGAAGGCCTGATTCGGCGAGATCAAGCCCAGGAGTCAACACAAAGGGCGCGCTGTAGATCAGCAGTTGCGGATGCTCATCACTCCTGGGCAGTGCCAGGGTTGTGGAGAGGACAAGACCATATCCTATCAACCCGGCAACCCCGACCCCGAGCAGGCCGAGCATCGCGAGCATCCAGCGCCGAATCGGAATCGATCGAGACGGTAACAGGCGGCCAAGCATGGCACAGCTTACCGCGTGCGGCGAAGGAAGGAAACTCTTACAGACAAGCGTCCCAGTGGAAATCGATCATATGCGCAAGCACTCCGACAGTGAGACTCACCCTGAAGAGACACGCTGTTTATCGCTGGCTGGGAGGCGGCTCCTTCTCATCCGCACTCGGTTGGTGAGCCTTCTGCTCTTTCGTAGGCGGCTGATCTTGTGACGGCGCTTGCGCGTTCAGCGTCGTCACCTTTTCCTTCTTCCCAAGACTCCCTTGTAAGGCCGCTCCGACAAGCCCCAGGCCGATCGGCAGACTTAGATTACTGGGCTCTTCCGGCACGGATTCCACGTCCTCGCTGGGTGGCCAAGAAACCGGCCCTACGTCGCTATCACCCTGAGTTGCTGAGTCAAGGCTCACCACGGCGTCTTCATGCCTACCCAACGAAGGAGACATCGTCTCATCTGGTGTAGAACTCACCGGGGGAGTCCACTCCCCTTCAGGAACTCCGGCCGACATATTTCGGCCTGAATTAGGAACATCCGGCTTGGGTATTGGTTGAGAATTCCACTCAACTGGCTTCCGCAGGTCATCCGGAACCCGCCCTTCCCCCTCACTGATGGCATGTTCCATTCGCGATGAGAACGGCACTCTTCCGATCCCTTCCAACGTTGCAGATCGATCCTGATGAAGAAATGACGATCCACCGCCAATTTCTTTCTGCAGGTCACTCGGCCCTTCGTTCACGTTGGTCAGATTGATCGTGAACTGCTCGGTGTAGCTCTGCCCGCCACTGTCCGTCACTTGCACCGTCAGGGTGTGGCTCGCCGCCGCTTCATAATTCAGCAGGCTGCCATCGGCCACCGTAATCACGCCGGTGCTCGCATTGATGGCAAAGCGGCCCCCCGCCGTATCGGTCAGGCTATAGGTCTTCGTATCGCCTGCGTCGGGGTCGGTGCTGGTAACGGTACCGACGACAGTCCCCGTCGCCGCATTCTCCGCGATGCTGATGGCGGAGAGACTCAGATCCGTCGGCGCGTCATTGACCGGGGTCACGGTCACGCTGATCACTTGCGTGCTGCTGTTCCCCGCATCGTCGGTGATGGTCACGGTGAAGCTGTCCGTCCCGTACCAGTCCGCCGTCGGCTGATAGCTCCACAAGCCGGTGGCGGGATCGATGCTCGCCGTCCCGTTGGTGGCATTGCTGCTCACCGTGAACACGGTCCCGTCGCTCAAGCCCTCCACATCGGTCGCGTCGGCAGTGAGTCCCCGCTGTAGCTGGAGAATCTATGGCTTCAATCCTGATTGTTGACGATGAAGAGTCGATCCGAACCCTGCTGCGAAAAATTCTTGAAGCGGACGGACACCAGATTCGAGAAGCGACGAACGGTGAAGTAGGGCTGACACTCTACCGCGAATCCCCGGCGGATCTTGTCATCACCGATATCTTGATGCCCGAACGAGACGGCATGGATATCACCTTGGAGCTGACGCGGGAATTCCTGGATGCCAAGGTCATTGCGATGACCGGGGCCACAGGCGACCAGAACTTCCTGAACGTCGCCAAACTGTTCGGCGCACGGCGCGTGATCAAGAAACCGTTCACGGTCGACTCGATCCGCCGTCTCGTTCGCTACACGCTGGACCACTAACCCGTATTAGTCACGACGGTTCGGGGCAAGAGAACCCGCGACCATTCCCACTCCTGCAATCAGGAACCCGACGAGCTGCGGCGGCCAGACGGAATCAGGAGGCCCGAACCACTCGAAACCGATCCAACTCACCGTCCCGCCGATGATGGCCCACAAGGCTCCCTGCGTCGTGGCTCGTTTCCAGTAGAGCCCGGCGAACAGCGGAACAAACGCGGCCACCAGCGTCACCTCGTAGGTATTCACCACCAACTTGTAAATCGTCGCATCCGACCACAGCGCTATGCCCAACACGACCCCGGCAAATCCGACGAGCACGACGCGCATCAGGCGGAGAAATTCCGAGTCGTTCAGCTGGCTCAGCGCCGGCCTAATGACGTTCTCACTTAAGACAACTGACGGAGCCAGCAGCGTCGCGCTCGCACAACTCATCACCGCAGAAAGCAACGCGCCGAAAAACACGATTTGCGCCGCAAGCGGGGTATGTTCCAGGACCAGGGTCGGTAAGATCAACTGCGAATCTTGCGCCAACAGCGCGGTGAACTTCGCCGGCTCGATCACAGTCGCCGCATAGGCCAAGAACATCGGAACGAAGCAGAACGCGAAGTAGATGGCCCCGCCCAGCAGCGATCCGCGCACGGCCGTGCGCTCGTCCCTCGCGGACGTAATGCGTTGAAACACATCCTGTTGAGGAATCGATCCCAGCATCATGGTCATCCATGCGCCGATGAAGGGGATCCACTCGCGAAACGTGGCGGACGGGAACAAATCCAACTTGCCGGCGGCCGCCGCATGGTCGATGACGGTCTGCACACCGCCCGCCAGCCCGCTTACGACCGAGACGATATACAGGAGCCCTCCCATGATGACGGAGATTTGGACGAAATCCAGGATCGCGACGGAAAACATCCCGCCGAAGGTTGTGTAGGTCAATACGATCGCCGCACCGATGACGATCCCGGCAGGCTGGCTGATGGCGCCGTCGGTGACGGCATTGAGGACCAACCCCAACACTTTGAACTGGGCCGCGACCCAGCCCAAATACGACAGGACGATGGCGATCGTGCAGAGCACTTCCACTCGGCGGTCATAGCGCAGCCGGTAGTAGTCGCCGACGGTAATGATATTGAGCCGATATAACCTCGGCGCGAAAAACAGCCCCGCCAGCATGAGGCACATACTGGATCCGAACGGATCGGCGACCACGCCTCGCAACCCCTCCTGCACGAAGGTCGCGGAGATGCCGAGCACGGCCTCGGCGCCGAACCACGTGGCAAAGACCGTCGCCGTGACGATGGGCAGAGGCAGACTCCGCCCCGCCACGGCAAAATCCTTCGCGTTTCGGACGCGTGATGCCGCGAACAGTCCGATCCCGACGGAGATAAGGAGGTACAGGATGACAAAACTTAGCAGCATGCGGCTCCGGCCTCACCCGCATTGTTCACGACAGAATGCGGGTGAATCACGACGGCGGGCGGATTCTAGCGGGGTGCTGGGCAGGGAGCAATGGGAACGGGTCTGGAGACCGTGCGAGGCCGCGGTTCCCGGAATCGTGGCCCCGCGCATGATGTTCGGATGTTCAACGGTCAGTGACGCCCTTTACCTCTGTGCTTGCCGTCTTTCTTGCCATGATCGTCATCCTTGTCGTCATCATCCTCGATATCATCCTTGTCGTCCTTGTCATCATCCTGCGTCCGCTGTTGCTTCTCAGCTTTCCGTTTTTCCTTCTCCGCTTTCCGCTCGGCTTTTCGGCGCTCTCGTTCAGCTTTTCGCTCGGCTTTTCGGCGTTGCTTTTCCGCTTTCCGCTCAGACTTGTCGCGGTGGCGATCACCTTTCATGCGTGTTTCGCCTTCCCCATTCTTCTCCTCGGAAGAAGAAGCAGGAGTCTGCGTAGACGGCACTGGCGGTGGAGCAGGCACAGAAGCCGGTGGGGGAGTGACAGGCGGAACCGTGGGGTCGGCAGCCGGCACTTGCGCAAATGTCGACAGGCCGAAGAGAGAAGCCACTACCAGGGCAGAGACTTGAACCGCCAGACGATGCATAGGAACTCCTTTTCTGAGAGGGTAGAAGAAACGATGGACCCAGAGCTGAAGTAATATTAGGGAAGGTCTGATTTATTCCCCGTTGGTGATGTGCTATGAGAAATGCAGCACTGAACGGGAGGCGCATCCATGCACCAACAGACCTTTGCCGAAGTCCCCTTCGAGCAGTATCGCAAATCCACCCGCCGGGAACGGTTCCTCGATGAGATGCATCGCGTGGTGCCGTGGGCGGAATTGGTGATGGTGATCGAGCCGGT